>NZ_JBHYZP010000028.1:96850-108935 GCF_042752355.1 Streptomyces sp. NPDC059255
TTAAACCCATTATCCCCAATTCCTTGTTGTTTGGGTTGGTGGGGGGGTTGTTTTTTTTTAACATCCACCTCCCACCCGGCCCCCGGGGCCGCGCGCCCCGGGGCGCCCCGGGGCCGCTGTACGTACGTAGTCGAACGCAAGGATTAGGACCGCCATGGACGTCATCTCCGTCATCCGCACCAAGCGCGACCGGGGCGAACTGAGCCCGGAGCAGATCGACTGGGTGATCGACGCCTACACGCGCGGCGAGGTCGCCGACGAGCAGATGTCGGCGCTGGCGATGGCCATCCTGCTCAACGGCATGAACCGTACGGAGATCGCCCGCTGGACCGCCGCCATGATCGCCTCCGGCGAGCGCATGGACTTCTCCGCGCTGTCCCGCCCCACCGCCGACAAGCACTCCACGGGCGGCGTCGGCGACAAGATCACCCTCCCGCTGGCCCCGCTGGTCGCCGCGTGCGGCGCCGCCGTGCCGCAGCTCAGCGGGCGCGGTCTCGGCCACACCGGCGGCACCCTCGACAAGCTGGAGGCCATCCCCGGCTGGCGGGCGCTGCTCTCCAACGCCGAGATGCTGGACGTCCTCGGCACCACCGGCGCGGTCATCTGCGCGGCGGGCGACGGACTGGCCCCCGCCGACAAGAAGCTGTACGCGCTCCGGGACGTCACCGGCACCGTCGAGGCGATCCCGCTGATCGCCTCCTCCATCATGTCGAAGAAGATCGCCGAGGGCACCGGCTCGCTGGTCCTGGACGTCAAGGTCGGCTCCGGCGCCTTCATGAAGACCATCGAGGACGCCCGCGAACTCGCCGCCACCATGGTCGGCCTGGGCACCGACCACGGCGTACGGACCGTCGCGCTCCTCACCGACATGGCCACCCCGCTGGGGCTCACCGCGGGCAACGCCCTGGAGGTCCGCGAGTCCGTCGAGGTGCTGGCCGGCGGCGGCCCGGCCGACGTCGTGGAACTGACCCTGGCCCTGGCGCGCGAAATGCTCGACGCTGCGGGCCTGAAGGACGCCGACCCGGCGAAGGCTCTCGCCGACGGCTCCGCGATGGACGTCTGGCGCCGGATGATCGCGGCGCAGGGCGGCGACCCGGACGCGGCCCTCCCGGTCGCCCGCGAACAGCAGGTCGTCACGGCCCCCGCCACGGGCGTCCTGACCCGCCTGGACGCGTACGGCGTCGGCGTCGCCGCCTGGCGCCTGGGCGCGGGCCGCGCCCGCAAGGAGGACCCGGTCCAGGCGGGCGCGGGCATCGAACTCCACGCCAAGCCGGGCGACCCGGTGACCGCGGGCCAGCCCCTGCTGACGCTGCACACGGACACCCCGGAGAAGTTCGCGTACGCGGCCGAGGCGCTGGAGGGCACGTACGACATCAGCCCGGCGGGCACGGCGTACGAAACCACGCCGGTGGTGCGGGAACGTATCGCCTGACCTGCGGTTTCCTCATTCGGGTGAACGGGATCGGTGGACGGCCGCCGGTCCCGTTCGGCATGCTGGAATCGGTAACACGGTGACATGACGAAGGAGACCGCCATGAGCGCACTCACCGTCGACCACGAGCCCGAGCCGGGCTGGGACGACCTTGTCCGTATCTGGGAGCAGACGGACGCACCCGAGGGCTGCAAGGTGGAGATCATCGAGGGGATCATCACCGTGTCACCCACCCCGTCCAGGGACCACAACCTGACCGCGGCCATGCTGCAACGTCGCCTGTACGCCGTTATCCCGGAGGATTGGGAAGTCTTTCAGACGCTGGGTGTGTCTGTGCCGGGCCGACGGGGGCTCTACGTACCTGATCTACTGGTGGCGGCCACAGAAGACGTGATGGGTCCAGGCCACCAGATTCCGGCGGAGTCGGCGAAACTCGTCGTGGAGATCACCTCGCGCGGCAACGCCAATCACGACCGCATCGCCAAGGCGCACGGCTATGCCCAGGCAGGCGTTCCGCTCTACCTGCTCCTCGATCCCTGGGTGTCGGACAGTCCGACCGCCACGCTCTACGGCGAGCCGGAAGGCGGTACATACCGCACGCTTCAGGCGGTCGAATACGGAGGCAAGCTCACCCTCCCCGCCCCCTTCGACCTGGCCATCGACACCTCCGAGCTGCCTGTCAGCTGACGGCCCGCCCGGCAGGCCACCCCGGCGGCCCCTCGCGGCGTATGGGCCGTGCACGTGCGCCGCGATGAGTTCCGGGCGTGGGACCGGTCTGCCTGGTGTGGATGCCAGTGATCCGATCGTTCTCGTCGTCGCGGGACATGTCACCCCCGACGACGTCCCCCGGCTCCGCGCCGAGCTGGCCGGCCGGCTGTACGGGGCCGGCCCCGGCGAGGCCGTCGTCTGTGAGGTCGCCGGGCTGCGGCGGCCGAACCTGGCGGCCGTCGACGTACTCGCCGCGCTCCGGCTCGACGCCCGTAGACAGGGCCGCCCGCTGCGGCTGCGCGGTGTGGGGCGTGAGCTGTGGCTGCTGCTGGATCTGGCGGGACTGGCGGGGATGGCGGGGACCGCCGAGCGGGAGGACGTGGCGGGGGAGGGATAGGGTCCGGGCGTGACCGAGCCGATCTATCTGAGTGAGACCCGGGCGTCGTACGACACCGTCGCCGTCGACTACGCCGCGCTCGTACGCCCCGCCTTCGAGCGGGACGTGCTGGGGCGGGCAATGCTGGGCGCCTTCGCCGCGCTCGTGCGGGCCGCCGGGGGGCGTCCCGTCGCCGATGTGGGGTGCGGTCCCGGTCATGTGACGGCGTATCTGCACTCCCTCGGGGCAAACGCGTTCGGCGTGGAGCTGTCCCCGGGGATGGTCGGCGTCGCCCGGCGGGCCCATCCGGAGCTGCGCTTCGACATCGGGACGATGACGGCCCTGGAGTCGGCGGACGGCGCACTCGGCGGCGTGGTCGCCTGGTACTCGGTCATCCACCTCCCGCGTGACGTACTCCCGGCGGTGTTCGACGAGTTCCACCGGGTGCTCGCTCCCGGCGGCCATCTCCTGCTCGGCTTCC
This sequence comes from Streptomyces sp. NPDC059255, assembly GCF_042752355.1. Lineage (NCBI taxonomy): Bacteria > Bacillati > Actinomycetota > Actinomycetes > Kitasatosporales > Streptomycetaceae > Streptomyces > Streptomyces sp. NPDC059255. The sequence continues at coordinate 99,848 of NZ_JBHYZP010000028.1, forward strand.
ACGTCGGTGACGAACGGCGGCGCAAGGAGGAGGGGTATGGGGGCCACCCCATGTCCCTCGACGTCCATCTGCTGCCACCCGGCCACCTCGCGGAGCTGGCCACGGGTGCCGGGCTCGTCGTGGACGCCACGCTGATGAGGGAGCCGGATGCGCGGGTCCCGCAGGGCTGCCTGCTGATCCGCAAGCCGGCCTGACACGCGGGCCGGTACGGAACCCGGGCGCGTGGGCGGGACGTTGTCGGGGTGCGTCGCGTACGGCGTACCCCGCCGACCCGCCCGGTCGGCCCGGCCGAGAGGACTTCCGATGACCGCTGCCGATTCCGCGGAGACGGAGCCAGGGACGGCGACCGGTACGGAGCTGAGCCTCGCCGCCGGGAGAGTGCGGGGCCGCCTGGAGGGTGGCGTCGCGGTCTTCCGCGGCATCCCCTACGCGCAACCGCCCGTCGGCGCCCTGCGGTTCGCCGCGCCGCGCCCCGCCACCGGCTGGGCGGGGGTGCGGGACGCCGGTGAGTTCGGGCCGCCGTGCCCGCAGGTGGTGGTGGCGAACGATATCGGGCGGCCTGTTGGCGACAGCGACGGCGACGGTGCCGCGCGGGCGGACGACTGGCTGACCGTCAACGTCTGGTCGCCCGCGCTCCCCGCTACGGACCGCGCCGCCCGACTGCCGGTCATGGTGTGGATCCACGGCGGCGCGTACATGTCGGGCACCGCGGGCGACCCCGGCTATGACGGCGGGCGGCTCGCGCGAGAGGGCGGCGTGGTCGTGGTCACCCTCAACTACCGCATCGGGGTGGAGGGTTTCGCCTGGATCGAGGGGGCGCCCGCCAACCGCGGCCTGCTCGACCAGGTCGCCGCCCTGGAGTGGGTACGGGACAACATCGGCGCGTTCGGCGGGGACCCCGGCCGCGTCACCGTCTTCGGGGAGTCGGCCGGCGCGGGATCGATCGCCGCGCTGCTGGTCATGGAGCGGGCGGCCGGGCTGTTCTCGCGGGCCATCGCGCAGAGCGTGCCCGGTACGTACTTCTCGCCCGAGCTGGCCGCGGACCTCTCCGCCGCGATCGCCGCCGAACTGGGCCCGGACGTCCGGCCGACGGTGGCGGAGCTGGCGGCGGTCGCGCCCGACCGGCTGGTCGCCGCGGGGGCGGCGGTGGCGCGCACCATGCCCGCCCGGGAGGACCGCTGGGGCGCGGTCGCCCGTACGGCCGTGCCGTACTCACCGGTGGTCGACGGCGACGTACTGCCGCGCGCACCCTGGGAGGCACTGGCGGACGGTGCCGCGCGGGACGTCGAGCTGATCGTCGGCCACAACCGCGACGAATACCGGCTGTTCAGCGCCATGGCCGGACAGCTCGGCCAGGTCACCGAGGAGCAGGCGCGCGCCGTCCTGCGGGCCTTCGGACCGGTGGCCGACAGCGCCGCGGCCTACCGCGCCGCCCATCCGGCCGCCGACGCCGAACGGCTGCACGAACTCGTCTTCTCCGACTGGCTGTTCCGGATGCCCAGCCTCCATCTCGCGCGGGCGCACGCGGACGGCGGGGGCATCGTCCGCTGCTACGAACTGACCTGGCCGGCCCCCGCGACGGGCGGCGCCCTCGGGGCCTGTCACGCCCTGGACGTGCCGCTGACCTTCGGCAACCTCACGGGCCGGCTCGCGACCATGCTCATGGGGGAGGAGCCGCCGGCGGAGGCGGAGGCCCTGTCGGCCCGCTTCCGCGCCGAGTGGACCGCGTTCGCCGCGGGTCGTACGCAGTGGCCCCCGTACGACCCGAAGCAGCCGCGCGTCCTGGTTTTCGACGGCGCGGCGAACGCGGTCACCGACTACCCGGAGGAGGCCTCCCGTCTGCTCTGGGAGGCCCACCGGTTCGCACCCCTGCCCCTGCCCGCTGCCGGGTGAGCCCCGTTACCCCTGCTCTTCCTTCTCCTTCTCCAGCTTCATCGGCAGATCGAAGAGCGGGAACCACCGCGCGGTGTCCAGGAAGCAGTGCATCGTGGAGATCCGGCCGTCCTCGATCTCGATGATCTGGAGCGCCCACGGCAGGTACCCGTCGCCCGACTCGGTGGGCTTGTAGTGCGCGAAGGCCGGCGTTCCGTTGGCGAACGTCGGCAGCAGCCGCGAGCCACGGCAGCCGGCGCCCGGGCCGAGCATCCAGGCCACGATGTCGTCGTGCCCCTGGAGCCAGAGGTCGAACGGCGGCATGGTGAACTTCGCGTCGTCGTGGAGCAGCGCCGTCAGCGCCTTCATGTCGTAGCCCTCGAAGGCCGTGACGTACCGCTCCAGCAGCGCCTTCTGCTCGTCGTCCAGCGGGTCCGACGTCTCCGTCGTGGCCGGCTCGGACTCGGCGATCGTCGCGCGGGCCCGCTGGAGCGCGCTGTTGACCGAGGCGACCGTCGTGTCCAGCAGCTCGGCGACCTCGCTCGCCTTCCACGCCAGCACCTCACGCAGGATCAGTACGGCGCGCTGCTTGGGCGGGAGATGCTGGAGCGCCGCGACGAACGCCAGCCGGATCGACTCCCGGGACACCGCCGCCTCGGCCGGGTCCGCCATCGACGGCAGGACCCGGCCGTCCGGCACCGGCTCCAGCCAGACGATCTCCGGCTGCGGGTTGAGCTGGGCCTGGGCGACCGGGGTGGGACCGCTGAGGTCCATGGGCCGGGCCCTGCGGTTGCCCGCCGTGAGCATGTCCAGGCAGACATTGGTCGCGATGCGGTAGAGCCAGGACCGGAGCGAGGAACGGCCCTCGAACTTGTCGAAGCTCTTCCACGCGCGCACCATCGTGTCCTGCACGGCGTCCTCGGCCTCGAACGCGGAACCGAGCATCCGGTAGCAGTAGCCGGTCAGCTCCGTACGGTGCTTCTCCAGCCGGACGTCCAGATCTTGTGTTGCGGCACTCTCGCTCATGGCGTCACCCCGGTAGCCCGTCCAACCCGTAGAAACCAGTCATGAATCAGTTGTGAACCAGTCTCCAGGAAGCTACCGCTCCGCGCCGACAAATGGCACGGATTCGCCGTTCACCCAGGCTGCTCAGGTACCCGGCTTACGCCCGTACACATATACGTCGTCGCCCTTTGTCAGCAGCGACCAGTACTTTGTCGCATCGGCCTTGGTCATGTTCACACAGCCGTGCGAGCCCGGCGGATTCCACATGCTCACGCCCGCCGAGTGAAAGGCCTGACCGCCGTCGAAGAACTGGCTGTACGGCATCGGCACGTCGTAGATCGACGAGACGTGGTTCTTGTCCCGCCAGTAGATCTTCTTCAGCCCGGTCCTGGTCTCGTAGCCGTCCCGCCCCGTCCGCACGGGCACCGGCCCGTACACCAGTTTCTTGCCGTCCTGGATCCAGCTGAGCTGACGCGTGAGGTCGACGCAGGCGATACGCCCTTTGTTCACCGGGCACTTGCCGGCCGCGTTGGGGGTCTTGCCGGCCGCCTTCTGCTGGTTCATCAGGCTCATCACGCCCCAGGTGACGGGTCCGGCGTAGCCGATGTTCGGGGTGATGCCGTGCTTCGTCTGGAAGGCCCGGGTGGCCGCGCAGTCGGCGGGGGACTGCTTGCCGTCCGCCGTCCGGCCCAGGAACTTCTCGACCTGCTTCTGGTACGGGCCCGTGCTCGTCGTGCACGACGCCGCCTGCGCGGGCGCGGCGCCCGCCACCGCCACGGTCAGCGGTACGACGAGCCCCGCGATCCCCGCGGCCACAGCCCCTCTGCGCGATATGTGTCCCATGCGTCCCCGTCCCCCTTCACCGCGCGCCGCCGAAAGGGCGCGTTCCGGGGGCTAGACGGTCGAGGCATGCGCACAGTTGCCCGACAGGGAGCGGCAATTGGACGTTCTTTACCGTTCTTTACGGTTCCTACGAAAGCGCCAGGCGCTGTTCGCCCCGAGCGGCCCGCTCGGCGCGCGCGACCCGTGTCCCGTACAGCGTGATCGAGACGACCCCGAGCACCGCCACGAGCCCCAGTGCCACCGTCGCGGCCCAGCCGCCCGCGTGGAAGGCGATCGCGCCGAGCGTGCCGCCCGCGCTGCTGCCCAGGTAGTACGACGACTGGTAGAGCGCCGACGCCTGCGCGCGCGCCGTCTTCGCCGTACGGCTCACGGCGGACGAGGCGACCGCGTGGCCCGCGAAGAAGCCCGCCGTGATCAGCACCAGGCCCGGCAGCACGGCGGCGAGCGCGTCCGCGAGGGAGAGCAGCAGCCCCGCCGTCGTCGTACCGACGGCCAGGTAGAGCGCGCCGCGCCGCCCCAGCCGGGCGACCAGCCGGCCGGCCGCGGCCGAGGAGACCGTACCCACGAGGTAGACCAGGAAGATCGAGCCGATGACGCCCTGCGGCAGGCTGAACGGCGCCTCCACCAGCCGGTAGCCGATCACGGTGTAGACCGCGCCGAAGACCGTCATGAACAGCCCGCCGATCGCGTACAGCCGGCGCAGCAGCGGATCGGCGAGATGGCCGGCCACCGTCCGTGCCAGCCCCGCCGGGCTGAGCGAGCGCGGGTGGAAGTTGCGCGCCTTCGGCAGCAGGATCCGGAAGGCCACGGCGCACGCCACGGCCATCAGACCGACCGCGCCCAGCGCCGCGCGCCACCCCCAGAGCTGGGCGACCCAGCCAGTGAGGATCCGGCCGCTCATGCCGCCGACGCTGTTGCCCGCGACGAACAGCCCGATCGCGGCGACCAGCGCCTTCGGCCGGACCTCCTCCGCGAGATACGCCATCGCGGAGGCCGGCAGCCCCGCCAGCGCCGCGCCCTGCACGGCGCGCAGCGCCACCAGGGACTCCACATCGGGCGCGAACGGCACCAGCAGCCCCACCGCCACCGCGACCGCCAGCGAGACGGTCATGAGGGTGCGCCGCCCGAACCGTTCGGACAGCGCGCTCAGCGGCAGTACGAAGACGGCCAGCGCGCCCGTCGCCGCCGACACCGTCCAGCTCGCCTGGCTCGCCGTGACACCGAGCCCGGCGGAGATCGCGGGCAGCAGCGCCTGCGTGGAGTAGAGGAGGGCGAAGGTCGCGACCCCGGCGGCGAAGAGCGCGAAGCTCATCCGGCGGTAGCCGGGGCGGCCGGGGGAGAGCAGCGAGTCGGCGGACGTGCCCGCCGGGGACGGGGCGGACTTCCCGGCCGGGGACGTGTGGGTCGAGGTCTCGGGAGCGGACGGCGCGGCGGAGGCACCCGGGGTGGCGGGTGCCTCGGTACTGACTGATGGCATACCTCGAAGGTAGGCACCGCGGCCTCATGCGTCCAATGCATGGAATGGCGATAATCGTTCCCATGGTGCATGAACACAGCTCGCGGCCACGGCTGTCACGGAACAGTGACGAACAGGACATGGATCACACGTTCGCCCGGCCGCCCGGCAACACACCCGCCCGGCCGACCGGCACCCCGACCGGCAACCTGCCCGGCACCCCGCCCCCGAGGATCGCGGAACTGGACCCCGAGTCCTGGTCCGCCGTCCTCGCCCCGCGCCTCGCCTCCTTCGCCGGGGTGGCCCGTCACGAACACGTCACCCGCGCCGCGCGGGACATGGGCGTCCCGCAGTCCACCCTCTCCCGGGCGATGGTCCGGCTCGAACAGGACCTGGGCGTCGCGCTGTTCGCCCGTATCGGCCGTACGGTCGCGCTCACCCCCGCCGGCCGGACGTTCCTCGCCTCCGTCGAGCGGGCCCTCGGCGAGGTCGAGCGGGCCGCCGAATCGGTCCGCGCCGACGCCGACCCGGCCTCCGGCAAGGTCGCCTTCGGCTTTCTGCACACCATGGGCTCCGAGACCGTACCCGGCCTGATCAGGGCCTTCCGCGCCGACCACCCCCGGGTACGGTTCCAGCTCGTCCAGAACTACGGCGAGGCGATGATCGAGCGCATGCGCGCGGGCGAACTCGACCTCTGCCTCACCTCGCCCGTCCCCGACGCCCCCGACCTGGCCGCCCGCCGCCTCGACGAGCAGCGGCTGCGCCTCGTCGTCCCCGACGACCACCGGCTCGCCCGGCGCCGCCGCGTCCGCCTCGCCGAGGCCGCAGACGAAACGTTCGTCACCCTGGAGCCGGGGTACGGGCTGCGCCGGATCACCGACGACCTCTGCGCCGAGGCGGGGTTCCGGCCCCGCGTCGCCTTCGAGGGCGAGGAGGCCGAGACACTGCGCGGGCTGGTCGCGGCGGGCCTCGGCGTCGCCCTGCTGCCACCCCCGGCGGTGGCCCGCCCCGGCGTCGTCGAACTGACGGTCACGGCGCCGCGCGCGGTACGGGAGATCGGCGTCGCCTGGCTCGAAGGCCACCCGGACACCCCGCCCGTGGCCGCCTTCAAACGCTTCCTGCTCTCCCGCCGGGGCCAACTCCTGCCGGACTAGGGCCGGTCGTTCGGATCAGGCTGGATCAGGGAGCGCGGCGCGCACGGCTCACGGCCGCAGCGACCGCCCGAACCCCGCCGCCAGCGGCATCCGCAGCCCCAGCGGCGGCGGCGCCGCCAGGGCGTCCGCCACCGGCCGCGAGTAGGCCCGCGACAGCAGCGAGCCCAGGACGAAGTCCGAGGCCAGCGCCAGGACTTCGGAGTGGTGCTGGCGCAGCGCGTGGCCGTCCGAGTGGACCTCGAAGCGGCAGATGTCGCGGCTCGTCTTCTTGGCGCGCTCGGCCAGCCGGTAGGAGAGCTCCGGGTCCGTCCGCGCGTCGTTGGTGCCGTGCATGATCAGCACCCGGCGCCCCACGAGCTGCCGCACCGGCTCCGGTTCGGCCGCCCGGTCGTCCTCCGGCAGCCACGGGGCCATCGCCAGCACGGAGTTGACGGCGGTGTGATCGGCCGCCCGCAGCGCCGCCCGGCCGCCCATCCCGTGCCCCACCAGACAGACGGGGACGTCCCCGTACCGCTGTACGACCTCCTCCACCGCCCAGCGGGCATCCGCGGCGAGGTGTGCCTCCGTACCGTTCCAGCCGCGCCGCCCGTACCGCACCACGTGCGCCACCAGGCCCTCCGCCGTGCCCGCCGCGGCCAGGGAGCGGGCGAGCGGCAGCATCCGCGCGTGGGCGAGGACCGAGGCCCCTTTGGCCGACACCGGTTCACCCGGAGGGAGGACGAGGATCACGCCCCCCACCGCCATGTCCGCGGCCGGTGAGGCGACCGCCCGTCCCAGTCGCGCCCGCGGCTCCGCGCGTCGCGCGCGTGCCCAACCGTCCCGGCCTGCCGTACGTCCCCCCGGCGCGGGAACCGCTTGCTGTCCCATAACAGAACAGTCTCAGAAGGACGGGTGTACGCCACCCGTCCGCACGGTCACTGTTACGTATCGTCCGGCTGTACTCTACGCGCGTAGGAAGAGAAGCGTTAGAGTTCATGGATGACGAGCCAGACGTACCGTCCGCCCACCGCCGACCAGATCCGCCGCGCCCCCAAGGTCCTGCTCCACGACCACCTCGACGGCGGACTGCGTCCCGGCACGATCATCGACCTCGCCCGCGAGACCGGCTACGACGCCCTGCCGGAGCAGGAGTCCGACAAGCTCGGCCTCTGGTTCCGGGAGGCCGCCGACTCCGGCTCCCTGGAGCGCTATCTGGAGACGTTCGCCCACACCTGCGCCGTGATGCAGACCCGCGACGCGCTCTTCCGGGTCGCCGCCGAGTGCGCCCAGGACCTCGCCGAGGACGGCGTCGTCTACGCGGAGGTGCGGTACGCGCCCGAGCAGCACCTCGACGGGGGGCTCACCCTCGAAGAGGTCGTCGAAGCCGTCAACGAGGGCTTCCGCGAAGGCGAGCGCCTCGCCCGCGCCGACGGCCACCGGATCCGCGTCGGCGCGCTGCTCACCGCGATGCGGCACGCGGCCCGCGCCCTGGAGATCGCCGAACTCGCCAACCGCCACCGGGACTCGGGTGTGGTCGGCTTCGACATCGCGGGCGCCGAGGCCGGCTTCCCGCCCACCCGGCACCTCGACGCGTTCGAGTACCTGAAGCGCGAGAACAACCACTTCACCATCCACGCGGGCGAGGCGTTCGGGCTCCCCTCCATCTGGCAGGCGCTCCAGTGGTGCGGCGCCGACCGGCTCGGCCACGGCGTGCGCATCATCGACGACATCGAGGTCGCGGAGGACGGCACGGTGACGCTGGGCCGCCTCGCCGCGTACGTACGGGACAAGCGCGTCCCGCTGGAGATGTGCCCCAGCTCCAACCTCCAGACCGGCGCGGCCACCTCCATCGCGGACCACCCCATCGGGCTGCTGCGCAAGCTGCACTTCCGGACGACGGTCAACACCGACAACCGGCTGATGAGCGCCACGAGCATGAGCCGGGAATTCGAGCTGCTGGTCGACGCCTTCGATTACACGCTCGACGACATGCAATGGTTCACAGTCAATGCGATGAAATCAGCATTCATTCCTTTCGATGAACGACTGGCCATGATCAATGACGTGATCAAGCCCGGATATGCCGAGCTGAAATCCGAATGGCTGTTTAGGCAGACCGCTGTGACCAGCTAAAACCTGCCCGAAGCGGGTCGAACGGCGGGAATCCCGGGGAATGCCGGACGGCCGGGAACACGCGTTTCCGGCCGCCGCCGGGTATTTGCGGGACGGGTGCGCGGCTGACTACCTTGCAGAGCCGCTCAGCGCTCTTACGGGCCACCCGTTTCCCCGAGTCCCCAAGGACAAGATCCCGATGAAGCAGTCCGCCGCCAAGACCCTCGGTGTCGCCGCCCTCGGCGCCGCCTTCGCCGCAGCCGCCGCGGGCAGTGCCTCCGCCGCGCCCGCCGTCCCGGACGCGGGCGCCGCGCTCGGCGTCGTCGGCTCCGTCAGCAAGACCCTCCCCGTGGAGGATCTGGGCAAGCAGCTCCCCGAGCCGCTGCCCGAGGCGACGAACGCCGCCGGAAGCGCCGTCGACACCCTGGAGTTCACCACGCCGTACGCGCTCGACGCCGTCCAGGCGGGCGCCGCCGCCAACCCCCTGACGGCGCTGCTCGGCGGCCTGCCGGTGCAGGGCCTGCTCGGCGGCGGCAACGGGATCAACGGCATCCCGCTCGGCGGCTGATCCCGGCCGGATCCCCCGTCCGTCCGGGACCACCGTCCAGGACACCACGCGGTGGGGGGGGGGGGACCCCCTGGGCGGGGCAACGCCCCCCCCCCGCGC
>NZ_JBHYZP010000028.1:108945-131830 GCF_042752355.1 Streptomyces sp. NPDC059255
CGGTCGCGGGGACCCCGGCCCCCACTGTCGCGTGTGCGTGCGCCCGTACCGGCATCTACGGCGTTACGGACGCACGCACGGCTCCGCGGGCCCCCGCCCCCGGCCACCCCGCCAGGGCCCCGGGGCGGCGGGCTGCGGTCGGCCTACCAGGCCGTGGAGGCCGAGACCGACTTCTCGCCCGGCAGCAGTACCCAGAGCGCCAGGTACAGCAGGAACTGGGGGCCGGGCAGCAGGCACGAGATCAGGAATATGACCCGCATCGTGTTGGCGGAGGTGCCGAAGCGCCGTGCCAGCGCCGCGCACACCCCGCCGAGCATGCGTCCCTCGCGGGGGCGGACCAGACCGGCCATGGTGGGCTCCTTCACGAGACCATCGGGGGAGCGCTTCCTGTCCGTGCTCCCGATGACTCCATGGTGCTCCGCCGGAAGGGATGAAACGTCGCTCTACGGGGCGATCCCGACCCTGGGAATCGTCGGGGTAGCCCCCTGAGGGGTCTCATCCCGCGTGACGGTCTCCGCGCGGGCCGTCGTCCCCCGCAGGGACGACTCGGCGCCGGTGGCCTTCCGCCCGGCGGTACGGGGCCTCGTCGGTCCGCGGCGTACCGTACGGAAGAGGTTCTCCCGCCGGTCCTGTCCGCCGCGTCCCTCCTGCCCGTCCCGCCGCTCCCGCCGTGCCTGCTGTTCGCGGCGGAGCCTGGCCCGGCCGGCGGGCACCACCAGGAGATGCGCGAGCGCCACCCCGGCCGTGTTGAGCAGCAGGGAATCCACGTCGACGACGCGTCCCGGCACCACGGTCTGCGCCATCTCGATCCCGAGGGAGAGCAGCGCCCCCGCCGTGACCGTACGGGTCAGGGAAGCCCAGAAGGAGACGGCGATCCGGCCGTCCACCACGGGCAGCAGCACCCCGACCGGGGCGAGCAGCAGCAGCCCCTCACCGATCCGGCGGGCCGCCTCCGGAGGACCGAGGGCCAGATCGGCCCTGATCCCGGCGAACGGCGTCAGATTGGCCGCGTTCACCCACATGACGTCGAGGGGGCGGAGCGTCACCCACCCCACCAGCGACAGATGTATGAGGAGGAGAACGAGCCCCGCCATACGGAAGCGGAAGACGGCGTTGCCGCCCGGACCTTGACGCACGCCCTCAAAGACGCAGTACGCCGGGACATCGGTTCCGGATGTGCGGGAGCAACGCGCACATGAGACCGGCATCACCCACCGGCCACGGCGGCGCGGTCCGTGGGTTCAGGGGGCGGCCCCCGTGCTCGGGGCCAGGGTCGGCAGGTCGGCGTCCGGGTGGCGCTTGGTGTCCTGGTCGCAGCCGTACGTACGCGTCGCGTAGCTGCCGGGACCGCCGAGGGCGACCCGGCCGTCCGTGGCCACGCCCTCCGCGAACGTGCAGACGATCTGGGCGAGCGCCGCCGCCGGCAGGTCCTCCGGCTGGCGGCTGAGCCGCAGCGCCCCGGCCGGGTCGCCGGCGTGCGCGGCCGAGACGACCAGCGGTCCCCGTACGGAGGTGGTGAACCCCGCCTCGCGCTCGGCGGTGGACGGCTCCGCCTGCAACTCGTCCAGCAGCGCCTGCGCGGCCCCCAGCCGGTCGCCGGCCGATCCGCCCGCCGGGATCCCGGCCGCGCGCTCGACCGACGCGAGGCCGGAGGCGCACACCAGATAGACGCGGACCGGAACCCCGGACTCCGACTGGGTGATGACGTCCTTCCCGGCGATCTCGCACGGCATCCGCGACGGCGCGGGCCCGGCGTCCACCGGCACGGAGGTGGTCCTGATCCCGCAGCCGGCGGCGAGCGCGGCGAGCGCCACGACACCGGCGAGGCGCCCGGCGGTACGGACGGCGAGCGGTGCCCGCGCGGCCGGCCGCACCCGTAGGGGCACCGGCCGTACCTGTACGGGCAGCCACGTACGGACGGCTATCGGACCGGTCCCGCCGTGCCCCGCCCCGCCGTGCCCCGCCCCGCCCTGTTCGGCCCCGTCCTGTCCGGCCCTGTCCTGTCCGGTCCCGCCGTGGCCGGTCCTGCTCCAGCGCCTCACGGTCTTTCGTCCGCCTCTCCCGGCTCCGTGTCCCCGCCCCGGGGGCCGCTGTCCGGTCCCGGCGCGCCGTCGCGCGGCAGCCGCAGCACGAACATCGCACCGCCGTCCGGCACGTTCACCGCCGTGATGTCCCCGCCGTGGATGTGCGCGTTCTCCATCGCGATCGACAGCCCGAGCCCGCTGCCCTCCGAACGCGGCCGGGAGGCGCTCGCCTTGTAGAAGCGGTCGAAGACATGCGGCAGTACGTCCTCGGGGATCCCGGGGCCGTGGTCCCGTACCGAGATCACCAGCTCGTCGATCACGGTCCGCACCGCCACCCGTACCGGCGAGCCGCCGTGCTTGAGCGCGTTGCCGATCAGATTCGCCAGGATCACGTCGAGCCGGCGCGGGTCGAGCCGGGCCACGACGCCGCGCGCGGCGTCCAGTTCCACCGCGTCCAGCCAGGCGCGCGCGTCGATGCACGCCGTGACCTGGTCGGCCACGTCGACGTCGTCCAGGACCAGACGGGCCGTACCCGCGTCGAAGCGGGTGACCTCCATCAGGTTCTCGACCAGCACATTGAGCCGCCGCGTCTCGCTCACCACGAGCGTCACCGCGGGCGCGATCATCGGGTCGAGGCTGTCGGCCTCCTCCTCCAGGACCTCGGTGACGGCGGTGAGCGCGGTGAGCGGGGTACGCAGCTCGTGCGACATGTCGGCGACGAAGCGGCGGCTCGACTCCTCCCGCGCGCTCATGTCCGCGACCTTCTTCTGCAGGGACTCCGCGGCGTTGTTGAACGTACGCGACAGATCCGCCAGTTCGTCCGACCCCGACACCCGCAGCCGCGTCCCGAACTTGCCCTCGCCCAGCTGCCGCGCCGCCTCACCGAGCCGCTGCACCGGCTTGAGCACGGTCGTCGCCGCGGCCTGCGCGAGCAGCGCCGAGCCGATCAGCGCGAGCGTCGTGGCGATCCCCAGCGACCAGGCCAGCGAGTTGAGATCCGCCCGTTCCTGGTCGAGGGACTTGAACAGATAACCGGTGGGCCCCCCGCCGATGATCCGGGTGCCCCCCACCAGATACGGCGTGCCGCCGCGCTCGGTGCGCTGCCAGAACACGTGGTACGGGTACTTGTTGGACGCCGTGACCTTCTGCCGGTCGTTCACCGCGTCCCGGAGCGACTTCGGCACGTCGTCCATGGTGAACATGTCGGGGTCGGAGGCGCCGACGATCGGCTTCCCCTTGTCCCGCGCGGCGATCAGCACCACGCTGTAACCGGCGTTGTCGCCCGCCATGCGCTCGGCGGTGTTCTGCAGATCGCTCTGCCGCGGCCACAGCGGCAGTTCGGCGGCGCGGCTCTGCATCTCCTGCTGGAAGTCGTTGAGCGCCGAGTCCTGGGTACGGGTCAGCACGGCCTGGCGGTTGAGCCAGTACGCGATCCCCGACGCGGAGACGGCCGCGGTCAGCGCGACGGCACCGAAGACGATGACGAGCCGCAGCCGCAGACTGGTCCACCGGAGCCCGGCGAGGAACGCCTTCCTGGCCCGGCCGTCCTTGCCGCCGGCGCCGCCGCCCTTACCGTCCTCGGCGCCGCGACGCGGTGGGACGTACGGGTCGACGGGCTGGTCCGCGCAGTTCCGGTCCGCACACCCGGCTTCCGCACGCGGCTCTTCCGCACGCGCGGGACCGTCCTCGCCGGTGGCGCTGTTCTTCGGCGGCGGGCCGGCGTCCGGCGGGCCGTCCCCCCTGCATACGTCACTCACGAAGGCGCGTCCAGCCTGTAGCCCACCCCGCGCACCGTACGGATCAGCGTCGGCGAGGACGGTACGTCCTCCACCTTCGCGCGCAGCCGCTGCACGCACGCGTCCACCAGCCGCGAGTCCCCGAGATAGTCGTGCTCCCACACCAGCCGCAGCAACTGCTGCCGCGACAGCGCCTGACCGGGCCGCCGGCTCAGCTCCAGCAGCAGCCGCAGTTCGGTCGGCGTGAGCTGAAGGTCCTCGCCGTTCTTGGTGACGGTCATCGCGGAACGGTCGATCACCAGGCTGCCGAACGTCGCGGAGTCCGTGGACTCCCGCTCGCCGCGCCGCAGCACCGCGCGGATCCGGGCGTCCAGCACCCGGCCCTGCACCGGTTTCACCACGTAGTCGTCCGCGCCCGACTCCAGCCCGACCACCACGTCGATGTCGTCGCTGCGGGCGGTCAGCAGGATGATCGGCAACTGGTCGGTACGGCGGATGCGGCGGCAGACCTCGAATCCGTCGATCCCGGGCAGCATCACGTCCAGCACGATCAGATCCGGCCGCTGCTCGCGGAGCAGTTTCAGGCCGTCCTCACCCGTCGCCGCAGTGGCCACCCGGTGGCCCTGACGTGACAGGGAGAGTTCGAGGGCCGTGCGGATGGCGTCGTCGTCCTCGATCAGCAGCAGAAAAGGCACGGAGGTCATTCTGTCCCATGGGGGACCGGAGTTCGACCGTTGCGTGCCACAGGCCCCTGTGACACGGCTGTGACAGTCGGCGGACAGGTCCATGAAACTGCCCCGGCAAGCTCATTGCCACACGGAACGAAGCAGACTCCAACCGACGGGGGGCGCGGGATGAACGCACTGCACGGAACGACCTCAAGCGCAGTGGTCACGCGTCTTCACGACGTCAGCAGGAGCAACGAGAAGTCCGGCGCCGTGAACGGGCGGGGGTGCGTTCGCGGCGCCGGGCGTCAGCACAAGCCGTCGTACATGACGGTGGTTGACGCGCCCCAGGCGGGCAGCGGAGGAGTCGCGTACAGGGAGGCCACGGGGGCCACGGGGGAGCGGAAGGTTCCGGCGGGGACGGGGGACGCCGAAGCGGCGTTCACCGCCTACGTCCAGGAGCGCCGCGCCTCCCTGTACGCGACGGCCTACCACCTGACCGGGGACCGGTTCGAGGCCGAAGACCTGCTGCAGAGCGCGCTGTTCTCCACGTACCGGGCCTGGGACAGGATCAGCGACAAGGCGGCGGTCGGGGGCTACCTCCGCCGCACCATGACCAATCTGCACATCAGCGCCTGGCGCAGGCGCAAGCTCAACGAGTACCCGACGGAGGAGCTGCCGGAGACGGCGGGCGACACGGACGCGATGCGCGGCACGGAGCTGCGCGCCGTGCTCTGGCAGGCGCTCGCCCGGCTGCCCGAACTCCAGCGGACGATGCTCGTCCTGCGCTACTACGAGGGCCGCACCGATCCGGAGATCGCGGACATCCTCGACATCAGTGTCGGCACGGTGAAGTCGAGCATCTGGCGGTCGCTCCGCCGGCTGCGTGAGGACGAGGTCCTCAGCTTCGGCCGTGACGAGGAAGAGTCCTTCGGCGAACTGGTCGCCTGAGGGCAGTGGGGGGAGCACGGGGGATACGGGGGGACCGTCGTTTCGGGGGAGACGGCGGTAGCAAGGGGGAAATCCGGGGGATTCGGGGGGAGAACCCGGGAAAACAAGGGGAAATCACGGGGGATACGGGGGATATGGGGGGAGCGTAAAAGCCGCGGGGGAACTGCGGCGCTCCGGGGGAGCACGAAAAAGGAAGCGGGACCGTACGGGCTGGGGGGCCGGTACGGCCCCGCTTTCGTGTGCGTGCGGCCCCGTGTGCGTGCGGTCCCGCTTCCGCGCCGGTGCGTCAGGTGGGATTGCCGGTACGGCCCGCCGCGGAGGTGGACTCCGCCGCGCGCCCGGTGTCCCGTTCGCCGCGTGGCGTGAGACGCGACGTGAGGCGCTCCCCGGCGGCCGAGGCGGCGATCCGGCCCAGCGCCTCCCTCTTGTCGCACGGATGCGCGCCCAGCGCCGCCTGCCGGCCGACGATCGCGCGCTCGGCACGCATCAGCCGCCAGCCGCGCCGCAGCAGGAACGGCACCGACTTCCGCCCCTCGCGCAGATCGCGCGCGAGCCGCCGCCGGAACGTCGTCGAGGGACGGCCCCGCAGACAGAGCGCGTCGGCCATGACCCCCAACTCCCGGCAGCGCGCCACGATGTCCGCAGCGAAGATGCCCTCCGCGAGGAAGAGCGGGGCGCCCCCGACGTCCAGTGCCTCCGCGTCCACCCGCGAACTCGTCGCGATGGAGTAGACGGGAACGGTCGTACGGCCCGTACGGCACAGCTCGACGATCGCCGCGACCGCCGCGTCCGCGTCCCAGGACCGTACGGAGTCCCAGTCGATGTCCGCGCTGCCGGGCACCAGGGGCAGCGTCGGGTCGCCGCCCTCCTTGTAGAAGTCGTCGAGGCGCAGTACGGGCAGCCCCGTACGGGCGGCGAGAGACGACTTTCCGGAGCCGGACGGCCCCGCGAGCAGCACGACTCGGGTCGGAAGGGTGGGAGAGCTCACGGGACACCAGTGTGCGGCATCCGTCCGCGCGGTGAACCCCTGGGGGCGATCAGGCGAGTTCCGGCGGTCGATTTGGCGGGTTATTGGCATCACGCCCCTCATCTCGACTACGCTGAGTGCCCGTTCGGTCACTCGAACCGTTCACATTGCTCGTCATCATCGACCCGGCTTGAACGCCCCGGCCAGGCAGGACATCCCATGGCACGTCACGCACTTCCTCCCGCCCGGCGCCGCACCCTGCTGCGGGCCGGCCTGACCCTCTCGGTGGCGGGCGCGGCCCTCGGCCTGGGCGGCGCGGCGGCCCACGCGGCCCCGGCGCCCGCGCCCACCTCCTCGTCCGACACGGAGACGCAGCTCGCCGAATCGGGGCAGGCGGCGGGCCAGGCCCTCACCGGCGCGCTCGGCTACGCGGCGGCGGGCGCCCTGAACCCGGTCACGAACCTCAAGCTCAACCCCCTGGCCGGCACGGGCGTGGACCCGCTGGACAACGCGCTGGGCACCCAGGTGGCCGACTTCAAGCCGGTCTCCACGGCCGCGCTCACCGACCCGCTGACCAAGGGAAGCGGAGCGCTCAAGGACATGCCCCTGGTGGGCCAGGTGGTGGGGCTGCTGCCGAAGTGAGCGATGTCAGGGAGTGCGGCCGAGATGGGTGACAAGGATTCGGATGACTCCCTCGTCGATCACTTACAGGACTCGGTAGTTGCCGATGTGTAAGCGTCGTTCATCGGCCGATCCGTACGCGAATGAGCCGCTCGGGTATGGGTCTGCCGCGAGCGAATCCACAGCCTCGTACATGGCGGAGAGCCCGACCGGGTCGTCCTTGAGGAAGCGGAGAGCCGCGTTCGTCGCACGCGGCTCCCAGATGATCTCGTAGGTCACTTGTCCAGCCCCAGCATCTGTCGGACTTCGGCGTGCGGGATGCCTGGCTTCAGCGTCCCGCGCTCCTTCTCCAACCGGTACTCGGCCAGGGCGAGCGAGTCCTCCAGATCCGCGAGATCCTGCGGGTTGATCAGTATGGCCGCGACGTGTCCGTGGTCTGTGATGGCGATCCGTTCGCGAGAGTGAGCCGCCCGGCGCACCAGCGTGCCCAAGTTGGCACGAGCCTCAGTCATGGCGTAGCTGTCAGTCATGTGCAGAAGAGTACGACTCTGCCAAATTCTGTGCATTAAGGAAGCCCTGTTTCCACTCAAACGAGGGAGAACAGGGCTTCCGCGTTGACGATTCGGTACGCCGATTCAGTACGCCGAGCCCGACGCGCCCAGGCTGCCCGTCGGGTGCCAGACCGTCTTCGTCTCCAGGAAGGCCGTCAGGCGGTGCGTGCCCGGGGCGGCCGTCCAGGCTGCTGTGTCTGTGGGTTCCGTGGCGCCGGGGCGTCGTACGCGCTTGAGGTTGTCCGCCGCGGCGATCTCCAGCTCCTTGGCGAGCGCCTCGTCCGCGCCGGTCAGGTCGATCCCGTTGACGTCCTGGTGCGCGGCGAGCGGCGCCGCGATCTCCGCCGTGCGGCCCGAGAGGATGTTGACCACCCCGCCCGGCACGTCGGACGTGGCCAGCACCTCGCCCAGCGAGAGCGCGGGCAGCGGGGACGTCTCGCTCGCCACGACGACCGCCGTGTTGCCCGTCGCGATGACCGGTGCGATCACCGAGACCAGCCCCAGGAACGACGACTCGCGCGGAGCCAGGACCGCGACGACACCGCTCGGCTCGGGCGTGGAGAGGTTGAAGAACGGCCCCGCGACCGGGTTCGCCCCGCCCGCGATCTGGGCGATCTTGTCCGTCCACCCCGCGTACCAGACCCAGCGGTCGACCGCCGCGTCCACCACGGCCGCCGCCTTCGGCTTCGACAGGCCCTCGGCCTCCGCCACCTCCCGTACGAACTGCTCCCGGCGGCCCTCCAGCATCTCGGCGACGCGGTAGAGGACCTGGCCCCGGTTGTACGCCGTCGCGCCCGACCAGCCGCCGAACGCCTTGCGGGCCGCGACGACCGCGTCCCGGGCGTCCTTGCGGGAGGACAGCGGGGCGTTGGCCAGCCAGGCGCCCTTTGTGTCGGTCACTTCGTACACCCGACCGCTCTCGCTCCGGGGGAACTTGCCCCCTACGTACAGCTTGTAGGTCTTGAAGACGCTCAGACGGCCGGTGCCGGCGCCGGTGGATTCCTTAGACATCGAGGTACGCCTCCAGGCCGTGGCGACCGCCCTCGCGGCCGTAACCCGACTCCTTGTAGCCGCCGAACGGCGAGGTCGGGTCGAACTTGTTGAACGTGTTGGCCCAGACGACACCCGCCCGGAGCTTGTTCGCGACCGCGAGGATCCGCGAGCCCTTCTCCGTCCAGATGCCCGCCGACAGGCCGTACTGCGTGTTGTTGGCCTTGGCCACGGCCTCGTCGGGCGTACGGAACGTCAGCACCGACAGCACCGGGCCGAAGATCTCGTCCCGCGCGATCGTGTGCGCCTGCGTGACGTTGGTGAAGAGCGTCGGCGCGAACCAGTAGCCGGCGGACGGCAGTTCGCACGCGGGCGACCAGCGCTCCGCGCCCTCCGCCTCGCCCGTCTCGGCCAGCGCCCGGATCCGGGCGAGCTGCTCGGCGGAGTTGATCGCGCCGAGATCGGTGTTCTTGTCCAGCGGGTCGCCCACGCGCAGGGTGGACAGCCGGCGCTTCAGCGCGTCCAGCACCTCGTCGTGGACGGACTCCTGGACGAGCAGCCGCGAGCCCGCGCAGCAGACCTGCCCCTGGTTGAAGAAGATGCCCGTGACGATGCCCTCGACGGCCTGGTCGACCGGGGCGTCGTCGAAGACGATGTTCGCGCCCTTGCCGCCCAGTTCGAGCGTGGCCCGCTTCCCCGTACCGGCGATCTCGCGGGCGATGGCCTTGCCGACGGCGGTCGAACCGGTGAACGCGACCTTGTCGATGCCCGGGTGCCCGACGAGCGCCGCGCCCGTCGTGCCGTCACCGGTGACGATGTTGACGACGCCCTTGGGGAGCCCCGCCTGGCGGCAGATGTCCGCGAAGAAGAGCGCGGAGAGCGGGGTTGTCTCGGCGGGCTTCAGCACCACCGTGTTGCCGGTGGCGAGCGCCGGGGCGATCTTCCACGCGAGCATGAGGAGCGGGAAGTTCCAGGGGATGACCTGCCCGGCGACCCCGAGCGGGCGCGGGTCGGCGCCGTAGCCGGCGTGGTCGAGCTTGTCGGCCCAGCCCGCGTAGTAGAAGAAGTGCGCGGCGACCAGCGGGAGGTCCGCGTCGCGGGTCTCCTTGATCGGCTTGCCGTTGTCGAGGGTTTCCAGCACGGCCAGTTCGCGCGAGCGCTCCTGGATGATCCGCGCGATACGGAAGAGGTACTTGGCGCGCTCGGCGCCGGGCAGGGCGGACCACTTCTCGAACGCCTTGCGGGCGGCCTTCACGGCCCGGTCGACGTCGTCGGCACCGGCCTGGGCGACCTCGGAGAGGACCTCCTCGGTGGACGGGCTGACGGTCTTGAAGACCTTGCCGTCGGCCGCCTCGCCGAACTCGCCGTCGATGAAGAGCCCGTAGGAGGGCGCGATGTCGACGACCGAGCGGGACTCGGGGGCGGGCGCGTACGTGAACGGGTTCTCGGGTGTGCTCTGTGATGCCATCTCTGCCTCAGTCCACCGTGACGTAATCGGGGCCGGAGTACCGGCCGGTGCTGAGCTTCTGACGCTGCATCAGCAGGTCGTTCAGCAGGCTGGAAGCGCCGAAGCGGAACCAGTGGTTGTCCAGCCAGTCCGCGCCCACGGTCTCGTTGACCAGCACCAGGAACTTGACCGCGTCCTTCGTGGAGCGGATGCCGCCCGCGGGCTTCACCCCGACCTGCGTGCCGGTCTGCGCGCGGAAGTCCCGTACGGCCTCCAGCATCAGGAGGGTGTTGGCGGGGGTGGCGTTGACCCCGACCTTGCCGGTCGACGTCTTGATGAAGTCCGCGCCCGCGAGCATGCCGAGCCAGGAGGCGCGGCGGATGTTGTCGTACGTGGACAGCTCGCCGGTCTCGAAGATCACCTTGAGCCGGGCGGCGCCCGCCGCCTCCTTGACGGCGCGGATCTCCTCGTACACCTTCAGGAAGTGCCCCGCGAGGAACGCGCCGCGATCGATGACCATGTCGATCTCGTCGGCGCCCGCGGCCACGGCGTCGCGCGTGTCGGCGAGCTTCACGCCGAGCGCGGCGCGGCCGGCCGGGAAGGCGGTGGCGACGGAAGCGACCTTCACCCCGGAGCCGGCGAGCGCGGCGACCGCGGTCTCGGCCATGTCCGGGTAGACGCAGACGGCGGCCGTCGCGGGGGTCGTACGGTCGGTCGGATCGGGCCGAACGGCCTTGGCGGCGAGCGCCCGGACCTTGCCCGGGGTGTCCGCGCCTTCGAGCGTCGTCAGGTCGATCATGGAGATCGCCAGATCGATGGCGTACGCCTTGGCCGTGGTCTTGATCGAACGCGTGCCGAGCGCCGCGGCGCGGGCCTCCAGGCCGACGGCGTCGACGCCGGGCAGCCCGTGGAGGAAGCGGCGCAGTGTGCTGTCGGACGCGGTCACGTCAGCGAATGCGGGGGTGATGGTGGGCATGGTCACCAGATGAGCATATCTACGCGCGTAGCGACCTGTACAGGGGGTGTGAGGTTCTCGGAGCGGGCCGTTCCCGAGCTGTGACCCGCGCGGGGACGGCCGCCGCGCTGTCGGAGGCGTACGGCAGAATCGGAGGTATGACGAGCCCCGCCCCCGACCACGACTCCTCCGCGTCCGGCCCCGGCCCCGGCCCCGGCGCCGAGTCCGGGTCCGCCTCCGCGTCCGGCCCCGGCGCCGAGCCCGCGCCGGGCACCGGGTCCACGTCGGGCGCCGAGTCCGGGTCCGGGTCCGGGTCCGGTGCGGCGGCCGGCCCTGAGCCCGCCGAGCCCGGCTACGCCGACCGGGTCTTCCGGTCGGGGGGCGGGATCGTGGGCGGTGGCCTGCTGCTCGCGATCGTCCTGTGGATCGGCGTCGACGCGCTCGTGCGGGGCACGGGCCGCACCCCGTGGCTGGCGCTCGCCGGGATGCTCTGCGCCGTACCCCTGATCGTCGCGTTCAGCCTGCGCCCGGCGGTCTTCGCGGGCGCGGACCGGCTCCGGATCAGGAACCCGTTCCGGACGATCGTCCTCCCGTGGGGGGCGGTCACGGACATACGGGCCTCGTACTCGTGCGAGGCGTTCACGCGGGACAGCGGAAAGTTCCAGCTCTGGGCGGTCCCGGTCTCCCTCCGCCAGCGCAAGCGCGTCGCCCGTCAGCAGACCCGCAGGGCGGGCGACGATCCGCACGGCCGGACCTCGGTCCACGCCGACGTCACGGACTCCCAGGCCAGAATGGCCACGGCGGACCGCACCACCGCCGACCTCCGGGACCTGGCGGAGCGCTCCGCCTCCCGTGCCACCGCCCAGGGCGACCCGGTGGTCCGCTGGGCCTACGAGGTCATCGCCCCGGCGGCGGCGGGGTTCGTCGTCCTGCTGGTACTGCTCCTGACGGGCTGACGGGCTGACGGGCTGACGGGCTGACGGGCTGACGGGGCAGAACACGGTTTCCCCGCCGGACGGCCTTCCCCCCCGGCTCCTGGACCTGGCGAGCAAGAGGTGACCAAGGGGCAACTTCCTGGTGAATCATGGAGCCGGACCGCCGCTTGAATCCCTCGCGTCGCGGTCGCCTCAATAGGTTGCATCTGCCGCTTTCGGAGGCCGCACCAGCGGTCCGACAAAGATGAGCGGCAGGGGTGGGGTGGGGGCCATGGAACCGGCAGACGAGGGTGAGAGATTACAGAGCGCCGGCGGAGTCCGCTGTCAGACCGACATCGATGTCGACGGCCGTTACACCTGGCGTGTCGTCGCTCAGAACGGGCGGGTGGTAGCCGTGTCCGCAACCGCTTACGCCTCGTACGGGCGGTGTCGTGCCGCGTTCGAGGAGATGTGTGTCAAGCATGCGGAACTCGCGGGCGGGGTGCAGCACACGGCGGATGTCAACGGCTGGATATGGATCGTCCGGGACGAGAGCGGTCAGCGGGCGATCGTGTCCGCCCGCTCCTACGAGCGGTACGCGACGTGCCGCGCGGCGTACGCCCGGTTCCGCAAGCTGCTGCGGGATCTGGGGGAGGGTGGCGAGGTGCCCTGGAGCGGTGGCTGAGACGCGGCGGCCGAGCAGCCGCGGCCGAGTGGCGGGTTCCGGGTGGTGTGAGCCGGTGCACGCGGGCTTTCACACGACACGGTCACGCCCGCGTCACCGGAAGTTGCCTGTAGGGATCCCCTTGTTCACATAGAGGTGCAGGCGTGTCAACCGCACACCGTGAGCGTCAGCGGTGTGCTGAAACGAACAGGGGAGCGAGCCGACGGTCTCGCCGTCGGCGGAGCGCCGGCCGAGTACGTGTCACCGGCCGAGTACGGGCCGCGCCCGTTGCATGCCGACCCCGGGCTGCCCGACCGGATCTTCCGGGGGGTGGCCCGGGGCGGAGGCGCCCTCGTACTCGCGGTGATGCTGCTGGTCGGAGGATTCCTGCTGTACCGGGCGTGGCAGGCGCTGGAGCGGTCCGGGTGGTCGTTCCTGACCACCGAGGCATGGGAACCGGACGCCGGACGCTTCGGCATCGCCGCCGTGATCGTCGGCACCGTACTGATCGCCCTGGTCGCGATCGTCGTCGCGATACCGCTGGCGGTGGGCGGCGCGCTCTACATCTCCGAGTACGCGCCCCTCCGGATCCGCCGGACCCTGATCAGCGTCGTCGATCTGATGGCGGCGGTGCCGAGTGTCGTCTACGGACTGTGGGGACTCTTCTTCTTCGAGGGCGCGGTACTGCCCACCGCGCGCTGGCTCGCCACCTATCTCGGGTGGTTCCCGCCCTTCCGGGTCGTCGGCATCGACCCCAGGGACCCGCTCGCCACCGAGACCGTCTACACCTCCTCGACCCTGATCGCGGGCATCGTGGTGGCCCTGATGGTCGCGCCGATCATCTGCTCGGTGATGCGCGAGGTCTTCGCGCAGGCGCCGGCCGGTGAACGCGAGGGCGCGTACGCGCTCGGCGCCACCCGCTGGGGAATGATCCACAGCGTTGTCCTGCCGTTCGGCAAGGGCGGCATGATCGGCGGCACCATGCTCGGCCTCGGCCGCGCCCTGGGCGAGACCATCGCCGTCTACCTGATCATCTCTCCGGTCTTCCAGGTTCAGTGGCACGTGCTCCAGAGCGGTACCAGCTCGGTGTCCTCACTGATCGCGTTGCGGTACGGGGAGGCCAGCCCGTTCGGGATGTCCGCGCTCATGGCGGCCGGTCTCGCACTCTTCGTGATGACCCTCATCGTCAATTTCGCCGCCTCGTCGATCGTCGCCCGCAGCCGCTCCGGCGCGGCCAGCGACGCCTAGCGCGTGATCTCGCACCCGCGCCGGGGCGGTACGGGAGCCCCGGCCGCCCCCGCGACGCCACCGACGGAACCCGAGCGTTCCGATCCGAACTCCCGCCGCTTCCAAGGGAATCCGCCCGTCATGACCCTCGTACCCACGACGCCACCGCAGCAGGCGTTGCCGCCACCGCCGCCCGCCGGCGGGCCGCCGCGTACCGTTCTGCCCGCCGTCGCGCGCGCGTCGCGGCCCACGGACCCGGTCGGTGAGCAGCGGCGCTCCACGGCCGCCGGTCGCGCCACGGACACCTACGCGCTGGTGGGCTCGGGCGCGGCGGCCGTCAGCCTGACCGCTCTCCTCTTCGGATGGCTGCTGCCGTTCAACGGCGCGGTCGGCTTCGTGTGCGTCGCGTACGTACTCTTCCTCGCGCTGTACGCGCTGCTGGTCTCCCTGGACGAGGACCGGCCGACCGTCGTGGACCGGGTGGCCGGCGTCGTCGTGCGCACCATGGGCCTGATCATGGTCGTGGCGCTGGCCTTCGTGGTCGTCTACACGCTCTGGGAGGGCCGCAAGGCACTGCCCCATCTGAACTTCTTCACCGAGGACATGACGCTCGCGGGCCCGCTCGACCCGCTGAGCGCGGGCGGCATCCTGCACGCCATCGTCGGCACGCTGGAGCAGATCACGATCGCCCTGGCCCTGACCGTACCGGCGGGGCTGGTCTGCGCGGTCTTCCTCAACGAGGTGCCGGGCCGCTTCGCGCGGTTCGTCCGGACCATCGTCGAGGCGATGACGGCGCTGCCGTCCATCGTGGCGGGCCTGTTCATCTACGCCACCGCGATCCTCGCCCTGGGCATCGGGAAATCGGGGTTCGCCGCCGCCCTCGCCCTGGCCGTCATGATGCTGCCGATCATCATCAGGGCCGCCGACGTGGTGATCAGGCTGGTGCCGGGGTCGCTGCGCGAGGCGTCGTACGCGTTGGGCACCTCGCGCTGGCGCACCGCCTGGCATGTCGTGCTCCCCACCGCGCGCTCCGGCCTGACCACGGCGGTGATCCTCGGCACGGCGCGCGGGGTCGGCGAGACCTCTCCGGTGCTGCTCACCGCGGGTTTCACCGCGGAGATGAACGCCGACGCGTTCGGCGGACCACAGGTCTCGCTGCCGCTCGCCACCTTCGAATTCGTCAAGTCACCGGAACCCGCCATGATCGCCCGCGGGTTCGGCACCGCGGCGACCCTGATGGCGCTGGTGCTTCTGCTGTTCATCCTCGCCCGAGTCATCGGCGGGCGCGCCCCCGGGCAGTTGACGCGCCGCCAGACCCACCGCCGGGTCGTCGCGTCCCACCGCGACGCCGAGCGTTTCGCCGCGCGGAGCCGCACCCCCGACCCCGCCCCCACCCCCACTCGCGCCACCCCCTCCGTACCCGCCGCAGAGTCCGACAGGAGTACCCCGTGAGACCCGCGACCCTCTCGCGACTGGCCATGGGGCTGGCCGCGCTGTTGTGTGCGCTGCTTGCCACCGGCCCGCTGCCCGCCTGGGCGGTGACCTATCCGAAGATCAACGGCGCGGGCTCCACCTGGAGCTCCAACGCACTGGACCAGTGGCGCCGCAATGTCGCCTCCAACTTCGGGATGACCGTCAACTTCGCGGCGACCGGTTCGTCCAACGGCCGTGAGCAGTTCAGGAACGGCTCGGTCGACTTCGGCGTCTCCGAGATCCCGTACGGGCTCAAGGAAGGCGGTGTCACCGACACCCCGCCCCGGCGCGGTTATGCCTACATGCCGATCGTGGCCGGTGGCACGGCCTTCATGTACAACCTGAAGATCGGCGGCAAGAAGGTCACCAACCTCAGGCTCTCCGGTGAGGTCCTCGCCGGGATCTTCACTTCGAAGATCACCATGTGGAACGCGCCGGAGGTCAGGGCGGACAACCCGGGGCTCACCCTGCCCGCCCGCCGGATCGTGCCCGTCGTACGCTCCGACGGCTCCGGCACGACGGCGCAGTTCACCACGTGGATGGCGAAGGAGCACGGGGCGGTCTGGAACGACTACTGCGCGCGCGCCGGACGTTCCACGCCGTGCGGGCTGACCTCGTACTTCCCGGTGGTGCCCGGCACGTCGACGATCGCGAAGTCCGGTTCGCTGGGTGTCTCCGGCTATGTGAAGCAGAACCAGGCCGAGGGCGCCATAACCTACGTCGAGTACTCGTACGCCATCTCGACCGGCTTCCCGGTCGCCAAGATGCTCAACAGGTCCGGGTACTACGTGGAGCCGACCGCCTCCAGCGTCGCCGTGGGCCTGCTCGACGCGAGGATCAACCCGGACAAGGGGTCCACCAACTATCTGACCCAGATCCTGGACGGCGTCTACCGCTCCGGCGACCGCAGGTCCTATCCGCTCTCCAGCTACAGCTACATGATCGTTCCGACGTCGCTGGACGGTGAGCAGAACCCGATGACCAAGGAGAAGGGCCTCTCGTTGGGCACCTTCACCAACTACTTCCTCTGCGACGGGCAGCAGATCGCCGAGGAACTCGGGTACTCGCCGCTGCCGAAGAACCTGGTCCAGGCGGGCTTCGAACAGGTGCGGCGCATCCCGGGCGCCCCCACCGGCAGCATCAACATCAACAAGTGCCGCAACCCCACCTTCTCCTCGGACGGGACCAACACTCTCGCCAAGAACGCCCCGTACCCGAAGGCGTGCGACAAGCGGGGCACGCAGCAGTGCTCGGACGGCACCGCGGGGGCCAAGGGGCAGAACACCCCCGTGAGCCCGGGGGCCTCGGGCGGCAACACCGCTTCCGGCGGCTCGACGGCCTCCGGCGGATCGGCCGCTTCCGGCGGCTCCGGCGGCTCCTCGGCGGGCAGCGGCGGATCCTCCGCGGGAGTGGCGGGAGCCGGTGGCGCGACCGGAGCCGGCGGGGCTACGGGAACGGCCTCCGCCGGGGCCGGCGGCTCCGCCGGAGCCACCGCGGGCTCCGGCACCGGGGGAGCCGTCGACCCCGACACCGGGGAGCTGATCAGCGGCGACGGCACGGCCGCGGGCACCGGCGGAGACGGCTCCATGGTGGTGGCGAACCCGAACACCCTCGCCTCGGGCGAGGCGACCGGCCTGCGTGGTGCGCTGATGGGGCTCTCCGCGCTGCTGCTGCTCGGCGTGGTCGTCGGCCCGCCGCTCACGGTACGCGCGCTGGCCGCACGGGCCCGCCGCGGGGAGGGATCGGTATGAGAACCCGTCATGTCCGCACGGGGGCGGCCCGGTCCGGGCCGCAGGCGGGGCCCGTGGGCGGGCCCGGGGCCGCATCGGCCCGGCGCACGGTGGCCGGTCTCGGGGCGCTCCTCGCGGCGCTGGTGCTGGCGCTCCTCCCGCTGCCCCCGGTGACCGGCACGGGGCAGGCACACGCGGCGGAGGCCGAGGACTCCGCGATGACGCTGAGCGGAAGGAAGGGGCGTTACGACGACTTCTCCGACCTGAAGGTCACCGTCCATCAGACGCGGAACCTGCGTTCGCAGGGGGTCGAGGTGTCCTGGACGGGCCGTGCGGCGCCCGCCACGACGGACATCAAGAACTTCCTCCAGGTCATGCAGTGCTGGGGCGACGGAGCCGACGGGCCCGACCGGGAGCAGTGCGAGTTCGGGGCGAACAACGCGGGCACCCACTTCACGAGTCAGCGCACCCTGCCCAAGGGGCTCGATCCCCTGGAGAAGGAGTACGCCGACGCCCCCGAGGGGGCCAACCCGTTCGTACCGTTCCGGCCCGTGAGCGGCGACCCGACCGACTCGACCTCCGACTCGACGTACTTCAGCGACAACGACACGAACGCCCAGCCCTGGCTGAAGACGCGGACCGACGGCACCGGCGAGGCGGTCTTCGAGGTGAAGACGGCGGTCGAGGCGCCCTACCTGGGGTGCGGCGCGGTCGACGTGGCGGCCGGGCAACTGGAGCCGCGGCGCTGCTGGCTGGTCGTCGTACCCCGGGGCGAACACGATCCCGACGGCTCCGCCAACCCGGGGAGCGGGGTGCACACCTCGCCCCTGAGCCAGTCCAACTGGGACCAGCGGCTGGTCTTCCCGCTGGAGTTCGGACCGGTGGGCAACACCTGCGCGGCGGACAAGGCCGAGCGCCGCGTCATCGGCTCCGAGCTGCTGACCGACGCCATGACGTCCTGGCAGACCGAGCTGTGCGCGGGCGCCGACGCGCGGTTCACCTTCAGCCAGGCCGGTGAGGACTATGCGCGCAGACTGATCGAACAGCCCACCGCTACCTCGCCGGGCCTGGGCATCACGGTGGCGCCGGTGACGGGCGGGACGGACGTGGTGCACGCGCCGGTGGCCGTCAGCGCCCTCACCGTGGGCTTCTTCTGGGAGGACGAGTCGGCGTCGGTCGGGCAGATACGCGATCTCAAGCTCAACCCGCGACTGCTCGCCAAGCTGCTGACCGGTTCCTATCCCTTCGACATTCGCCAGATCACCTTCCAGAGTCCGGTTCCCGAGCATGTGCGGGGCAATGCGCAATCCATTGTCGTCGACCCTGAATTCAGAAAGCTGAATCCAGCCCTCGACCGCCCCACGGCGCCCCAGCTCAACCCCGGGGGAATACTGCTGCAGGCCGGTAATTCGGATGTGAACACCCTGGTCTGGCGTTACCTTCAGTCGGACACCGACGCCCGGGAATTCCTCAAGGGAAAGCCGGACCCGTGGGGAATGAAGGTGAACCCGTTCTACCGGGAACTGGGCCTGGACAAGAACGCCCCTCTCGACTTCCCCAAGGCCGACCCGACCGAGACCGAGATCGTCTTCCAGGGCACGAAGAAGATCTCGTACGGTCAGCTGGAGAAGTCGCCCTACGCCAATGACATGCACAACGGAGCCCAGCGGGTGCGGCGCGGCGCCACCGGCGCGACCTTCACCGCGGCCGAGGACACCAGCTCCCCGCTGGGCGTCAAGCTCGTGACGTCGGCCGCCATTCCGGGCACCCGCCAGGCGTACGGCCTCGTCGACATGGCGTCCGCCTCCCGCTACCGGCTCGGCATCGCGGCGCTGCCCAACGCCGACGGCGTGTACGTGAAGCCGGACACCGCGTCCCTGCTGAAGGCGGTCGAGCGGATGCCGGACTCGTCCGTGGCCGGAGTCAAGGCACCGGTTCCGGCCACGGCGAAGAACGGGGCGTATCCGCTGACGGCGGTCGTCTACGCCGTCGCCCCGCTGGACCAGCCCCTGGCTGCCCGTCAGGACTACGCGCGGCTGATCCGTTACGCCGCCGGCGCCGGGCAGACCCAGGGGCTGGCCCCGGGTGAGCTGCCGCCCGGGTACGCGCCACTGCCCGGCGCGCTGCGGGACCGTGCCGTCGCCGCCGCCGAACAGCTGGTACGCGGCAAGCCGGGCGTTCCCCCGCCGGATACACCGGCCGACGGCGGACAGGCGGCCGGCGCCGCGGCGGCAGGCGGGACCGAGGGCGGCGTGACCGGCGGCGACACCATCGGGGGCTCCGGCGACGGCGGATCGGGTGCCGGCTCCGGGTCGGGTTCCGGCTCCGGGGGAGCCGACGCGACCGGGGGAGCGGGCACCGAAGGCGGCGCGGCCGGCCCCGACGGCTCTGCCAGTCCCGGCCCCTCGGTGTCCGAGTCCGTCTCCGGTCCGGCGAAGAGCAATCTCGCCTCCTCCGGCGGACTGACCCCCAACGAGGTACTGGGCGTCGTCCGCTGGGTGCTGCTGGCAGTCCTGGCCGTCGGCGGAGCGGCCGCCCTGGCCGGTCCCGTACTGCTGCGGTTCTCCGTACGGCGGGCGGGGACAGGCGGTTCCGGGTGACGGACGGCGGCCGGCAGGAGAAAAAGACGGGTGAGTAAAACCGGATGAGGAGAGACCGGCGACAGGGGGCCGGTGAGAAGCGGCAGGGTGCGCGGCGACAAGTGGGAGACGGGTGATGGGCGCACCGCCCTTCGGTCATTCTCTGCGGCCCTCGGTGAATTCCCTAGGAGGCTCCTAGGAAATGACTTCGTAACCTTTTGATCCGATCGAGTTGGTGGTCACGGCGAGGTGGTATGCGGAAATGTTCAGCACGTCGACCGGAAGGTTGACGGAAATGAATGAATCCGAATTTCCCTTGACTTTCCATTCATTTGAAATCCGTATACACGGAGGAGAACCAGTGAACGTCAAGTCGCGTGCCCGTCTGGGCGCCGTTGTCGGTGCCGCCGCCCTCGCCGTGGGTTTCCTGGCCCCCGCCGCCTCCGCCGACCCGGCGACCGGTGAGTACCGTCAGCTCGTCGGCGTGGGTTCCGACACCACGCAGGACATCGGCAACAGCCTCGGCTCTGCCATCCTCGACCCGAACGGCACCCCGGACAACCAGCTCATCGCGTCGTACAACGCGACGGGCACGGCCACCATTCAGACCCGCGCCTCCGGCTGTGTGATCAACCGGCCCAACGGCTCCTCGGCCGGGATCGACGCGCTGCGCAACGCGGTCCTCAACAGCACCGGCTGCATCGACTTCGCCCGTTCCTCCCGTGGCCCGGTGAACACCACGACCCAGGCGCTCACCTGGATTCCGTTCGCCAAGGACGCGGTGACCGTCGCCGTCCGCTCGGACAGTGCGCTCAACAACAACCTGAACCTGTCCACCACCGAACTGCGCGACATCTACACCTGCGCCAAGACCACGCACAACGGCGTGGCCCTGACGCCGCTGCTGCCGCAGGCGGGCTCCGGCACCCGCACCTTCTTCCTGGAGAAGATCGGGGTCACCGAGGCCCAGATCGGTTCCTGCGTCAACGGCACCGTCCAGGAGCACGACGGCACCGCGCTGGACACCGCCGGCGACATCGCCCCGTACTCCATCGCCCAGTACATCGCCCAGACCGGTGGTGTGGTGACGGACCGGCACGGCGTCACGGTGCTCGGCAAGGTGGAGGGTGTCGCGCCGCGCAACGCCAACGGCACGCTCAACGTCGCCTTCCCCTACAACCGTGACGTCTACAACGTCGTCCCGACCGCCAAGCTGACCGGTGGCGCCACTCCCGACGCCGACCTCATCAGCGCCTTCTCCGGCAGCACCTCCCTCGTCTGCAACCAGGCGGCCCGTATCCAGACGTTCGGCTTCGGCACGCTGGGCACCGCCTGCGGCGCCACGACCCTCAAGGGTGAGCGCTGATCACCACCCTTCCTTCCCACCGCACCACGGCCGGGCACCCACCAGGTGCCCGGCCCCGCGGCGTATCCCGTGACGGCCTGACTCGCCACCGGACCCGAATCCGACCCCGGACCCGAATCCGACCCCGGACCCGGAGCGGGCACCCGGACCGACACCAACACCCCCTGGGGGACCAGACCATGACACGCCTCGCGCGAGCGAGAACCCTTCCGGCGCTGCTGATGTGCTGCGCCCTGCTCATGGGCGCGGCAGCCGCCGTACTCGGCGCCGCGGCCACCGCGAGCGCGGCCGGCCGGCTCGGAGACCTGACGCTCGGGCGGACCTCCGGCAGCATCCATGACAACCCCTTGATCCCGAGCGTGACCACGGACGCGGCCTGCCCGCAGGGACAGGCGGACGTGGTGCGGCTCTTCGCGCTGCACCCGACGGAGGGCACACCCGCCAAGCTGGGCGAGGCGTCGGCGGGGCCCTACGACGCCGCGCCCGTGGCCGCCGACCTACCCGAGAGCTTCGGCCTCACCTTCTTCGACGCGCTCACCGGCTGGTACGGCGACGGGCCCTACGACGGCACGTACGAACTGCGGCTCCAGTGCGTCAACTTCCTCGACCCCAATCTGCCCGCGAACTTCTTCAGCACCAACATCGAGATCACGGGCAACACCTGGGCCCTCGCCCAGGCGCGGGCCACGAGCGTGTCGCTCGCGGTATCCCCGGAGAACCACCCGGCGCAGGGCAGCGAGGTGACCGTCACGGCGACGATGACCCCGGCGGAGGCGGCCGGTGAGATCACGCTGACCACGGAGCGGGTGGGGAGCGAACCCGTCGAGTTGGCCAAGAAGCCCGTCGTGAACGGCACGGCCGTGTTCACGACATCGGCGCTCACCGCGGGCGTGCAGAACCTCAGGGCCCAGTTCACCCCGGCCGATCCGGACAGCTACGCCGCGTCGACCGCGACCGTCGACGCCTACACGGTCGACCAGCCCGGCGGCCCCCCGGGCTCCCCGAGCCCCTCCGGCTCCGAGCCGCCCACGGGCGATCCCACGGGCGATCCCACGGGCGACCCGACGGGCGACCCGACCGGCCCCGCCGACCTCGAAGTCGTCGACGCGGAGGGCAACCCGCTGGGCGCCACCCCAAACCTGGAAGCCGGACAGAAGGTGACGATCACCGCCCGCGGCTTCGCCGAGGACGCGCCGGTGAAGGTGACCCTCGCCGACAGCGAGGCCGTCTTCGAGGACGCCGCCGCGGACGCGGACGGCACGGTGCGGGACTACCCGTTCACCGTCCCTGACCCGATCGCGGACGGCGACCACGTGCTGACACTCGCCGAGGCGGGCGCGGACGGCGAGGACGCCGGTGACGCGGAGCCGGGCCACAGCGTCGAGTTCGCCTTCACCACGGGCGACGCGGGCAGCCCGAGCCCCGAACCCAGTGACAGCGAGGGCACGGACGCCGGTACGACGACGAGCGGTGGCTCGGGCACCGGCGGCGACACCGCCGGAACCTCGGGCGGCACGGGAGGCTCCAGCGGTTCCGGCAACGGCTCCCTCGCCTCGACCGGCACCGGGATCGCCGCCCTGGGCCTGGGCGCCTTGGCGCTGTGCAGCGCCGGTGCGGCCGTGGTGGTCGCCGCACGTCGCAAGGGGCTGCTCACCTTCGCCGAGCCCTCGGGCGTGGCGGGCGACTGACCCGGCGCGCCACGGGGCCACCGGGGGCAGGCGCTACGTCTGCCCCCGGGGCCGCCGGGCCTGTTCGGTCCGTCCCCCTCTGCCGGAGCCGATCACTACCGGCCCGGACTGTCCCCCGTCTGTCCCCTGCCACCACGCCACCTGTCCCCGTCCGCCCCCGACCGTGAGGAGCGCCGCCACCGTGGCCGTTCTGACCTCGCAGCCCCCCGCCCCCGCGTCCCCTCCCGCTCCAGGGCGTCCCGCTTCCCCGGATCCCGCGGGGGGGGGGCGGGCGGCGGCGCCCGCGCCGGCCCGCGGGGGCCGGAGGGCGGGGGGCGGGGGGGGGAGGGGCCGCGCC
>NZ_JBHYZP010000029.1:0-129871 GCF_042752355.1 Streptomyces sp. NPDC059255
TTTTTTTTTTATACCCTGGGGGGGGGGGGGCCCCCACCCCCCCCCCCCCACGCCCCACTTTTTGGTCAACCGCCGATCCGCGCCTACAGTTTTACAACCGCCAGGAACACACCGACGACTGTCCCAACCTCGTCGGCGCCGCACGCCTGGCAAGCCTCGCGGGTGGCAACTCGCCCGCGCCCCACCCTTGATCGTCCGCCCTCCGGACGCGGGGCCTCTTCCGCCACGCCCCGCGTACGCCGCGCCCCGGACACCACCGTGAAGGACACCCTCATGACTTCCCGTTGCCCTCCCCTGTCCGCGCCCGATAGTGGGCGAGCGGGTCACGCGGGTTGAAGGCGCTCGCCGCCGGTATCGGCGTCGTCGTCCTCTCCCCGTTCCTCCTGGGCGGCGCGGCTGTGATGATGGCCGCCTCCAGCGAATCCGCCCAGAGCACGGGCGCCATCGGCTCGTGCCTGCCCGCCCTCGACACCGGGAAAATCACCGGGGAGGTGACCCGGATTCTCGACGGCGCGGATGCTTCCGACGTGCGTATCGAGGGTCTGGCCCTGCCCGACGAGCAGATTCCCCATGCTCAGACCATCGTCGCCACCGGCATCGGGCTGCAGGTTCCCCGGCGCGGGCAGATCGTCGCGCTGGCCACCGCCATGCAGGAAAGCCGTCTGCGTAACCTCTCCTACGGCGACCGCGATTCGCTCGGGCTGTTCCAGCAGCGGCCCAGCCAGGGCTGGGGCACCGCCGAGCAGATCCGCGACCCCGTCTACGCCTCGCAGAAGTTCTACAAGGCGCTGCTGGGGGTGAGCGGCTGGCAGCAGATGACGGTCACCCAGGCCGCCCAGGCGGTCCAGCGCTCCGGCTACCCGGACGCCTACGCCCAGTGGGAGCCCCTCTCCACCGCCCTGCAGAAAGCCATCGCCGCCACCTTCCCCGGCGCCGGCGACAACACCGCCGGCCAGGACACCGAACCCGCCACCCCCGGATGCGACCGTGCGGACGGCTCGGCCTTCGGGAAGATCCCCGAAGGCGCCGTGCCGAAGGGATACACCATCCCCAAGTCAGCCGATCCGCGGGCGCGCAAGGCCATCGAGTGGGCGATGCGGCAGCTCGGGATGATGTATCAGTGGGGCGGCTCCTGCACCGATGCGCACGGCCCGGACCCGATGGGCCGCTGCGACTGCAGCTCGCTGATGCAGCAGGCATACGCCCACGCCGGCGTGACACTCACCCGCACCACATACACACAGGTCAGCGAAGGCAAGGCCGTCTCCCCCAACCGGCTCCGGCCCGGCGACCTGATCTTCAGCCGGGGCACCAAGAGCCGCCCCGAACATGTCGGCCTGTATCTCGGCGAGGGCCTGGCCATCGAGGCGCCGCGCACCGGAAAGCCGGTCCGGATCACCCCGCTCACCGACTGGGACATCCTCACCGTCCGCCGCGTCCTCTGACACCAGTCCACCCTCACGCATCGCTGGGCATCGCTGGCGCCCCTCCCCATTTCCCCCGCCCGTCTTCCGTTGGCCCTCACCCGGCCCGCGTACGCAAGGAGCCTTGTCATCCCTCTGCCTCCCCTCCCCGACCGTCTCGTCCAGCTCGCCTACGACCCGGGGATCACCCCGAAGGACGGGGGCCTGCCCGGTCTGGCGGTCCTGAAGAACGTCGTCAACTCGATCAACCTGTTCGGGATCGTGGCCGTGGTCGGCGCGCTCGCCGTGTCGCTCGGTGTCTGGGCGTGGGGTCACCATTCCGGTGGCCACCAGGCCGAGGCGAACGGGAAGAAGGGCGCGGTCGTGGCGGCCGGCGCCGCCATCGGGCTCGGTGCCGCCAACGGGATCGTCCGGTTCTTCTCCGCCCTCGGCTCCCAGGTCCAGTGATGCGCAACCCTTTCCCCTCCCCCGCGCCCTTCGGTCAGGGCTTGTCGGCGAACCGGCGCATCGCTCTGCTCGCGACCGGCCTGGCCTGCCTCCTCGCCATCGCCGGCGCAACCGTGTATTTCACCGGCCGCGGTGAACAACACCGTCCCCCACCCGCCGCCGCATCCCCGTCCGAGGCCGACAGCCCTTCGCCCTCGAACAGTGCGCGGCCGACGGACGGGAAGACGGGCTCGGTGCCCGCCCCGCCGCGGATCTCCGATCCGGTGGAGTTCGCGAAGGCCGCAGCCCGGATGCTCTGGTCCTACGACACCCGCACCACCCGCCACGAGCAGCAGCTCGCCGGCATGGAGGCGTGGATGACCGAGGAGAGCCGGTACAGCGACTGGTCGTCGGTGTCCGCGCAGATGCCGACGCCGGCTTTGTGGGCGCGGATGGGCGACCAGCACCAGCGTGCCACCGCCACGGTGACCGAGGGCCACTATCCCTCCGCGTTCAAGCAGGCTCTGGCGGAGGATCCGTCGGCGATCACGCAGGCGTACATCTATGCCGTGACCGTGACGGGCAAGCAGCGGATCGCCTGGTCGAAGGGCGGTCAGGGGGCGGAGGACCGTTCGGTCACGCTCGCCGTGCAGTGCCGCCCCTCGCAGGACTGTTCCCTCGTGTCCATCGCCCCGCGCGTAGCGCCCTGACGGAAGGAGTCCCTCGTGGAGTTCTGTGATCTTCCCCTGACGGGCCCGGTCTGCGTGGTCGGAGAGGCCGTCGATTTCGCTTCCGATCCGGGCAAGGCGATCGGTGACTGGCTGGCGAAGTCGACCGGTGAGCTGGCGGCGGCCTCGGCCGATCTCGCGGCCAAGGCGGTCGACGCCACCACCCGCGTCGACCTCAACGCCGCCTGGTTCCGCGACAACTACGAGACCATCCTCCCGATCGCCCTGATCGTCCTGGTGGCCACGTTCTGCGCCCAGTTGGTGCGGGCCGCAGTCAGGCGGGACGGCCAGGCCCTCGCCCAGGCGTTCACCGGCACCGCCTCCGGTGTGCTCTTCGCGTTCGCCGCCATCGCCATCACAACGGTGGCCCTCGAAGTGGTCGACGCGTTGTCCGCGGGGCTCCTCGCGTCCGCCAACCTGTCGATCGAGACCGCCGTGCGGCGCATCGTGCGGGTCGGACAGCTCGGGGCGCTCTCGGGCCTGGGCTGGATGGTGATGGTTCTCGCCGCCCTGGGATCGGCCATCGGAGCGCTCCTGTACTGGTGCGTGATGATGGTCCGCAAGGTCGGCATCCTGATCATGGTCACGCTGGCCGCGTTCGCCGGAGCCGGCGGCGGCTGGGAGGCCGGACGCCGCTGGCGCAAAGGCTGGATCGTGGCCACTTCCACCCTCGTCGTCTCGAAGCTGTTGATGACGATCATCTTCGTGCTCGGTGTCTCCGCGATGGGCGAGACCGAGTCGAAGGACGGTCTGACCGCGCTCGCCGACGTCCTCGCCGGCATCGTGATCATGATCCTGGTGCTGCTCTGCCCGTATGCCACCTTCAAGTTCGTCCACTGGGCGAGCGAGGGAAGCGACGGCGAGTCCCTGCACCGCGCCGGTGGCGCCGGCGCCCAGCTCGCCAAACAGCACGCCGAGCGGGCGGCGAAGAAGGCCGCCGCGATGGCGGCCACCGCCGGAACCGGCGGCGCCGCAGCAGGAGCCGGCGCAGGAGCTGGTTCCAGTGCCGGATCCGTTGGCGGAGCCGCCCCGCAAGGCCCGGACTCACTCCCCGGCAACATCACCTCCGGCCCCACCGGCGCAGGAGACGGCCAGGGCAGCCCACAGAGCGGTGGCACCGGCCTCTCGCCCGGCGGCGATGCGGTCAAGTCCGGTCTGGAGAAGGCCGTACAGCCCGCGCCGACCAGCCCGTCCCAGGACACCAGCGGCCAGATCGGCGGCAGCCCGGGACCAGGCGCCTCCTCGCCCGGCGCCACGGCCGGCCAGGGCAGCGAACGGGTTTTCACCCCGCCGACGACCAGCCCGCCGCCGCAGGGCCCGCCGCCGTCCGCGTCCGGTCCGCAGTCCGCCGGGGCCGGCCCGGCGGCAGCCGGGCAGCCCCCGTCCGGCCACTGACCAACTGCCCCATTCCCTGGGGCGGGAGGTGTCCCGCCTCGCCTCCCGACCCCGGTTCCGCCCGCGCATCCAGGACACCCACTGTCTGATCTCTCCGTTGCCCCGCTCACGGTCAAATTCCCGCACCGGTCACGGCGAGGCATCCTCCTCGGCCTCTCCCTGCCCCAACTCATCCTCACCTCCACCGCGTTGGCGCTGCTGCTGGGGACGTTGCTCTCTGCCGGTCTGCTCGGTGCCATCGTCCTGGCCCCGCTGTGGGCCGCGATCGGCGCGCTGGTCGTGATCCGGCGTCACGGGCGCTCGCTTGTCGACTGGGCTCCGGTCGTCGCCCGCTACGCGTACCGGCGCCGGACCAGCCAGATCCTGTGGCTCGCCCGGCCCGTGACCCGTCCCCGCCACGACGGCATCCTCCACCTGCCCGGAACCGCAGCCTCTCTGAGGGTCGTCACCCCGGGCGACTCCGCGAACGGAGCCGCGGCCGTGCACGATCCGCACCGTCAGACCCTGACGGCCGTTGCCCGTGTCTCCTCGCGCGCTTTCGTCCTGCTCGATC
The DNA here is from genome assembly GCF_042752355.1 of Streptomyces sp. NPDC059255. Classification (NCBI taxonomy): domain Bacteria; kingdom Bacillati; phylum Actinomycetota; class Actinomycetes; order Kitasatosporales; family Streptomycetaceae; genus Streptomyces; species Streptomyces sp. NPDC059255. The sequence goes on from NZ_JBHYZP010000029.1 coordinate 4,527, forward strand.
CCGCCACGCAGAACCATCACGTGACCGGCTGGGGGCGCGCTCTCGCCGGCACCGCCCGGACCGGGCATGTCGCCGCGGTGCAGGTGCTGGAGCGGACCGTTCCCGACGGCGGCGACACCCTGGCCCGCCACTGGGCCCGGCACGGCCACTCCACCGCACCGGTCGCCGGACAGATCTACGCCGATCTCGTCGCCTCGGCCGGACCCGCCGCAGCCCCGCACGAGACCTACCTGGCCATCTCCCTCGACCTCAAAGCCGCCAAGAGGCTCATCAGCCAGGCCGGGGGCGGACTGCCCGGGGCGTTCACGGTGATGGAACAGACCACCGCGTCGATCGCGCAGGCAGCGCGGGACGCCGGACTGATGGTGAACGGATGGCTGAACGCGCGGGAGATCGCCGCCGTCATCCGCACCGCCTACGACCCCACCGCCCTGCCCGCCCTGCAGCAGTGGTCGGCGACCGGCCGGGCCGAGGCCGACCCGGCCGCTGCGGGCCCTGTCGTTCAGTATGAGGAGTACGACCGGCTCGCCACCGACACCGCCCGCCACACCACCTACTGGGTGGAGAACTGGCCCCGCACCGAAATGGGCGCAGGTTTCCTCCACGGGCTGATGTTCACCCCCGGCGTCCGGCGCACCCTCTCCCTCCTCTACGTGCCGCAGTCCCTGGAGTCCGCGCTGCGCGACGTCCAGCGCCGCAAGGCCGCGATCATCGCCGACGCCAGCGAACGCACCCGTCGCGGGCAGGTCGACAGCGAGGAAGACTCCGTCGAATACGCCGACGTCAAAGCCCGTGAACGCCAGCTCATCGCCGGGCACGCGGACGTCGCCCTGACCGGTCTGGTCACCCTCACCGCCACCACCGACCGCGCTCTGGACGCGGCGTGCGCACAGATCGAGACCGCCGCCGTCACCGCCGGCGTCGACCTGCGCCGCCTCCACTACCAGCAGCCTCCCGCCTTCACCCTCGCCGCCCTCCCCCTCGCGCATACCGCTTTGTGAGGAAGCCGCCCGCACAGACGATTCAGCCCCGGCAGCGGCAGGAAGGAACACTCTCTTTTGACCACATCCTCGCGCCCGAGTGACGCGCACCCCTATCTCCGGGCCGCGAGCGCGGGCATCCGCCACCACACCCGAAGTGTCCGGGCCGACACCCTGGTGGTGGACCGCGTCCACCTGAACGTGCTCCACGCCCACCTCACCGCCCTCCACCAGCTCCTCGACCAGCTCGCCGAGACCGCGCGCCCGCCCCATCCGGGCGCGGGCCGCAACCTCGCCACCGCGCGCACCCGCCTCTGGCAGACGACCGCCGCCGTCCACGACGCCTTCCACCTCCTGCCCGGCACCGCGCCGGACGCGGACCGGTGCCACCCCGAACGGCTCCCGGAAGGACCCCCCGTCCTCACGATCTGCCAGCGGCACCTGGCCGCCGGACACATCGCCCGCCGTACCACCACCCCCACCGACCTCAACCGCCCCCACACCACCGCATGTGTGCGATGAACAGCCGCCGAAACCAGGAGGCCCGTTGAGCCGGCCAGGGCGCCGGGACCGCCGTGCTTCCGCCAGCCCGCTGTTCACCCCGCACGGCACCGACCGCGCCAGCCGCAAAACGGCACGCCGTGAACTCGCCGAAGCCACCGCGAAAGCCCGCGCCGAAGCCACCACCCCTTCCCCGGGCTCGGAGCCCGCGGAACACGCAGCCCCCGCGCCCCTGTATCCGGCGGGCGGACGCCCGGGGCCGGCTTCCGCCCGCGGGAACCGGCTGAAACTGCCCGCCCACCGCATGACCACCGCCATCGCCGCCGGGGCGTACCCGTTCCTCGCCGAAGGCGGGCTCGGCGCCGAAGGCATCTACATCGGCCGCGACGTCCACGCCGAAGCCTCCTACGTGTTCGACCCCTTCGCCCTGTACGGGAAGGTCGAGGGCTTCACCAACCCCAACGTCCTGCTCGCCGGCGTGATCGGCCAGGGCAAGAGCGCGCTCGCCAAGAGCTTCGCGCTGCGGTCGGTGGCCTTCGGATACCGTGTCTACGTCCCCTGCGACCCCAAGGGCGAATGGACCCCGGTCGCTCTGGCGCTGGGCGGCACCTCCGTCGCCCTGGGCCCCGGGCTGCCCGGCAGACTCAACCCCCTGGACGCCGCCCCGCGCCCCGCGAGCGTGACCGAGACGGACTGGGCCGGGGAGATCCGTAAACGGCGTCTGCTGCTGCTCGGCTCGCTGGCCCGCACCGTCCTCGGCCGGGACCTGCTGCCCACCGAGCACACCGCCCTCGACATCGCCCTGGACACCGTCGTCACCCGGGCCGCCGAAACCGGCCGCGCCCCGCTCCTGGGCGACATCGCCGCCGCCCTGAACGACTCCGCCGCCCTCGACGAGGCCGCCGGCATGATGTCCGGGCGGCTCGGGGACGCGGCCCGCGACCTCGCCCACGCCATGCGCCGCCTGGTGGCCGGCGACCTCGCCGGCATGTTCGACGCCCCCTCCACCGTACGGTTCGACCCCAGCGCGCCGATGCTCACCATCGACCTGTCCCGGCTCGGCGGATTCGGCGACGACACCGCGCTCGTCCTGGCGATGACCTGCGCCTCCGCCTGGATGGAGTCCGCCCTCACCGACCCGAACGGCGGCCGGCGCTGGATCGTCTACGACGAGGCATGGCGCCTGATGCGCCACGCCGGCCTCCTCCAGCGCATGCAAGCCCAATGGAAACTGAGCCGCGGGCTGGGCATCGCGAACCTGATGGTCATCCACCGGCTGTCCGACCTGCTCACCGCCGGCGACGCCGGATCACAGGGCCGCGCCCTGGCCGAGGGCCTCCTCGCCGACTGCTCCACCCGCATCATCTACCGCCAGGAAACCGACCAACTCCACGCAGCCGCCGCCCTCCTCGGCCTGACCACGGTCGAGATGGACGCCATCGCCCACCTCAACCGGGGCCGCGGACTGTGGAAGGTCGCCGGACGCAGCTTCATCGTCCAGCACCTCCTGCACCAGCAGGAACTGGCCCTCTTCGACACCGACGCCCGCATGCACTGAAAAGCCTGTCAGTTCCGGGAAATTGCGGCCGCATTCCCGTGAGCTTGCGGGCGAGTCCCCCTTCGACAAGAACGCCGCCACCTGAGGAGAACGCCGTTCATCCACCTTCCGAAACCGGCTCCGCCCATGAGGGCACCGAGGTGCTCGTCACTCCGCGCTACCTGGCCGGCCCTCGCGACGACGCCTTCGAGATCTTCACCGCCGCCTTGTTCCAACACGGGTGGACCTGCATCGACGACGGGTATGACTTCAGGCTCTTCACGAGCCCGTGCCTGCGTGTCCGGGTCGGCTGGCTCCCCGAAGTCCCCGCAGAAAAGCCGATCCAGATCACCGCCAGCACACATCCGCTGAAGTCGCCCCTGTGGCACATCTCCCTGGACGACCAGGCGCCCACCGAGTTCCTGACGGCCGTCATCACCACGCTGGCACGCACACTCGCCGAATCCCCCCACACCCTGTTCGCCCCGGACAACGACCAGCCCGACGACCTTCCCCTCCCGCCCACCTGGACAGGCTCCTCAGGACCACGCGTCTCCCACGGAAAAGCACCCGACAACCTGGCCAGCTACTCCGCCACCCCCTACAGCCACCCGGCGAACCGGCCGCCTGAGGAACAAACCAGATGGGAGTTCCGCGCCGGTCCACGAGAACACGCCTGGCAAGCCCGGTTCAGCCCGGCCACACCACCCGTACTCGTCGAGGCGTTCCACCGCTCCTTCACCGACCCCGCGCCCTTGACCCGGCACAGGTACGAACTCGATCCCCTCCTGCTTCCACACCTCACGCTCACCGACCCGGCCACATCAAGCCCCGGCGACGCCCCCACCACCAGCCAGAGCGGTCAGTCCATGAATGCCGACGCACGTCGCGACCTGATACCCCGCAGCACCACGCTAAGCCTCATCGAAACCCTCGACACCCTGCGAGGCAGATTCCTCGACGCCACCGAGCAGTGGGAACTGCTGGACGAGACCGGTCATGTACCGGCTGAGCCGTCCTATCCCGGGCTGCTCCAGCAGGCTCTCGACTCCCAGGCCCTCTCCCGCGAAGTCGTCCAGCTGACCGTCGGCTTCGCCCACAGCGCCACCAGCACGACCCGCGCCGGCACCAGCCTGCTCGCCCACCTCGCCATCGCAGCCACCCACTCCAGCCACGCCGTGCCGTACTTCGCCGGGACCGCGCAGGAGGCTCTGTCCCTGAACTCCTCGCCGACCGACCGGAAGTACCAGGAAAACCGCATGGTCATCATCCACGCGACGGCGCGCCGCTATCTGCGGCGCACGTCGGAATCGCTCGGCGAGGCCGTCAAGGGTCTCCACGACCATCTCGAATTCCACCGCTTCTTCCCCCCGTCTGCCGGCCGGGAGGTCCCGGCGCCTCCGCCGCCCGGGCAGGGCGCGCCCCACCGTTAGGGCGGGTATCGGGTCGTGATCAAGACGTTTGCGTGAGGTCTTTGATCCAGATCACGATCGTCCGCGGCGGTGTGCCGTCATCGGCGCCAGCGCGAAAGGCTGGAGAGGATCTGGCAGCACTCCTCGCTGATCTCCACTACGGGCAGACGGTGGCGATCTCCCGATTGAACTGGTCGAACTTGCGCCGACGACGCCAAGCAGTCCCGCATCGCTGTCATTACGTGGGCGTTGTCGCATGATCGAGGGACGGCCCGCGGGCGCGGTCAGCGGGGCGCTGGGGAAGCTGGCCACAACCTGCCTCGGCGGCATGGAACAGAGGCGCACACAACGCGGTCAGTCAAAGAGGGAAGGCAGATCGGTCGCCTACTCCAACCTCGTCAAATACCTCCGGGGCCGCCACGGCATCCGCCCCTTGGACTCTCTCACCTGATCAGAGGACAATCTCGGTGAAAAGCGCCACCGCAGTGGCAAACAAAGCGAGCGCGATGAAGGCCGTCTTGACGCGGCCGTCTCCGCGATACCCGGCGATTTCTATGCTCTGGGGGTTGACGGGGTCGTAGATCACCCGGACCTTTTCATCCGAGAAGGCTTCCATTTTGGGCGGATAGGACTTCCAGTTCGGGGACTCGGCGATGATCTCCTCGCCGCCGGGAGGGGTGAATGCCACGACGGGATAGAAACGTGCCCTGCCGTCCTCGTCCTCGTCCTCGCGTGCGCCGACCAGGTCGGCGTCGATCCACTCCCCCCGCATGGACAGCCGGAACTTGCGCCACGCGTTCACGGACTCGCTGACCCCGATGATCCCCAGCAGAAGAAAGAGAAGAACGCCGAAGATCTTTTCCAACACGACTTCCGCTACCATGCGCCGCATTTTACCTCGACCTTTGGTGAGGGGTCGCCGGAGCAACAAGGAAAAGGCGGTCCGCCTTGCCGGGCCGGGATCGGAACGTAAAATTTCCGGAACCTGCTCCTGGAATTCATTGCGGCTTGCCCTCAGGTTTGCATCCAGGGGCGGCGAGGAAGAGGAGTCCCGCCTCCTGAATCCCTTACGCCGCACCAGACCGGCGCCGAAGCAGAGACCTGATCGGCCGTATCGGGCACCGGCTGGAGGCGGACGCGAAGCTGTTGATGCTCATGTCCACGTCCCGCTACAACCCGGCCATCCAGCCAAACCCGCAGCTCAGACAGCAACATCCTGCTGGAGTACCGGCTTGCACCGAAGTATCCACGTACCAGTCTCAAGGAGCCCTCTGACCCGCCCCGCCAGTTTCAGCGACGCCGACTGGGCCGAGCACCAGCAGTGCCAAGCCGAGCACGACGCCCTCCTCGCGCAGTCCCCCGGACACGAAGCCCAGATGGAACACAACCCGGCCGACGCCCGCGACGCATACGCGGTCACCGCCACACCCCGTCCCGCCCGCCGGATCCCGTCGCCGCACCGGGCACCCGCCTCCCGCGGGAGAATCCGTGGCCACTGACAATCCGGGAGGCCCGGACTCACCCCGCCCCGGCGCCCGCCGCGAGACGGCCCAGGGGGTGCCACTCGCCCCGCTCCCCGACCACCGCAACGCGAACACCGCCTGGTGGCAGGAGCAGTGGCGCCATCACGCGCACATCACCACGCCACTGCGGCAGCGCGGACTGACATGCGACATCGAGTTCGCCCTCAGCTCCTTCATCGTGCGCGTACCGCTCGCGGACAGCAGTTACCTGATCATCGGCCCGCCGCAGGAGACCACCCCCAACGCCCCGTTCGGGGATCCGGAGGGGTGGACCGTGACCCGCCAGCACGCTGATCACCACGAGCTGTTCGAGGTGATCTACGACTCCGCCCCCAGCGCCGGCTCCGGTGCCCCCGAGCGGCCCGAAGTCCGGCACGGCATGAGCGCCACGCCCCTGGTCGAGGCGATCGACCAGCACCTTGCCCGGCTCGGGCTGCTGCCCGACACCGCCTCGTCCGCCCGAACCCCGCTCGTGGCCGCCGCCCCGGAGCCCCACGGGTCCAATGCCCCGGATCTCTCCGGCGACGTGGAAGATGCCTCCGTCTACCCCTATGGCGATGCTCTGCGCGCTCTGACCGACCGTCTCAACAGAACCGAGTCGCACGCGGAAGTCGCCAACCTGCTGCACCAGATCGTAGACCCGGACAAGGGCCTTCTGGAACGGCTCGCCGACTTCTTCGAAGCGGCGGCCGACAAAGCCAAGGACGCCGAGCAGGACGAGGGATTCGACCTGTCGGACGACCTCGCCGACGCCGCAGCCCAAGTCCGCGACCTCGGAGAAATACTGCATGTGACGGAAGAAGGGATGCGCGCACTGACCTCACCGCCGCCGGTGCCCTTGCCGTCCCGAGCCCTGCCCCGGACGCCGCAGCTTCCCTCGCCGGACCTCCCGCCAGCGGCACCGAAGTCCCTCCGGGCACCACGCCGTTGACCCCGGCCTCACGGGCCCGCGAAAGTGCCCCCGTGCTGTCCGGCTTCGATGCCATGGTCCAACTCCGCAGCCTGGCCGAGCACATTCACCACACGGCCGACGACATGCCCCTCACCGGCCCCGCGCACACCGTCAACGACAACCTCGACGAACTCGAAGACCGCGTCCGTGACACCGTCGGGCTGATCGTCCACGTCACCGGTGCCGCAGCCACAGCAGACCGCGAGGCCCGCAGCCACCCCGGAGCGCAGGCCGAAGCCACCCGGCGCCGGGTCACCGCACTGACCCATGCCGTGAGCACCCTCGGGCGCGCCCTGGCCGACCTGACCCAGGCCGTCGCCCACGCCGGTGTTCTGCACCAGGCCGCCGCTCTTCCGCGCTCCGCTCTGCTGACCGGTGTCCGGGACGCCACCCGCCTGCTGCTCACAACCCGGCTCAACAGTGCCCGAGAGCACCTCCACGAGGCAGGCCGTCAACTCCAGCACGACGCCGCGCAGCTCTCCCCGCCGATCACACCCGGCCACCCGCAGGTCCCCGCCGCCGCGCCGGAAGCCGCCCCGGTAAACCCCCGGCGCCGGTAGGGCCCCGCCCTCGTACGAGAAGAGGTCGGGCGTCATGCCCGTCGCCCTCCGTGGCAGATCACGCAGTCCTCCTCGCTCACTTCACCCGAACCGCCCCTGGGATCACATGCCCACACTCCGCACCGACCTTTCCGCCTTCGCCCATGCCCTGGCCGCCCGGCTGCCCGACCGCTGGACCAGCACGTACGAACGGCACGCCCCGTACAAGGACCAGTTCGAGACCAGCCGCGGGCTCTGGGACTCCGGCCACGTCGCCGCCGTCGCCCATCAATATGTTCTCGGCCACCACGCGATCCTTCACGGTCCGGACAACCTGCAGCTCTACGTCGCGGACCGCCCGCTGCGCCGTCACCAGTTCGTCGTCGCTGCGCTGGAGCCCGAAGGCCACGGCATCCGCCCCCACCACTTCGCGGAGGTCGACGATCCGTCCGGAATCGCTGTCCCCGACGATCCGGCACGTGCAGCAGCCCAGGTCACCCGCCGTCTCCTGCCCCGCTACCAGGCGGCCCTGAACACGGTGCGCCACAACGCGGCAACCCACCCGGAACCTCCGCACCGCCCCGGACCACCGCAGGCGGCCCGCGTGGTCACCCTGACCTGGTACGAGGACGGAGCACTCGGCGCACCGTACGAGAGTGTTCCCGAGGATGCCCGGATGACGCTGTACAGCCTCGGTTTCCAGTACCACCCCCTCCAGGCCGCGTTCCTCCTGCCCGCCTCCTATGGCGAGGACGGCCGCGCACTGCGCCTGCGGGCCCTCACCCACCAGCTCGCGGACAGGGGCATCGGCGTGAACCTCCGCCACGCCACCACGCCGGCCGCCTCGCCGACTGCCACATCCACCCGGCCGCCTGTCGCGCCGCAGGTCAGCAGCACCGCGCGCCACCGCTGAGCAGCCACCACACCGGTGCGACCAACCGCCCCCAACCGCCCCCTTCCCCCTTTCGCCAGACCGAGGAGTATCCATCCGCACCGTCCGCCGCACACTGCCACTGATCACCACCGTCCTGGGCCTCGCCCTCGCGAGCACTGCCTGCACCAGCGACAACGACAGCGGCAGCGGCACTCCTGCCGCCGGGACGACGACACCCCGCGTCACCGCCGCGCCGGCGCCGGTGCCCGCGCTCACCCGCACGCAGGCCCGCGACGCCATCACCACCTATTCGAGGATCAACAACGTCGCGCGGATGAGCCAGAACCGTGTGCTCCTCGACACCGTCGAGGGCGGACCCCGCTACGCGATGTCCCTGGCCGACCTCAAGCAGGACCAGGCCCTGCCGGCGGCGGACCGCGAACCCTACCGGCCGTGGGCGTACGACCTCGCGGCCACCGACCTCTACATCCCGCGCCTGGGGCCCGGCGAGCAGCGGTGGTTCGCCGCCGTGACCCGGGCCGGCAGCAAGAAGCAGTTCGCCCGCGTCCTCGTCCTGGCCGAGGACGCCAGGTCGAAGGGGTGGGAGATGGTCGCCACCATCGACGTCGATGATCCGCAGGACCTTCCGGATGTCGTCCTCGACGCCGACGGCTACGCCACCGCGGTCGACGCCGCGACGAAGACCCTGGCGACCCCGCTCGGGGTGTTGCGTTCGGCTGTTGCCGACAACTTCGTCACCGGCGGTGAGCGCACAGGGCGCAAGCTCCTGGCGCCGACCGAGTCCGCCCGGCGGCAGATCACGGTCCACGACGAGACCATCGGGAAGTTCGGGCCCAGGGGCACCACCCGCTTCGCCGCGGCGCCGGCGGAGTTCGCCGACGCCTACGCGCTCAAGACCGCGACGGGAGCGTTGGTCGTCTTCTCCCACACGCACACCCAGCACGATGCCGCGACCGTGCCGGGGCTGCAGATCGTTCCGGAGAAGGAGGACCGTGCCTGGCTCGGCACCAGCCCGAGCCCGGCCTTCGCCTACCGCTTCACCTGCTCGAACGCCGCCGCCGTCCCCGACGCCCCGGGGCGCGCCAGCCTCCTGGGCTACGGCTGCCGCCGCACCGACGCCCAGGCCCCCGCACCGAGCACCTCCCTCTAGGAACACACCACCATGCACCAGAATCCTGACTTCGAGTTGTACGACAACGTCGGCCGGACCTCCGAGCAGATCGCCGCCGCCCGTTACGGCATTGCCACCCGGGATGACCTTCTTCGCTGGGCGGCGCGGGACGCGGAACAGTTCCTCGCCGAGCACCCGCTGCCGGACGCGCCGCTGCCGGTGCCGGATACGGCGCCGTATCTCGCCGCCCTCGCCGCGGCCAAGACTCCCGCGGAGGTCAGCGCCGTCACCCAGCACCTGCTGGACTGCGCCGAGCCCGCACTGAACGCGGTGAGTGAACTCCTGGCGGCCATCGCCCGGTGGGGCGACCGCCACCGCCATGCGGAGAAGGGGGATCCGCCCAAGATGCTCATGGAAGCGGCCAGCCGCAGCCTGTCCGTACTCGCCCTCGCCCACCAGGCCGACCTCGCCGTCCTGCGCGCCGAATACGACCCCGCGCCCGCCCCGCCGGCCGGCCAGCCGCCGGGGCCGATCCGGGTATCGGGTGGTCTTCCCCCCGCCCCGCCGAGTACCCCGCCCGCCGGCCAGGCGCCCGGCCGCTAACCCGCAACGCCCGCCGGAGGCCCTCCTGTCCATCCGTTCCTTCATCGCCCGGCCCACCCCAAGCGGCTACGCCGGGATATACGTCCACCTCGACGGGCAGCCGAACGCGAAGCTGCCCCTGCTCCTGGCCGCCTACCAGTACCGGTTCGCCCGCGACCATCAGGCCATGGCGCGGCATCTCATCGACGATGTCCCCGTCGGCTGGGAAACACTGGGCACCGACCTCCTCGACGGCGCACCGGCCGAACTCGTCACCACGCTGACCCGCGGCCGGAGATGGCCCAGCAGCACCCTGGACCACTCGATCACCCTTGACGGTTCCCCGCCGGCACGGATGACGGTCACCCACGAGCACGCAGCCGACCAGAACCTCCAGTGGGGGTACGTCCTGCGTCCGAACGGCATTAAGGGCTTGCCAGGAATCAACACGCTGGTTTGATCTTGGAGTTGTCTGGGCCGAGGAATCTGGCGATGTCGGCTGGTGTGCGGAAACGGGCTGTTGAGGCGGGGATGCAGACGCCGTGTGCTTCCAGGAGCGGGCGGACGTCTTTGACTGCGCGGCTGATGGTTATGGCGGTGGTGTTGAAGAGCTGCCCGAGGAGCTCCTGAAGAGAGTGCTTTCGCAGGTAGAGGACGGTGACCAGGATCTGGTCGGCGGGGGTGAGTGTGGGTTTGCGTCCTGTCCCGCGGGCGACGCGGCGTGATCCACCGCGGGCTGCGTGGCGGGCTCGTTCACGGCGCTCTTCCAGCCCGGGCATCAGGGTGCCGATGAGGTCGCTGAGTCGTTGGCGTGTCATGCCGGTCAGATCCGGATGTTGCAGGTCATAGGGCGTGAGGGGGTGAGAGCCGCCGGCTGACGTCCCGCCCTGCCGGGAACGGTCCGGGTGCGGTGGGTGACTGGCGGGGGCGAAGGTGTAGTTCCAGTCTCCGTGGAAGCGGTGGCGGCTGATCGGTAGGGCGGCGATGGCCTCGTCGCTGATCTGGATGCCGGTGGGGTACTGACCGTTGTCGAGTTCGGCGTGCACCGTCAGGCCGGTGCGGCTGGTGGTCGCGGCGATGGTGTGGAGCATGACTTCATGGCTGGTCAGGGGCCTGCCGCGCCAGTTCATGGTGATGTGGGAGAACAGCCGGTGCTCGATCTTGTTCCACTTCGACGTGCCGGGCGGTAGGTGACACACGGTGATCTCAAGACCGGTCTCGCGGGCGAGGTCGGCGAGGTGCGTTTTCCAGCCGCGGGTGCGGTAGCCGTTGGAGCCCCCGGCGTCAGCAGTGATCAGCAGTCGGCGGGCTCGGGGGTAGTCGTGCCGGCCGACCGCCTGCCACCAGCGGCGGATCGAGGCGACGGCGAACGCCGCGGTGTCGTGATCGGTGCCGATGCTGACCCAGCCGGTGTTCGCGGCCGTGTCGTAGATCCCGTACGGGATCGCCTTCTCGGCCTGGCTGGGGAAGTCGTGGGTGCTGACCTTCACGGGCCGCTGGGCGGGCCGCCACTCATGACCGGCGTTCTTGTAGTTGCCGATCAGTTCCTTCTTTTTGCTGTCCACGCTGATCACCGCATCTCCGGCGTCCCGGTGATCTCGTGCCTGCTCGTTGAGGTAGCAGAACTGGGCGTCCCGGTCCGGGTGTTGGGCGCCTTCGACGGTCTTGGCGTTGGCCTGCAGGCTGAAGCCTTCCTCCCGCAGCAGGTTGCCGACGGTGTCGGCGGAGACGCGGTGGCCCTGGCTGGTCAGTTCTGTTGCCAGGTTCCGGGTCGACTTCGTCGTCCAGCGAAGCGGCGACATCGGGTCGCCCCGCTCGTCAGGCTCGACCAAAGCCAGCAGGGCTGGAAGCAGTCCCGGATCCAGCTCGGTCGCCTTCTTCCGGCCTCCGCCCGCTCGACGGACCCGCCCCAACGGGCCCTGGCCGGACTCCAGTTCGGCCACCCCGCGAGAGACCGTGCCCTCCTGGACTCCGGCCGCACGGGCGACGAGCCTGATCCCGCCATGCCCCAGCGACCGTGCCTCCGCCCCTATGGCCAGGCGGCGCTGACGCTCGTCCAGATGCGGCAATAACATCTCGAACTTCGCGGCCAGCACGGCCTCGATCCCCTCCACACTCCCCATACCACAACAACGATCCCCAAAGCCGGAAGCAACGACTTATTTCCTGGCAAGCCCTAAAGTGATCAGCCTGGCCTACGAAGACGCCGGCCCGGTCGTCAACTGGAACACCGACCCGTGCAGCGTCTTCACCAACTGCGCGGACCGGTGGACCCCCCGTTCACCCGCGCCGGTCATCGTTCCCGCGCGCACCGCACCGACCAGAACCGCTGTCTCGGCCACCACGCCGAAGGCCGAGACGGGTGCTGCGCGGCGCCGCTAGAACCACCGGGCGGCGTGCCGCCCGGATGCAGCCGCCGTCTGCGGCCGGTACCGGGAGCTTCTTCACGTTTCGCCGATGGGTCCAGCGCTCACGCGAACCGCCCCCATCCCCTTGTATTCATCCGACGGGACCTTTCATGCATACTTCTTCCGCCACGCAGATCATGCTCTTCCACCGCCGTGACACCGGCATCGTCGCCTTCGCCCACGGTGAGAAGTACCACTGGGCGCAGCCCGCCCTGGAATCCTCGGGGTTCCAGCGTCGTGACAACGGCACCTACCTTCTGCCGCCGAGTACGGCCGGTGAGGCTCAGGCCGCGGCGGCGGATCTGATCCGTACGGCTGAGCGCCTCCAGATCACCGTGGCCACCAGCCCCCGTCGCTACCTCGGTGACATCGCCGACCACCTCGCCGAGCAGTTGCCCGGTACGTGGAACGCGTCGGTGACGGTCTACAGCCAGCCCGTGTGGCAGGAAGACCTGGTGGCCTGGCTGTGGGACTCCGGCGAACTCATGGAAGCCGCCCGGGCGGCTTCCGTTCCCTACGCCGCAACCTTGAACAACGGCGCGGGAATCGAACTGTTGCTCATCGAACGCCCCGGGCACCCCACCGGGTATGTGGTCGGCGCGTTCTCCTCCGAGGGCTTCGACGACAACTACCAGGACGCGACTGCGCCGGCCAGCCTGGTAGCGGAAGAGTCCGATCTGGCCGCCGGGATCACCGACCGGTTCCTGCCCGCCTACCAGCAGGCCCTGCACGCCCGGCGCACCATCCAGGTCACTTCCGCGCTCGACCGCATCCGGACCGAGTTCCGCGCCTGGAAAGCCCTGGTCGCCTCCACCCGGTACAGCACCGCCACGCCGGTCGGTATCGAAGCGCTCGGCACCAGGACCGAGGAGTTCCTGACCAGAGCCTGGCAGGACTTCCTCGCCGTCCTGGACCACGGGCGCCCGCTGCTTGAGCAGTACCCGCCCGCTACGCGTCCAGGGAACGCCGACATCATCGCCCGGTTGTCGTCCGCCCTGACCGACGCCGAAGCCGTTCTGGTCTGCGACACCCCGCTCACCCGCCAGGAGCGCAGCGCCCGTATGTGGCCGGCCATCGAGACCTGGCTCATCGACGGTGAACGGCTCCTGCTCCAGGACCGGCCCACAGCCGCAGCCGCGCACCAGCCCCCGGCCCTTCCCGCATCTGAGCCGCCCCGCACACACCGCCGCTGACCTGCCTCAATACTGTCATCGCCAGGAGAGATACACCCTGTTGGATCCCCGTACCCACTTCGTTTTCCGGGCTCATCCCGAGCACGGTTTCGTCGCCTCCGCCACGCCGTCCGTGTCCGGTCACCTCGCCCACTGGTACCTCACCCGGGAGCAGTTCGAGCCGGTCCCCGACGCCCCGGGGCTGTTCCGGCTCGCCGAGCCCGATCGGGAGGGAGCCCGCCGCACCCGCCAGGCCGTCCACGATCTGCGCCGCCACGGATTCACCGTGGTCGCCGACGTCGCTCTCGACCCCGCCGCCTCGCCCGGCCCGCCGCCTCCGCTTCTGCGGAACGGGCTTCTGGAGCGGCGCAGCCGTCTCGCCCGGGCTTCCGCCGGCCGAACGACACAGCACGACACGGCGTCCGCCGGCCCGGTCCCGCCGAAGCCTTCCTACGCCCCCACCGTTCACCTGAATGCCCCGGCCTCCGGACGATCCCGGTGACGGCCAGCAGTGACCCGGTGCCCCCGAGCGGCGGGTCCGCGATTCTCGACCTCGCGGGCTGGGCGCGTGGTTTCGGGCTGCGGATGGCTGTCATCCGCGGCGAGAGCGAGACCGCGCTCGGTCTGACCCGCGACCGGCACGGCCGAACCGTTCGCCCGGACGCCGCAGAAGCCGCCCTCGACCGCCGCGACCGGGCGGCCGTCGTGGCGTACACCCGCCATCTCGCCGCGTACGCCGACGCGCTGCTCGACACAGCCCGCCGTGCGCTGGAGGACCTGCCGCCCGCCCGGCACGTCACCGCGTGGCGGACCGTGCTGGACGGCCTCGCCGCCTCTGTCACCGAGATCCACCGGGCCATCGACCGGCCCGCCGTGCCCGGCTCCCCGGCCGAACGCTCACAGCGCAGGGACCTGTGGCCTCACCTGGTCGCCTGGGCGGAGCACGGGACGATCGCCGCCGCCCTCGCCGACCAGCACCACCAGCCCGAGCCTGCGCTCGCCGGTGAGGAGCGGCGGAGGTGGACCGAGAGGGCCCGCGCCGCCCAGAGGCGGGGTGAACTGGACCTCATCGAGTCCTGGTACTCGGCGGACGGCCGACTGATCACGCTGGCCTATCTGGTCGAGGACGACAGGTCGACCGTGATCGCGCTCACCGGAGACCCCGACGCGCCCGGCTGGGAAGTGATCGGGCACTACGCCCATGAGTACGCGGCGGGTCAGGCCCTGCCCCGGCCGGTTCCGGCCGGCGTCCTGCGCCCGGATGCCCCCTCGCGGTTCAACCGGCCGCCCGCCGCTCCCGAGGTGTCCCTGCAGGACCTGCTGCGGGATGTCGTCGAAGCCCGTACGTCCGGCGACGTCGCGGAGACTCTCCTCACCGCCACCCAGCGTGGCCACGCCGCGGGTCCTCTGATCCGCGTGGAGGAACTCCTCCACGCCGCGGCGCAGTTCGCGCAGGCTCTGGAGACGGTGCAGGGCCAGCGGAGCGCCGCACGGCTCTACGCCCTCAGCCGGCAGCTCGACTTCCTCGCCGACGAAGTCCACGACGCGGCCGAAGACCTCGCAGCGAGCGTTGCCGTCCTGCCGCCCCACCGCACCCCCGCGACCACGCAGATCCGGGCGCGCCCCGCCGTGGACACCACACCCCCGGCACCGCCGCCGCGCACCACAGCCCCCGCACACAACCGGTAGAACACCCGCCCGCTCCCGCCCAAGGAAGTTCCACCATGACCGTCACCCCGCCTGATTACTGGGAGTACGAGGGCTCCCGGCGCAAGCCCCGCTGGCTACCGAGGAAGACACCCGCACAAGCTGCTCGCGACAGGTACGAGCAGCCGCCGGACTCCGGAGTCTCCGTCCGCGCCGCGACCGACGCCCTCCAAGACGCCCCCGGCCTCGACCGGTTCACCGAGGTGTTCGACCACACCGTCGACGACGAACACGGCGCCTTCCCCCGCATCCACCAGTTCCTCGAAAGCGCAGCCAACTGGTGCGACGAACACGGCGCCCCCAACTCCGCCGCCACGCTGACTTCGTACGCCATCCGCCTCGAAGAACTGATCGAGGACATCCGCCTCCTGCCCGAAGAACTGTCAGCCGAACTCACCACACAAGCCCTCCTCGCAGCCCAGACACGGGCGCCGATTCGGCCCCCTCCGGTCACCACCAGCACATCCACGCCCGCCCCGCCACCCGCTGCCGGGACCACCCCGGCGACACCGGCACCATCGGTGAAACGCCGCTGAGCACGGCCACCACACCTCCCAGCCAGCCCCCACCTATTACTTACGTTTTCAGGAGATTGATCCATGGTTGTTGTTGGTACAGCCGGCTATCAGAACGGGCGAGGCGAGTCAGGTAGCTGCGGGGCGGTGAGGCCCGCCAGCACCGATAGGAGTTCCGTCTTGCCCGAAGTTCCAGCGGAGCCGTTCATGCCGATCCGGCACGCCATCACCGGGGAGATCACGACCACCGGCTACAACGCCGCCGCCCGGCGGATCCTGCTCCAGGACGGCTTCGAAGAGACGCCCGGCTGTGCCTGCCGAGCGGCGGGACCCGGTACGGAGCGGACGCACGGGCCTGCTCGGCAGCCAGCGAGCTGCTCGTCGTCGGCCATCCCCTGCGCCTGGACCGAGCCCTCGGTCGGCCGGTGAGCGCCGACGGTACGCCCCGGTTGGCCCGGTCGGCGATGTCGGCACAGTCCGTGATCCACTCCGAGAGCGGCCAGCCTCTCCAGCGCATCGCCAACCCCGCCCGCACCCACACCTGTTGAAGGGGCCTCGTTTTTTGTCCACACCCGGAACGCCTACCAGTCCAGCGCGCACCAAGGGCGGCGAACTACGGGCCAAGGTGGCCCGACTGCTGGCCGACCGGCCGGCGGACACGCTCACCATCGGGGACATGGCCAGGCAGCTGGGCCACTCCCACGGCGCCGTCCGCAACGCCGCCCTCACCCTGGTGCGACGCGGCGAGGCCGACCAAGGCGGAACCGGACAACCGGAGTTCCGCGCGAACGCGAAAACCGCCGCAGCCGCGCAGACCGCTGTGATCAGCCCACCGGGCACCCACTCTCCCCGCGCCCAGGCGGCCACGGCCCGCACGACCATTACCGCCGCAGCCACGCCGAAGCAGAGCGGCCCGATCCGCCGCGCGGGGGGCCAGGTCTACCACCCCCGGGAGCTGGCCGATCTGCCCGACGTCGAGGCGTTGAATCGCTTGCGCGACGCCGATGTGCCGGTGCTGCTCTACGGCCCTCCGGGCACCGGCAAGACGTCGCTGGTGGAGGCGGCGTTCCCGGACCTGCTCACCGTCGCCGGTGACGGCGACACCACGGTCGGCGACTTGGTCGGCGAGTACACGCAGGCCGACGGCGGAGGCTACGTCTTCCAGTACGGTCCGCTGGTCACCGCGATGACCGAGGGCCGCGCCCTGCTGATCGACGATGCCACCTTGATCTCACCGAAGGTCCTGGCGGCGCTGTATCCCGCGATGGACGGGCGCAGGCAGATCCAGGTCAAGGCCCACAAGGGCGAGACCATCAAGGCCGAGCCGGGCTTCTACGTGGTGGCGGGCCACAATCCCGGCGTCCACGGCGCGGTGTTGACGGAGGCGCTCGCGAGCCGGTTCAGCGTGCAGATCCAGATCGGCACGGACTATGACCTCGCCCTGGCGCTGAGGATCGATGCACGGGTTGTCCGGGTCGCCCGACACCTCGCCCACCAGGTTGAACTGGGTGAGCTGGGCTGGGCCCCTCAGCTGCGGGAGCTGCTCAGCTACCAGAAGACGGAGGCCGTCCTGGGCACCAGGGCCGCGCTGGCGAACCTGGTCGGCATCGCTCCTGTGGAGGATCGCGACACCGTCGCCGCCGCCGTCATCAAGGCTGCCGGCGTCAAGAAGATCGCGCCCCTCACCCTCGGCAAGCAGCTCCCCGCCTCGGCCGTCCGGCAGCCCCCGGGCAGCACCGGCTCCGCACACCGGGGCCGCTCGCGATGAGCGCCCACCACCACGTCCAGTCCCCTGCCACCACCCGGGACGACGACGCCGACCTCGCGCGCTGGGACGACGACGGCGCCCCGCCCGCGCAACCCCGTTCCTCCCCGGCCGCGTGGCTGCGCGTGGGAGCCGAACTCGGCGACCGGCTGGTCGACCTCTCCGGCCGCCAGGACCTCCTCGTCACCTGCCGCCCCGGCACGCGCAGCGGCGCACCGGCCGCGTTCTTCCCCACTCTGGGCGAGGTCGAGTTCGACGCCCGGCTGTTCGCCCCCCTCCAGCCCCACGAGATCCATCCGCGGATCATGGGCGACGAGGAGCGGTATCCCGCCGCCTGGGGAGTGTTCGTCCACGAGGCCGCGCACGCGGCCCACTCCGTCTGGACACAGCCTGCCGGAGCGGACCCCCGTGTCGTCGAGGCCGCGCTCCTGCTGGAGGAGAGCCGCGTCGAAGGCGCACACCTGAACCGGCGGCCCACGGACCGCGCGTACCTGCGCACCAGTGCCCGAACCCTGGTCATGCCCGACATCGCCCACCCCACCCTCCAGGGCATCGAGCACGCCGCCGGCGTGGCGGCCCTGGTCCTCGGCCGCCGTGACGTCGGCATCCTGGACGCCGGCGAGACCCGGGCCGTCGCCGATCTGTGCGAAAAGGTGCTGGGCAAAGACCTGCTGGCCACCCTCACCCGCATCTGGACCGCAGCCCATCAGTGCGCCGACCACGACGCCACGACCATGCTCGCGCACGCACAGAAATGGTGCGACGCTCTGGACACCGCGGCCCCCGCCCTGCCCGTGCCGGAGAACCTCACCGATCTGCTGTCCGGCGCCGTGGGGGTCGTCATGGACAGCACCGCCGCCACCGACGCCGCCGACCTCGCGGCACAGGCCGCAGCGACCAACGCCAAGGCCGCGCAGTCCAAGGCGCAGGCACAGGACCGCGCCCAGCGGGCCGGCCAGCGACGCAAAGCCGCCGCCACCGCCAAGAGCGTCTTCAACACCCGTGGCACCACCGTCAACCCCGACGGCACACCTGCGCCCTACGGCAACCCGGTCACCGGCACCCGCAGGCCCACCGCCGCCGAGCAGAGTGCCGCCGCGCGCCTGAGCCGCGCCCTGCGCGCCGCCGCCTACCGCGAGCGGACCGAGGAGCGGACCACCAGCCCCACCCCGCCCGGCCGCCTCAACATGCGCGCGGCCCTCGCCCGCGACGCCCAGCGCGCGGCCGGGTCGGTCCCCACCGCGGAACCGTTCACCCACACCCGCCGCCGGAACTCCCCCACCCCACCGCTGCGTGTGGGTATCGCCGTCGACGTCTCCGCCTCCATGCATGCCGCCTGCGCGCCCGTCGCGTCCGCCGCCTGGATCGTGGCACGCGCAGCAGCCCTGACCGACCCCGACTCCCTCACCGCCACCATCGCCTATGACAAGCACCTGACCGCCTTGACCCGACCCACCCACCGAGCACCGGAGCGCGTGACAACGTTCGGCGCCAACGGCAGCAGTCACAACCTCGCCAATGCCCTGGACGCGCTCGACCACGGCCTCGAACTCAGCCGCCCCGGCGCCGGCCGCCTCCTCGTGATCGTCACCGACGCCCGGTACCGCAGCGACGAAACCGCTCAAGCCCTCACCCGCGTCAAGCAGCTCACGACCGCCGGCTGCGCCGTACTCCAGCTCACCCTCACCGCGGAGTCCCACCACTTGCCGGGGACCACCTTGCTGCACCTGCCCCAGCCCTCCAGCGCTCCCGCCGCCATCGCCACAGCGGCCACAAACGCCATCCGCAGGACACGCTGAGACGACGCAGGCCACCACCCCAACCGCCAACGAAAGGCACTCGATTTGAAGCCCCAGACCAGCAGCCCGACCTCGAACGTAGCGCCCATCAAACGGAATTCCCCGGGGGTCCCTACGAACTGGACTGTCGAGCATTCCTGCGGCCACGAGTTCGTCCATGACCTGTCCGACCGGCCCGCCGACCGGCGGGCCGGATTCGCCCGCTGGCTCGCCGGCCGGGACTGCACCGACTGCTGGAAGGCCGCCCGCGGCGCCGACACCGAGTCCAAGGAACAATGGCTCGCCGGTCGGCGGGCCGAGGAACAGCAGGCCGCTGCGGAGTGGGCGCGGAAGTTCGACATGCCGCCGCTGGAGGGGCCCGAGCGGACCCTGGAATGGGGCGAGCGCTCCCGCCACCAGCTGATGACCGCCGCGCACATCGCCCTCGTCGCCGAGGGGGCCTGGGACGAGGCCGACTGGGGTGAACTGGAGGAAAGGGCCCGCATGATCGCGCGGGCCGGATGGTGGATCGACAGGCGCGACGCGGAGGGTGGCGACCTGCCCGAACTCCTCGACGCGGCGGGCGAGGGCGACCGCGGGACGGAGAACCCGTTCCGGTGACGGCGGGGACCATAGCCCGGGATCGCCGGTTAGCCAAACCGGCGTTCTTCCGGACCATTGTTCCTCCACCGCCACCCGCCCCTGCGTGGAAGGAACCCGTATGGTCCTGCCCCCGAACACCCCATCGTTCGCACCGACTCCGGACCCGCTCACCCCCGTCCGCGACATCACCCACGGCCACTTCCAGCCCGGTGACCAGGTCGTCGTCCTCAAGGGGGTGGTGGCCGGGGAGCTGTGGGGCGATGCGATGCGTGTGGTCGCCCCGTCCTGGCACACCACGACCGACGAGGACGGGTGGCGCCTGTACGACGCCACCGGCGGCGCCCAGTCCTATACCACCGCCCACCCCCGGTACATGGTTCATCTGCAGCGCCGGTGCCCGGACTGCCTGATCCACCTGCGGGCCATGGAGGACCACCTCCTGCCCCAGCACGCCGGACACGAGGCGCTGGTCGACTGCGGCTGGTACACCGTCACGGCCCTCGGGCAGCTCGTCCACGTCGCCGACGCCCGGAGCGGCCGGTGAACAGCCTTGAGCGCCGCACCGCCCTCCTGCGCGCCCGGGCACGTGCCACCGTGAACACGGCGGACCGGTCCTGGCCGGGCCGGCTGGCCGGTGATCTGCGCGAACTGGACGCCGGCTGGCGGGAGTCCGCCGAGGTGTGCGCGGATGCCGCCTGGACGGCCCGGGCCACCGGGCACAGCGTCCTCGGCCTGCTGAGCCCGGACCGGGTCACCGACGGCGGCCTCGATCCGCTGACCGCGCAGACCTTCCGGCATCTGTATCTGAGTGCCCTGCGCTACGACTTCCGCTGCTCCAGCATCCAGGCCCTGGTCGAACAGCTCCCGCAGCCCACGCGCAAGAACCTGGACTGCTACAGCCGGGCCCTGTACGCCTTCGCCCTGCTGGGCCGGTCCCGCCCTGAGGGCCTGGACCTGATGGACGAGGTCCTCGACCAGGCCGGAACGCACGCGAAAACCCTGCATGTTCTGCTGCACGGCCTGTGGCTCGGCCAGGACCTGGACCAGGGCGCGAGCCGGCTTCTCGCGCTGAGTGCCCGGCCGCCCTTCGACACCGGCACCGATCCGATCGTGCTCTTCCGCCGGGCCGGCGCCCTGCGCCGCCTCGGCCGCTACGCCGAGGCCCTTGCCGCCATCGACACGGCGATGGAGCTTCTGCCACCTGGCGACATCACCGTCCACGCCGACCTGGTGCGCGAACGGTCCCTGATCACCACTGCCGGCGACCTCCACCAGCTCATCCACGCCGAGGGCACATTCACGTGATCCTCCGTATTCACGAACCGACCGCGTGCCCCGGCCACGCGCCGGGTCGCCCGGTCCACTCGCACACCGGCCGGCAGGTCCGCGCCACCGCACAGCAAATCCTCTGCTGACGGGGCCCCCCTCGCCAGGTCACCCAAACGCCCTCATCTGCCCACTCACCAACTGGACTTGACCACGCTCGCCGCCACGATCCGCGCAGCCCGCGCCCGCCGAGCCCGCTCCCTCCTGTGGGCCGAGCACAGGGGACGTGCCGCCAGTGCCCGCTCGACCAACTCCACCGTCGCCGCTGCCCGCTCCCGCCTCGCCCGCTCCCACCGCTACGGGGAGCGCCGCACCATGCCGTGGCTCAAGACATACGCCCTGAGGGGCGAGTGGCCGCACCGCACGCAACAGGCCGCCATCCAGCGCGGAGGTATGGCCGCCGCGACAGCGTGGCGCTCCAGTGCGTACGGCCGTCCCGTTCCCGCGCCGCCCGTCATTGCCCACCAGACCGCCGGACACCCGCAGTACCGCCGCGCCGGACACCGGACACCATCTGGTCCGGGCACCGTGCCGGCCCCGCCTCCACCGCCCCTGGCAGCCGGTCCGCGCCGCTGACCCCGCCCCATCTGACCAAGGAATCCATGCACGACTACGAAGCTTCCGGGCGTCTCGCCTCGTTCGCCGACGTCCTCGCCGGCGAACTCCACAAGACCTGGACCAGCACCCATCACACCTCCGCGCACAAGGATGATCTCGCCGCACTCGCCGAGCGGATCTGGGACATGGACCAGGTCGCCGCAGCGCTCGCGCAGCGTCCGCTGCGGCAGGCGGCCGTGCTGACCCGCCAGGACGGTGCTCAGCTCATCGTCCTCGACTGGAACGACGACCTCGGCGGGTTCCTCATCGCCGCCCTCGCCCCCCGCGACCTCCCCGACGAGGCGTTCCGCGGTGTCCGCGAGCCGGACGGCATCTCCGTGGGGGACGACCCTTTCCTGAGCGCCGCGTTGGTGACCGACGATCTGCTGGTCCGCTACGAGGCCGCGCTCGCCCAGGTCCGCCACAACGCCACCCACCCCTTCCCCACTCCCGGCACCGCCCGTGCGTCTCAAAGCGAGGCGGTCGTTCTGGCGTGGCAGCCGGACGGCGCTCTCGCCGCCGCTCGCGTCAGTGACATGGCGGCCGACGTGCTGGTCGCGAACGGTTTCGTCCACGACGAGGGGACCGGCGGCTACCGGCTGAGCGGTGACGACAGCGCCGCCCAGGCACGATCCGTACGCGCGGCAGGCGAGCAGCTCGACGCCAAGGGCATCACCGTCACGCTCCAGCACCGGGCGGCGCGGTCCGCGCCCGGCGTCACCGCCGCGAAGGCAGCGCCCTTGCCGTCCGCGACCGCCCGGATGCGATGAGGCAAGGGGACAGCGCCGCGTCCGGTGGGCCGGTGCGGGGGCATGTCACGATCACGCAGGATCCGCGCACCGGCCTGGTCCTCGCGCTCAGCGGCACCCGGGCCACGGACGCCATCCTGCAGACGGCGGGCGGCTTCCTCCGTACTCCGGGCCCCCGCGGGCGCTACCACCGCCTGCCGCCCGGCCTGCCCAGGGAACAGCAGCGCCTGGCGGCCACGGCCGCCGCCCGCGCGCTGCTCGCCGGCGGACACAGCGTCCGCCTCGACGCCGGCCTGGAAGCCAGCCCCACGGGTGACGCGGCCGACCGGACCGCGAGGCGGCACGCCGTCCGAAAGGAGGCCGTGGCCCGTGACGGGCTCCGCGGATTCACCAAGGCTGTGGGCATACGGCTTCCCGGCGGCTGGAGTTCCGACGGCCATACCATCCCCCTGGACGCTGATCCGGCCGGCGACCGTCTGTGGGACACCGGCCCTCTCAACTACACCGCGTACGGCCAGGGCGCTCACCGCTCGGTCCTCACCTCGCGGCACGGCATGCAGCTCTACATAGCCGAACACCCCACCCGCACCGGCCAGTTCGTCGTCTCTCCTCTGCTGCCCGCGGGGACCGGTCCTGCCGACGCGGTCGGTGTCACGGCTCCCAGGGCCATCACCGTCGCCGCGGACCCCGTGCGGGCCGCAGCCGACATCAGGCGCCGTCAGCTGTTCGCCTTCCGCGTGGCATCCGTGCGGGTACAGACCAAGGCGAGTCCCGGACCCGCTCTGCCCGTGGAAATCGTCCTCAGCTCTGGCGGCAGGCCCCATGTGAACACCGTCTACCCGCGCGCCCTGTACGAGCTGCTGACGGCGGGCGGCTTCCACCTCGATCCCGCCTCCGGCCAGTGCTTCCTGCCCCGGACCGTCAGCGCCTTGGCCGCGAGCCACCGCGTGCTGCGCACCGCCCGGCGGCTGGATCGGCTCGGATTCAGCGTCCAGGTCCGGACAGCCGACCGCATCGCCCCCCACGACAGACGGCGCGACGTCACTGAGCCTCCGCTAACTTGAAGTTGCAGGTCACAGGGCTGGTGTGACCGGCCCTCCGGGTGCTCACGCTGGTCGTGGGCGGCAGTCTGCCGAGTAGATCGTCTGACGGGATGGTCGGCCGGCCGGTTCCTGCTCGCTGTGGCCGGGCGGCCTTCTATGATCCCGACTAAGTTGGGAGCTAGCCGGCATGGGCGGCCCCGAGCCGCCCCAACCGCCCAGCGCAGTCATGGAAGATGAAAAGATGACAGCGGAAGTGAGCGAGATCGTTCTGAGCAAGCAGGACCTTCGTGAGGTCGCCGCGTTCGCCGCAACGTGTGCAGAGGTGGTACTCAAGATATTTGAGGCCGATCAGCCGGGCGACTCGCGGCCTCGAGACGCTGTCAGTGCCGCGTGGGAGTTCGCCCAGGGCGGCGAACGCGGAAAATCTCTACGCGACACAGCGTCGGCGGCCCTCAAGGCAGCCAAGAGCGCGGACACTGCGGCTGCGCGAGAGGCAGCGTGGGCAGCGATGTCCGCAGCGGGCGCCGCCTACCTGCATCCATTGGCGAAGGCCACCCAGGTCAAGCACATTCTCGGAGCTGGCGCCTATGCGGCCAGAGCAGCCGAACTCGTCGCCGACGACGATCGGAGCGTTGGCGCCGGGCACCTTGAGCAGACGGCGCATCGTGCGACGCCCATCCTCGTTGACGTACTCAAACGTTTCCCCGCGGCGCCAAGCGGTGGCGGACGGGTTGGTGAGTTGATCCGAATACTGGACACTGACCTTCGTTCACTCACCTTCGCTGAGTGACTTTCAGCTTTCAGACGACGCGGCCTCACATCCGTCAGCGGTTGACTTCGAGGTTCGTCAGTACGAGCAGAGCGCGCAGGAGGCGCGTGGCGCGGCCGGGATCGGTGCGGAGCTTGGTGAGGGTTCGCCAGTTCTTGAGGTGGGCGAAGCCGTGCTCGACTGGTGCACGTCCGACGGCAAGGACGCGGTTGGCGTTCTTCTGGCCGGGGGTGAGTTTGTGGGTGCGGCTGGCGGTGTAGCCGGTGACGATCACGGGGTCGAGGATGTCGTTGTCCAGGCCGCGGAAGCCTAGGTCGGCCAACGCCCCGAGGCCGGCGGCGCGCAGGTGGGCCAGGATGTGGTCGTGGCGGGCTGCGGTGTTGTCGTGGGTGCGGCCGGGCCGGGCGGTGGATATCCAGATCAGGCGGCCCCTCTCGTCGGTCAGGGCAAGGAAGTGCAGGCCATGGCTGTGGTGTTTGCCGGAGTAGTTCCGCCGGTCGGCCTTTCCGGTGCGCCGCCTGGTGCGTATGAGGGTGCCGTCGATCAGGACCACCTCCCCGCCCTGCTTGGCGACCTTCTTCAGAGCACGGTCCAGGCGCGGGGCCTGGGCGGCAAGCAATCCGATCAGCTCGTCGCGCCAGCGGCGGACAGTGGACTCGGACACATCGTTGCCGCCGGCCATGTCGGCCAGGCGCTGATCGTGGCGCAGTACGGCCAGCACGACCACCGCGATCTTCCCCGGTGGCAGGATCCGCCACCTGGACCGAATCGCCTTCAGATGGCGCCGCAGCAGATCGGCGAGGTGATTGACCGTGCGCGTGGACAGCGGCAGACGGCACTGGTAGACAAGCGGGCAGGTGTCCTCGGCGCGCTCTTGGGTATTCGTCACACAATTCCAACAGCCGCTGGGGGCAGGGAGGTTACGCTCGCCGCGCTTCCTCAGGGGCACGACAAGCTACTGGATGCTCCAGCGGTGCGGATGCTCGGGCTCGTTGGGACAGGCGAATACGTTGAGCTCACCCCAGCGGCCCACAGTGACCTCCGTGGGAGTGGCACAACGGTGAGTGGGCTGGTTCTGGTCCTCCAGCGGTTTCCAGCTGCCGCTGCCGCAGTCCCATTCCGAGCTGTCGATGGTCAACAGCAGGTACATCGGTGTCGTGCAGGTCGGACAATCCATGGGATACGGGTCGGTCGCGTGCCAGGAGGCGAAGCCGCCCACGCGCCAGCCTGGCGGGATGGACAAGTCGTACTGGTATCCGAGCGGCTCTGTCGCGCTTTCGTCCGCCGACTGCTCAGCTTCCTCTTCAAGGGCTTCCTCCCAGGCGTCGATCCGGGCGCACAGTTCCTCCGGCAGAAGGCCGGCAAACGGGTAGGTGACCACCTGCTCCGGGTGCAGCACACAGGGCTCGGGTACGAAGCTATCGGACCCGACGACCAGCGGCTGCGGCGGCACGGTCAGCGCCTCGCCGACCTCCCACGACCGCCGCCAACGCAGGTGCAGCTCCAGGTCATACCGGCCCGGGCCGTGCGCGTTGAAGGGACACCAGAACACTTGAAGTAGATCGCAGTCGCTCGGCCCTGCCGGCAGGTCTGGCACATCCCGCCGGTACAGCTGCGCGAGGCCGATCATCGGCAGCGGGTCGGTCTCGGATGCCCCGGGGATCCGGTGCTCCCGGTGCAGCTCGCCCAGGAGCTTCCGTTGCTCATCCGTCGGGCCGGAAGCCTGCTCGCGGGCCCATGCGGAAGCCAGAACCTCCCGATAGCGACGGATATCAGCCGGGCGTCGACCACACCCACGGCCGTGTGCCTCGCCGCACACCGGCCACAGCTCGTCCGCCGGCCACAGCAGAGGACCGCCCACGGAACTGGCCGAAAGGTCTGGGCTGCCCGGCCGTGGATGGAGCCGAGTTGTCGTTCCCCGAAAGGCGGCCAGTTCCGGGAAGAGCGCCTCGACATCGAGAGGGCGCGCGGGCGTGGTCCTCGTCATGGACGCGACCTTAGACGCCTGAAAGCTCCGGTCACCGAGCACCCCCGGCAGCTTCACCCCAGCACCGGCGCTGTCAGGGCCCGTTCTCGTGGAACAAAGCCAATCAGGCGGCTGCGTCACCGGTCATAGGCGGGTGGTGAACCGGCCGTCGGGCATTTTCCGCAGCCAGCCGCGGTCAGTCAGTCTTACCAGCTTCCCCCGCAGCGGCTCCAGCTTGGACCGCACGCTGACGTCCACTCCCAGCATCTCGCCGACCTGCCGAGTCATGACCGGTCCGCCGGCCTGTCGCACGGCGGCGAGGATGCGCTGGTAGTCCGGCGGGAGCATGGTTTCCTCCACGCCCGGCTCGCGGTGCGGGATCAGCATCACCGCTCGGCCGCCCACCTGCCCGGGAGCCGGGACGGTCGAGGCGCGTTCGTCGGCGAGCTGCTCACTCACCCGCTCAAAGACACGTTCGGCGACGACGAGTTCGTCCCGCTCGGCCCGCACCTCCGCCAGCTGCTTGACCAGCTGCTCTTCGAGTTCGTCCAGTTCCACACGTCGTGCGGTGATCCGTTCCAGCAGCTCGGGATCCAGCATGCACAGGATCGTAGAAGGCCGTCCGGCCGCAGCGGGCAAGAACCGGCGAACCAACCGCCCCGCCAGACGATCTTCTCCGCAGACTGATGCCCACGACCAGCATGAGCACTCCGACAGACCGGCACACCAGCCCTTTGACCAGCGACTTCAAGTTGGCGGAGGCTCACTGCGTTGCCCAAGCCCCCGCCCCCGGCCGGTCCGCGTCGTGCACCGCACTGATCACCCCACGCCCAACCGCACCCAGGAGTACCCATGGGGAACCGTGCCGACGACCAAGGCACCGACGTCGAGATCTACCGCAAGCCGCTGTCGGACACGATCATCGCCGACACCGCGACCGGGTCCCCGGCCGAACTGCTCGACATGCTCGACCTGCTCGGCCTGGAACGCAAGGAAGTCCGCACCAGCGGACCCGTCTACATCTGGCACGAGGTACCCGCACACCTCGACCCCGAGGAGCAGAAGCGTCTGGCGTCCCGGGCGATCCCGTGGCTCCTCATCGCCGGATGCAAGGCCAACTGCACGCCCGAGGTGTTCGACGAGGCCGCCTACCAGCAGGCCGTACGCGCAGTCCGCGGCCACCAGACCCACCACATCGGCCAGCACCCCGCGCCGGCCGCCCCGGACCGGGCCACCCCGCCCCGGCGCGTTCCGTGACGGGTGTCCCCCTGGATCTGAACGGTGGTGCGCCTGGTGGGCCGCGACGTGGAGTCTTTCCGTTCTCGTCGGTCTTGGGTGGCGTGTCCTGATGCGATGGAAGCGTGACGGGAGCCCCTCCACACGAGGCTCCCGTCACTGCGGGAGCCACTCCAGACGAGGCTCCCGTCACTGCCCGTGCTCTCTCGGAAAGGATCCCCACGGGCATGACCCATGATCGCAACCCACCCGCCGCTCTGTGGCGGCGCAGGAGCCCCCGGCGAACCCATCACCCATACGGCGGGCACACCTGCTGACCGACGAACCCATGGGTGCGCCTGGCGCACCACCTTTTCTGGCGACTCAGGCACCGGCCCTGCCCCGAGCGCCGGCTTCCACACCGTGACCTCCCCGTCGTGCCCCGGGCGGCGGAAGACCACGACTTCTTTCTGATTCCAGCCTTGTCCAGGAGGAGCATGACCCGCCCCACCCCGTATCCGGTACGGCTGGCCGACGAGATCGCCCGTCAGATCGGCCAGCTCACCGACCGCCTCTCCCACCTCCCGCCCGCCGAGGCCACCCAGGTCATCACACGGGCCGTCGGCACCGAAGACGGTGTCCTCGGCCGCCTCACCCATCTCATGGCCACCAGCAGCACCATCGCCAAGACCCAGGCCGAGAACGGCACCCTGCCGCCGGAGGTGCCGCTCGCCCTCGCCCGCGCCGCGAACGACCTGCACGACGTCCACCTCGACCTCGACGAACACATTCAAGCCCTCGCCGACTTCAGCACCGCTCCGGCCGGACCTGCGGTGAAGCCTGCGGCGCCCGGCCCGCTGATTGTCCGGCGGCACCGGTGAGACGCAAGCAGCGCACCTGGGGCTGGCGGGCCGGTGAACAGGCCGAGCCTCACTACCTCGTCCACCCCCGCCACCTCGCCGGCGGAGGCGACCTGCGCCACGTCACCGAATACCTCCGCGCCGCAGGCTGGAAGGAACGCTCGAAATCCGGCGGTCCCACCGTGTTCGACAGCCCCGACCGGAGTATGCGCCTGGGGTACGACCCGTTCGTCCAGCCCGGTGGCTGGACCATCAGCGGCCGGGCCACCGTCACCCAGGAGGCGTGGCACGCGACCATGTCGCGTGCCGTTCCGGTCGAGATCGTCGCGGGGGTCACCGACGCGCTGACCCGTCCGCGTCCCGCACGGGCGCCCAACGTGTGGGCGCCGCTCGTGCATCACGGCTGGCAGACCAGCCAGGGTGAACACCTGACCGCCAGCAGCCCGGACGGCAACGCCTTCGTCCGCTACCACCAGTCCAGCCACGGAGAGGCCGTCTGGTGGGCCAGCACCCGCGGCGACCACGGCCGGGTCTGGGACGCAGTGTTCACGGCGACCACGCCGATGCACCTGGTGCAGACCTTCGCCGCAGCCCTCGCGAACCCGAAGCCCGTGATGCGTCCGCACGGACACGTCCCCCGCGGTACGCAGATCCGGGCCCGGGCCGTGTCCGTCCTGCCGTCCCAGCTCCGGGCCTGGCGCCAGGCGCGGATCGCCGCCGCCCGCTCCGAAGCCTGGGCCCTCAGCACTCCCGGCACCCGCCGCCCCCGCACCACAGCCCCACCTCACGCCACCACCGGGCGCGCACGCGCCCGCCGCTGACCCCAGCCCCGCCCTCCACCTCTCCAAGGAGCCTTGTGCCTGTACTGACCCCGGAGTGCCGCGGATGCCGGTGAGTGAGCGGCAGATCACCGAGTTCGCCGACCATCACCTGTGGAAGATCCCGTTCGACACCAGCCCCCGCCACCTCGCCGGTCCCGGAGACCCCCGCCACGTCACCCACGGACTCGCCGCCGCCGGATGGACCCGTGCCTCCTCCGACCCGCTCAGCCCGAAGATCGTCCTGCACAGCCCCGACCACCGCACCAGCCTGCGCTTCAACCCATACGCCTCCGACTGGTGGGTGCTACGGGCCGAACCCACCGACACCAGTCCAGGCTGGTACGCCCATTTCGGCGAGCTTCTGCCGGGGGAGATCCTGGGCAGTCTCACCGACGCTCTCCACACCCCGCCCCCGGCCGAGGCCCCCGACCCCTGGCAGACACTGACCGCCGCCAGCTGGCTCCCCGACGACCAGGGGATTGTGCGCTCCTCGGACGGTATGTGCCGCGTCGAGCCATACCCCCTCGACCGGAGCGAGCCGATGGACTGGCGCGTCGTGGCCCACGAACGCGGTTACGGCTATCCCGATGGTCGCCGAATCTGGTCAGCCTGGTTCAACAGCCGCACCCCCGTCCATCTGGTCAACACCTTCGTCACCGCGCTCGTCGACACCGCCCCGCTCCAGCGCGAAATGTATGCCCGCACTGCCCACTGCAGCGCCACCCACGAGCGCAGTCCACTCACCCCGCAGCAAGTCGTCAACGCTCACACCACCCGCCTCAACGCCCTGAGTGCACAGGCCCGCGCCGCCAAGCGCCACAAGCCGACCACCGCCGTGGCGCCGGCGCAGCCGGGGCGTACGACCACGCCGATACGGCGCTGAACCGCACCACACCCCTGCCGGCCCCGTCCCCCGCCGTCTGCCCCAAGGACCCCCTCATTCCCTCGATGCCTGATCCCCAGCGCTCGTCCCTCGACCGTTTCCTGCGCGAGAGCAGAACCATCCACGACGCCTGGGACACCTACTCCGACGAGCACACCGACCTCGACGGCTGGCCCCACGACCCCCACGCCTACGGGCTCCGCGCCGCCCGGCGGGACCGTGAGACCGCCGACGCGTTCGAGACCGTCCGCGACAGCGCGCAGCATCTTCTTGCAGCCGCCGAGAAGCAGTTCGCCTCGTTGCCCGGCCGTGCGGTGCAACACCGCTGGGTGTGGCAGCTCGGCACCCTGCGTGACGCTCTCGGGCAGCTCGATGCCCTGCACGAGCAGTGGCTGGCGACCCGTGACAGTCTGCCCGCCGACGCCAAGCCGGGCAGCGAGGTGTTCGACGACGCGCTCGCCGAGTACCACGGCGAAGCGTGGAGTTACCTGGACGACTGGGCCACCCACGGCCACGTCATCCGCGAGATCCACACCGCCGCCGCACAGCCCGGCCGCTCCACGTCTTCCCCGTCGCCGACCGCCGTCGCCGCTCCGGTCAGGGCGACCACGGTGCGGAGGTGACAGGTGCCCAGCCGTCCCGACTTGGTTGATGTCGACTTCGTGGCGCCGCGGCATCTGGCCGGCGGTGGTGATCCGGCCTGGGTCACCGTCCCCCTGCACCGCGCCTGCGGCTGGAGCCACGGCAACGACCCCCTGATGCCGCGGGTCCTGCTCTCCAGCCCCGACCAGAGAGCCCTCCTGCGGCTGGAGCCGGCGAACGGTCTGCAGTGGTGGGCCCTGCACCACACCGCCGGACACGGCCGCCCCGCCTGGCACATGACCTTCGGCGGCCAGACTCCCGTCGAGACCGTCGCGGCCGTCACCGACGCCCTGACCGACCCCGCCACCAGCCTGGCCACCGACACGGACCCCTACGAGCCGCTCCTGGACGCCGGGTGGAAACCCGTCCGTGGCGCGGACGGGATCTTCTCGCCCGACGGGAAGGTGCAGTTCGAGCACATCGCCACCGAGGCAAGCGATGTGTGGCTCGCCACCACCACGCTCGGTCCGTCCCAGAAGCCGGTCTGGCAGGCCATGTTCCGGGAACACACCCCGCCCGTCCTGATCAGCGCGTTCACCCGCGCCCTCGCCGACACCAGCCCGGTGCCCCGCCAGTACCTCTCGCTGACCGTCCCCGCCTACGGCACCCGGCTGATCAGCCACACCCAGCGTGAACTCCCCGCCCAGCAGGTCGCCTCCGCCCTGGAGGACCGCGTCCGCGCCCTCGCCGAACGGCGCCCCACCCCGCCGACGCCCCTGCGGCGACCCCCGCAGCCCCCGCAGGCTGGTCCCCGCCGTCTTCGCTGACCCCGTCCCCCTGTCTCCAGTTCCGGAAGCGCCCCGCCTCTTTTGCCTTCTTCTCCCAGCAGTCCCACCGACGGGTACGACATCGCCCTGCGTTTCCTCCTCGGTGCCGCCGCGGTCGTCGTCCCCCTGTCCCACCTCGCCTGGCTCTGCGGCAACTTCACCGCCCAGGCCACCGGCAACAAGTGGGCGCCCTACCAGCCCACCACCGCGCTGCTCCACCCCGACCAACTCTGGCCCCAGGCCGAGCAGATGCCCCTGCTGATCGGCACGCGGATCATCCCCGTCACCATCCTGCTCGCCCTCCTCGCCGTGGCCGGCGTCCTGTGGTCCCGCCACAAGAACCGTGCCGGTACCCGAAAGAGGATCACGGGGATGGCCAAGGCACGGGACATCGAGCCCCTGATGGCCAAGGCGATCACCGACAAGGCCCGCTCCCTGCGCCCAAGCCTGAAAAACGCCAAGCACATCGAGGCGAAGGACACCGGCATCCTCCTGGGCAACCTCCAAGGCACCCGCCACGAGGTCCGCATGGGATACGAGGACGTCGCCGTCGCGATCATGGCCCCCCGCTCCGGCAAGACCACAAGCCTGGCGATCCCCTCGATCCTCGCCGCCCCGGGCCCGGTCCTGCTGACCTCCAACAAAGCGGCAGGCGACGCGTTCACCGCGACCCTCGACGCCCGGGGGCAGGACGGGCGGACGTGGACCATGGACCCGCAACAGATCGCCCACGCCGAACGCCAGATGTGGTGGAACCCCTTGGCCGACGCCAAGACCCTCGACGGAGCCGGCAGGCTCGCGGGGCACTTCCTCGCCGCCTCGGTCGACGCCTCCCAGCAGGGGGACTTCTGGTCCAAGGCCGGATCCAACATCCTGTCCCAGCTCTTCCTCGCCGCGGCGCTCGACGAACGGCCCATCACCGACGTCATGCAGTGGCTCGCCTTCCCCGCCGACCGCACCCCCCTCGACATCCTCCGCGACCACGACTTCACCCCCGTCGCGGCCCAGCTCAAAGGCACCGTCGAAGGGCCACCCGAAACACGCGACGGCATCTACGAAACAGCCCGCCAGTACGCCGCCGCCCTCCTCAACCCCGAGATCGCCGCCTGGGTCACCCCCCAGAAGAACATCGAGGAATTCAAACCCTCGGGGTTCGTCACCTCCACCGACACTCTTTACCTCCTGTCGAAGGACGGTGGAGGCGGAGCCAGCGCGCTGATCGCCGCGTGCGCGGACTCCGTGATGCGGGCGGCGACCGCCCAGGCCGAACGCGCCGGCGGACGGCTCGACCCGCCCATGCTCGCGATCCTCGACGAGGCCGCCAACGTCTGCAAGATCAGCGATCTCCCGGACCTGTACTCCCACCTGGGGTCGAGGGGGATCATCCCCATCACGATCCTCCAGTCCTACCGCCAGGGCCAGAAAGTCTGGGGCGACGCCGGCATGGACGCCCTGTGGTCCGCCTCGACGGTGAAGGTCATCGGCTCCGGCATCGACGACCCGGACTTCGCCGACAAACTCTCCCGCCTCATCGGGGACCACGACGTGGAGACCCTTTCCACCTCGCATTCCGAGTCCGGCAAGTCCACCTCCGTGTCGATGCGGCAGGAGAGGATCCTGCCCGCCGACGCGATCCGCGCCCTCGCCAAGGGCACCGCCCTGTGCTTCGCCACCGGCATGCGCGCCGCCATGCTCGACCTGCGCCCCTGGTACCTGGAACCCGGCGCCGGCGAACTGTCCGCCGCCTCCGCCCACGCATCGAAAGCCATCACCGAACGCGCCATCGCGAAGCACGCGCCGGCACGCTCCGACGTCGGGAAGGCCGCGTGAGCCAGGCCAGGCTGCGCCTGGTGCCGGTCCGTCTCCGTGAAGCGAAGCAATTCGTGCACGCGTGGCACCGCCACCACCCACCGCCCGTCGGACACATCTTCTCTGTCGGAGCAGCCGACGAGGAAGGCACCCTGCACGCGGTGGCCGTCGTCGGGCGGCCGGTGGCCCGTCACTTCGACGACGGCGCCACCCTCGAAGTCACCCGCACCGCCAGCGACGGCACACGCAACGCGAACTCCCTGCTGTACGGGGCATCCTGGCGGGCGGCGAAAGCGCTCGGATACCGGCGGCTGATCACCTACACACAGCACGCCGAGAGCGGCGCGTCCCTGCGCGGCGCGGGATGGCACCTGATCGCCCACCGTCCGCCCCGGGCCGGATGGCACACCCCCGCCCGCCCCCGCACCGGCCACGACAACGACCACGTCGCCCGCTGCCTCTGGCAAGCCCCCTGAACCACAAGCCCGGTAACACGCCGCTCGTCGGCCTGCCATACGTATGGCCCGGCCCGGCCAGCCACGCGCGCGCCTACTTCGACCACGGCCTTCCCCGGGCCACCACTCCCCCTTCCGAAAGACACGCTCCTTGGCTATCACCGACCATCACGACGTGTTCGTCGGGTCAACCGGCGACCGTCACACCTTCCTCATCCTCAACCGCCACATCAACGGCGCCCACCGGCTCCTGACCGAGGCCGGATTCACCGCCCGCGCCCACCACGGGCGCACCGTCTACCTGCTCCCGCCCGGCACGGCCGACGACGCGATCGAACGGGCCGGTGCGGCGGCTTACCGGCTGCTCGCCCACACCATGGACTGCGTCGACCTCGCCAACACGACCCGCTACAGCGCGGCCGGCCCCCTGCCGGAGCCCGACGTGCGCTTCCGGTTCACCGACGGTGAGGTGACGGCGACCGCCGGTGGCATCCGGGCGGGCATCCTCCTGACCCTGCACGGTTTCACGCCCGCTGCCGCCGGTACCCGGTGCACGCTGGAGCCCAGGCTGGACGAGCGCGATGCCGTGAACACAGTGGTAAGGGCCGAAGCCCACCTCCGTTCCGAGGACTTCGACGTGAGCATCGATCTCGGCATCGCGACACCGGAAGCGATCCCGCCCGCACCCCGCCGGACAACCACCACCGACCCCAGCACCCCGGCCCCGCAGCACAGCCGGCCCCGTACCCGCTGAAGCCCGTTCGAGCAAGGAGAGCGTCCTCCCACCTCATGCGCCAGATCGACCTTCTCGCGCAGACCGACAGTCTGCGTCAGCTCGGCCGCGACTTCGCCACCCTCCGCACAACCGTCCAGAAGCTGGAAGTCCGGCCCGGCAGCGACACACTGCTCCGTCTCGGCCCCCAGATCCTCGCCATCAACGAGCTGGTCGGCCGAACCCTGGCCCAGCTGGCCGATCTCCACGGCAGCCAGTACACCGCCGTCCCCGGAAGCCGCTACACCCTGCAGTCCCTCTCCTCCATCGTCTCCACCGCCTCCCTGGCCGCATCGGGCCTCGCAACCACCCTGTATGCCAACCGTCCCGACGCGGCGGGGTTTGGCTATGAACCTCCGGAGGAAGAGGCGGCGCGCCAGGCGGTACCGGCCCTCGCCGGATTCCTTTCCGACGCCGCCCGCCAGCTCGACCGTTGCGCGGCCACCTGCCAGTCCGCCGCCGCGGACATCATCCGGAACCTCAAGAACCATCCAGAGCAGCAGCCTGCCCTCCCGGACCTGACGCCCGCCCAGTACGGCGTCCTCGGGAAGGTGGCAGAAGGCGGAGCCCGGCGCTACGTCCGGGGCCGGGGCCGGGGCATCGTGGTCCGGGCCGCAGACGGCACACCCCTGCGTCCCGCCGCTTTCGGCACGCTGGCCAAGCACCGCCTGGTCAGCGTCGACGCCCTTGTTTCCCCGGTGGTGGGACAGGAGATCACGGTCACTGCCGCCGGCGAACTTGCCCTGTACATGCAGCCGACCGCCCACGCACGCCCCGCGGTGCCGCCGGCGGCGCCGGTACAGAAGCCGCCCAGCCCACCCCCACCGCACCGATAAACGACGCGCCCTTGTCGCAGCACAGGCCGGGCGCTCGCGTCACCGCAGCTGTCGGCCGTTCCCCGCGAGTCCCGCGGCGGGCGGCCGGCCTCCTCCCACCCGCCTGGAGCCTCTACGTCCGCCGATACCCCCACGCCCCATGACCTCGCCCGTGCTCTCGCGAGCCGGATCCACCCCGAAGCCCCTCCGCGGGACGTGATCGTCACCTTCCACGTCCGCCCCCAGGCTGCCGCTGAATTCCGCCACAGGAGCGGTGGCGGGCCGGTCACCGTGATCGCCCAGGGGCTCCACGCCCAGCTCTACGGCCTGCCCACCGCCCCCGACCCGCTGCCCACCGCGCTCGACGCACTCCTGCAGACCACCCGCGCCGCGCTGAGCGGACAGCAGCGGGCGCGGTGCTGCGGCGGGTCGCCGACCAGCTCCGCGACGGGGCCGAGATCATCAAGGACTCCCAGTACCGGGCCCAGTGGGACCGCCTGCCCGACGACATCGCCGTGCAGCTCCGCCAGGCACACGACCTCGCCCAGCAGCTCGCCGACATCCTCGACCACGTCGCCCCCGCCTTCACCAACCCCGGGGCCGCTGCGGCTGGTTCGCCCTCACCGGCCTCGGAACGGGGGCAGGAGGGGGCTGTCGCCGCTCCAACGCACGCCTCGGCGCCGCA
Source organism: Streptomyces sp. NPDC059255 (assembly GCF_042752355.1). Lineage (NCBI taxonomy): Bacteria > Bacillati > Actinomycetota > Actinomycetes > Kitasatosporales > Streptomycetaceae > Streptomyces > Streptomyces sp. NPDC059255. The sequence continues at coordinate 40,681 of NZ_JBHYZP010000029.1, forward strand.
ACCAGGCCGCCGCCGCTAGACCAACCGCTGACCGGCAGCTCCTGCCGGAAGGCGTGGTGGTCTCCCTTCCGAGGCTTTTTATGTCTCACTCCGCCTCTCCCTCAGGAATGACTATTTCCCCGACCCCGCAATTTCTGGCCCTTTCTCTAGGTGCCGGAGTCCAGTCCAGTACTCTGCTCGCCCTGTCCGCCGAAGGGATTCTCCCCAAGGTCGATTACGCGATCTTCGCCGATACCGGGTGGGAGCCTGCAGCCGTCTATACTCATCTCGACCGTATCGAAAAGGAGATAGCCGAACCGGCCGGAATCCCCGTCCTCCGCGTCACCTCGGGAAACATCCGGGACGACGCTCTCGACCCCGGGCACCGGTTCGCTTCCATGCCCCTGTACGTCCTGAACAAGGATGGAAAGCAGGGAATGACCCGGCGCCAGTGCACCGGCGAATACAAAATAAAGCCGATCAAGAAGAAGGTCCGCGAACTCCTCGGATACCCCCACCCGCAGCGCATCCCGAAGAATGTGTTCGTCGAGCAGTGGGTCGGGATTTCCACGGACGAATTCCACCGGGCCAAGGACGCCGACGTCCGCTACATGCGCAACCGGCATCCGCTCATCGACATCGGCTGGTCACGCAGCGACTGCGTCCGCTACCTCACAGCACTCGGCCTCGCGGACACCCCCAAATCCTCGTGCCTGGGCTGCCCGTTCCACGGGAACGCGCAGTGGCGGCACATCCGTGACACCAGCCCCGACGAGTGGCAGGACGTCGTGGAGTTCGACGCCGCGATCCGCCAGGGCAACGCCCGCGCCAACGCCGCCGGCAACCACCTGCTCGGCCAGGCATTCCTCCACCGCTCCCGCGTACCCCTCGACCAAGCCCCGATCGACCACGTCACCGCAGCCGAATGGGCCGCCCTCCAGCCCCAACTAGACAGCACCCCGGACGCGGAGGAACTGGAGCAGGGCGTGGTGGACGGCTGCTCCCCCTGGGCCTGTCGCGGTGACGTGGATGCGGTGCGGGACGGCTTCGGTCTGGCTTCGTGAGGGGGATCGTCCTTGACTTGTTCGCGGGTCCGGGCGGCTGGAGTCACGCTCTGGCCGTGCTCAGGGCCCGGGATGTGGGTCTGGAGTGGGATGAGTGGGCGTGCCGGACCCGTCAGCGGGCTGGGCAGTTGACGGTGCGGACGGATGTGGCGGCGTATCCGACGTGGCCGTGGCTCGGCCGGACGACGGGGTTCCTGGCGAGTCCGCCGTGTCAGGCGTGGTCGACGGCCGGTAAGCGGCTGGGGCTGGTGGACCAGCCGCTGGTCCACCAGGCGGTTGCCGACCTCGCAGCCGGCCGCGACACCCGCGACCAACTTCTCACGGCCTGCCGGGACGTGCGTTCCCTCCTGGCCGCCGAGCCCATGCGCTACCTCCAAGCGCTGAACACGGTGGGCGAGCCGGAGTGGATCGCTATGGAGGAAGTCCCCGACGTGCTGCCCTTGTGGAAGCAGTACGCGGCCGTCCTTCGGACCTGGGGATTCTCGGTGTGGACGGGGATTCTCCAGGCCGCCGACTACGGCGTTCCCCAGACGCGGAGGCGGGCGATCCTCCTCGCCTCCCGGGTTCGGACGGCCGAACCCCCGGCGCCGACCCACGCCCGGGTCGCGGAGCCGGAATCGCTGTTCGGGCCGGGCCGCGCCCGCTGGGTCAGCATGGCCGAGGCCCTGGGCTGGGGCGCCACCGACCGGCCCGTCCCCACCGTCTGCGCCGGCGGCGGACCCGGCGGAGGCCCCGAACCCTTCCCCTCCGGCTCCCGCAGAACGCTGTCCGACGCCCGCGACCGCGGCACCTGGACACCACGCCCGGAGGGGATGATGGTCCCTCAGTCCGGTCGGGGGACCGCCGGGCCCGGTGTCCAGAACAGCTGGCCCGCAGGCGCCCCGGTGACCACGCCCGTGGCGGAGGCGGAGGGGAACCGGTGGTCGTGGTCGCTGCGGAGCAACAACCAGGCCAACGCCACCGTCCGGCCGGTCACGGAGCCGGCGGGGACGCTGTTCTTCGGGCACCGGGCGAATGAATGCACCTGGGTCGCCGAACCCGTCCTCTCCCACCCGGGCGGCACGGGCACGGTGGCGCCGGAGCCGATCCGGATCACCGCCCGTGAAGCGGGCCTGCTGCAGACGTTCCCCGCCGGCCGCTTCTGGGCCGGCAACAAGGGCCAGCAGTTCTCCCAGATCGGCAACGCCGTCCCGCCGCTCTTCGCCGGCCACCTCCTCGCCCCGCACTTGGACGTCACCCTCAACCCCGACGACTTCACTCTGGCCGCCTGATGCCCACCACTCCCGGACCCGGACCCCGCATGAACGGCGGCCATGATGCTCTCCCGCTGGCGCAGCCGGTGTACTACGCCGAGCGGGCCCTGCTCGGTGCCCTCCTTCTCGAACCCCACCGCCACGCCGGTCTGACCGGGATCGGCGCCGGATCGTTCTCCAACGCCGCGCACGGCGCCGTGTTCACCGCGATCGGAACCCTCCCGGTCCCCGACCCTGTCCAGCACGCCCAGGCCACGACCTGGCTCAACGAAGTGCTCAACGCCGCCCGCGAGCAGGCACGCGGACTGACCAGCCCGTATCTGCACACCCTGATCCGCGCCTGCCCACAGCCTCGTCACGCCGCGGCGTACGCGCGGATCATCGAGGCCGACCACGCCCGCCGTACCCTCCACGGCCGGGCCCAGCGTCTCGCGCAGACCGCGACCGACCCCGCCCTCCCGCACCCGCTACCGGCGGTCTTCGCCGAAGCGGACGCCCTCGCAAAGATCGTGGACGGCCTCGCCGCACGGGTCCCTCCCCACCCCGGCGCCCTGCCCCGCGCCCCCGCACCACCGCCCCACCCCGACCTCGACGGCCGTGACGAGGCGCTCGACGAGGAGAGACTCCTCCTCGCCTCCGCGACCGCGCACCCCGCCGAGATCGAGCGGATGCGGTGGCTGACCGACCGCGACTTCAGCGACGCACTCCACGCCGGCCTGTGGACCTGCCTCACCGGGCTGCACCGGCGCGGCGCGCCGATCGACCCGGTCACCGTGCTGTGGGAGGCCCAGCAGCGGGGGCTGGCCACCGAGGTCGTGCCCGCGGAGCTGCTCGACGGTCCCCCGGCACCGGCCGGGTCCACGGTCTACTGGGGCGAACGGGTCCTTCACCGTGCCGTTCTGGCGACCGCGTACGAAGTGGGCTGCCGGATCGAGGCGTTCGCCTCCGATCCCGTATCGACGCCATACCAGCTCGTCCTCGGCAGCCGACGCGCCCTGGCCGACCTCCACGCCGTGCGCACCCGCTGGAACCACGCCACCTCCCCACCCCCGGTGACGAAGCGCGCGCAGACCAAGTCCTCGGCGCCGCCGCGAGCCGGCCCCCCGCACACAGCGGCTCCTTCCGCATCACGCCCCTCCCGCTGACCCCGACCGCCGTCGGCCAAGCCCCGCAGCCCGGCCAACGGCTCGAAACGAGGCACACCTTTGACCACACCTTCCATCGACGCGCAGATACGCCTCCATACCCACCCCAGCCACCCCAGCGCCGTGACCGCCACCCTCACCGGCACGCAGCACCACACCGCCCACGCCCTCCTGACCGCCCACGGGTTCGAACCCGTCAACGAGCACAACCTCGTGCTGGCCCGCATCGACCACGAAGAGCCCTACTGGGCCCAGCAGAGCGCCCGGAAGCTGGCCGACGAGGAGGGCGTGACCGTCGAGATCACGCCCCGGCTGCGTGCGGCGATCGACGAGGAATGGCCCTGGGCCAACTACCCGATGCCCTGGTGCACCCGCCGGGAGATCCGGGAGGTCTCCGACCAGGCCAACCAGCTCTACGAGGACATCCGGAGCGGGCGCCTGGTCATCCACGCGCACGCGGAGGACGCGGGGACCACCGTCGCGGTCGGTACGTACCGCGGCGGCACGAGCGTCTACCTCCACGGGGAGAACCACCTGCGGCAGACCGCCGGCACCTTCGACTCCCCGGCCCAGGCCATCGCCGCCTTCGAACGCCTCCACGGCACGACCATGCGCCCTGGCTCCGCACCCGCGACCGAAACGGAGCAGCAGACCGCCGAAGCCCTCACCTCACTGACCACACCGGCACCGGACGGCGCCTCCACCCCATCGGCCGAACGGGACGAGCCGAGGACAGAGCTCGTCCCGGCGTATGCCGCCGACCCGGGCAACCACGAAGCCCTCCTCGACGCCTTCCTCGACGAGCAGGGCGAGTGGCAGAAGTACCGGACGTGGGTCGAGAACACGACCATCGCCACCCATGAGTCCCTCACTCTGCGGATCGAATTCATCCACGAGGCATACATCGACGATGTCGCCTGGACGATCGCCGCCTACGAATCCCCTACTGGTCCCCGTGTCTGGCACCTCACCGCGACCTCCGCCACCCCGGTCGGAATCGTGGAAGTCCTCCTCGACAGCCTCGCCGCCCAGGACGCCTGGGCCCAGGAAGCCGACGGTCTCAACGAGCAGACCGTGGCCCAGGCCATGAGACCGCTGGCCGACGAAGGCTGGTCCCAGAAGGTCGACAGCCGCCGGATCCAATGGTCAGAACCCACCGGCAAGCCCGCCGGCGCCGAGTTCGACGCCTTCGCCGCCACCACCCAGGCCGCAAGCCCTCTGCCCGCCTGGACCATCTGGGGCGGCAAGCACATAGACCACCCCACCTGGGCGATTCGCTGCTCCCCCCACACCCCCGCCGGACTGCTGGCCGACCTCACCTACGACCTCATCCACGGCGAAGTCCGCCATCAGGTCTCCCCACCCGCCCCGGCGCGATCCCCGCACCATGCCGCGCAGGCAACAGCACCCGCGCCGGCGGCACCACCGCAACCCCTCACCCGACGCAACCGATGAACCGGGCGGACGGCGCTGTTGCAGCACCGGAACAGGCCAACACTCCCCGGCGCCGACCCGCACCAGGAACTACTCCGTCAGGCCCAGCTCCGTGTCCGGCCGGCAGAACTCGCAGGCTTCCGCGCCCACCACCGCCTGCGTGAGCGCCAGCCGCGCCTCAGCGGCACTGCACGAACTCACCGAGCGCTGCGTCATGGTGCAGTCACCGACATGGATGTACCTTCGAGCGGAACCGCTACACGTTCGACCCATTTGCGAACAGGTCGGCTCCGATGGATAGGGTCCAGCTCTGCACCATCCGGTCGACGATCACGCCCCGCGCCTGAAAAGGGTCGTTGTCCGCGATAGCCAGCACGCGTCCTGCCGAGTCCACATCGAACACCAGCAGACCGCCTACAGGGCCTGGCCCGCCCAAGGGTCCGGCCACCACCAGCTCGCCCCGCTCCGCGAGAGCCCGAAGGTACTGACGGTGCTCAGGACGGTGTGCGGTAACGAGCTCGGCATCGCCGGTGTAACGGTAGGTGAGAGTGAAAAGCGGCATGGTCGGACTCCAGTCGACAGGTTCGATCAATTGGTCCAGTGGAAACTGACACCCCCGCCGGCGGCTCTGTCTCCGCTGAGGAATTCTCGGCGGACACGGAGCCGCCGACGGGGAGGCAAGGCCACCACCTATACGGATGCGGCCTCTGGCTCGTCCCGGGCCCCCAGCTCCAGCGCGAGCGCGGTGCAGTCCCGTTTCCCGGCGCCGGCTGCGGATGCCGCTGCGAACAACCGCATCGCTGTGCGCGCGGTGTCCAGCCGCACGTCGAACTCTTCGGCGGTCGCGGTGGCCAGGCGGAGGTCCTTGTGCAGCAGGTCGATCATGAAGCCGGGCTCGTAGCCGTGCGAGCTCGGAGACGTCGGCACCACGCCCGGCAGCGGGAACCAGTTGCGGAACGCCCAGCTGTCACCCGAGGACCGGAGGACGATGTCGTAGAAGACCTGGGGGTCGAGCCCCAGACGCTGCGCGAGCACCGACGCTTCGCACGAGGCCGCCATGCTGATGCCCATCATGGCGTTGTTGACAACCTTCATCGCCTGGCCGTCACCACTCGGGCCCACGTGGACGATGTACGAGCCGATCTGCTCGATCAACGGAGTCGCCCGCGCCACGTCGTCGGCGTCGCCGCCCAGCATGAGGGTCAGGGACGCATCCTCGGCACCTTGTACACCACCCGATACGGGGGCGTCCACGAAGCCGACTCCGTGCTCCTTGGCCCGGCTGTGGAGCGAGCGGGCCATGTCGATGCCGATCGTCGAACAGTCCGCGACGACCGAGCCCTTGGGCATGTGGGCGAAGGCGCCATCCGGCCCGGTCAGCACTTCTTCGACAACTACGCCCGATTGCAGCATGGTGAAAACCACCTCGGCATCACGGACGGCCTCGGCAACCGAGCCGCTCACCTCAACGCCATGGGCGCGGGCGGCTTCCCGGGCACTCTCCTCGATGTCGAAGCCGCGCACCTTGTGTCCCGCCTTGACGAGGTGTGCTGACATGGGCACACCCATGTGCCCCAAACCGATCCAAGCAACGTTGTTCACTGCCGATTCCTCCCTTGCCCAGTAATTCCGCACCAGGCGTTGTCTCGGGTGCGGACATTCTCACTATGCGAGCCTCTGGGCTGGGCGCCAATAACCATCAGTACAGAGGGACTGTGCACATACGCAGACCGCCTGCCAGGACGGACACTGGCCCGCATTACCGGGATCACCAGCTACGTCGTCCGGTCTCCCGAGTCTCCGGAATTCCCTTACCGACCCGGCTCGCGGATGTTCGTCCGGCCACCGGCCTCGTGCGGCTCACCGCAAGCTCAGGTCGACGGATCCGGTGAGCCAGCGCCGCCGCGTGGAGACTGTCGTCTGTACCCGGACCGGAGCGCCAGGGTCCGGCCAGTCACCATTCCTTCCGCAATTCGGACTACATGGGTTTCACCAGTTCGTCGTGCCGACGACGGACCTCTTCGCGCAGCGCTCGCCGCACGGCCTGCACAGCCGGCCGGGACACCCCGTCGCGGCGGGCAGCCAGGGTGAACGGGAGGGTGATGTGCACACCCAGGTCATCGAGTTCGACCAGACCGGGTACGCCCACCGTCATAAATCGCGGTAGCAGTCCTACGCCCGCTCCCACCGCTGTGGCCTGGAGTTGGGCAAAAATACTGGTCGAGGTGAACCGTGCGGTCACGCCGGGCAGATAGAGGCCGAGGTCCAGGTCGCCGACCTGTAGCAGGGAATCGATGTAGAAGATGACCGTGTGGTCCCGCAACTCGTCAGTGCTCTGCGGTCGCCCGTAACGGGCCAGGTAGTCCTCGCTCGCGTACAGCCCGAGTGAGTATTCGGCGAGTACCTCGGAGAACAGTCGCCGGGTCACTGGGGCACCCACGGCGATGGCAAGGTCGAAACCCGACTGATGGAGGTTCAGCTGCCGGGTGGCCGTGATGAGCTCGATGGTGAGTCCGGGGTGCTCCTGCTGCAGACGGGTGAGAGCTGGAGCAGCGAAGAGAGCACCGAACCCGTCGGGTGCCGTGATTCTGAAATTGCCCACGAGAGCGTCCTGGCGCATGCCCCGGGCTGCGAGGACGACATTCTCCAACGCTTGCTCAATAGGGCGCGCCTGTTCGGCGACGACCCGCCCCATCTCGGTGAGTTCCCAGCCGTCCGAGCCACGTTCCAGCAGCCGCGCGGCGAGTACCTTCTCCAGCGCCCGAATGCGCCGGGAGACAGTGGTGTGGTCCACCCCCAGAGCGGAGGCGGCCGCAACGAGGCGGCCTGTGTGCGCCACGGCCAGCAGATAGCGGAGGTCGTCCACCCGTGGTTGGCGTGGCTCGGGCTCTCCACGGTGTTCCATGTGCTTCCCGTTCTGTCATGCCGACGGAACCTCACCGAAGCCCCACGGCTCTCCCTTGCAGTCTGACTCATTCCCCAGTCTCGGGCCCTCTCGTGTATTTGTCGGATTCCGACGAGGACACCGTCCTCGCCTCCGGTTCCTCTCCCCTTGGACGATGGAACAGCAACCGGGCCGTTGTCGCGTCACGCCTCTCCTCGGCCGCACGCAGGATGTCCGGCCAGTCTTCCGGATGCGACTGGCGTCAGTGGCGTTCGACCGTGAGCGTGTCGCGCCGCCTGGCGCGCCTCGGAGATGCGTCGGCAGACGGCGCGACCCGACGCATGAGCCTCGTGCACCGGAGTGTGCAGAGGCGTCGACCCATAACGGCGGGACACCTGTACGGCGTCATCGATGCTGCCCTCCTCACACGCACTCCACGACAGCCTCCACACCGTCCCGTACACCATCAGAACGATCACGGCCGCGATCGCCGTGTCCACGACCCGGTCCAGAAAGAGGGCTCGTCGTCGCCGAGAAATTCGACGAAGTCGAACATGATCGCAGTGAGTGCGAGCGTGCTGACCGCGTGGTGCCGCAGACACCCACGGCGAGCACCATGCCGCACACCACGACCAGCGCCATGAGAACGTAGTCGTTGCGAGTGAGGGGGAGGACGGTGCCGACCAGGGTGACGCCGAGTACGGTTTCGAGGCAGCGGTGAAGGGCGCGCCGGGGTACGGGGCCAAGATCCGGCTTGGAGATGAACGCGACGCCCAGCGGCAGCCAGTAGCCACGAGGCCCGTCCAGGAGGTGTGCCGCGAGGCAGACCGCGGCAGCGGACACGGACAGCATGGTGCCGGAACGCGGCCGGGTCGCCCACGGCACCGGAGTAGCGGTTCGGACCGAGGGAACGCGTGCGGTGGAGTTATCCGGGCTGGCGCGCGCCACCTGTTCGAGGGCGAGCAGTCCGGGGGTGTTCGCCCGCCACGTTGTTGTGGCGCTCTCAGCGGACGGCGAGACGGTCCCCCCTCCAGGCCCGCCCGCCGGGCCAGGCGTTCCGGCTCACTGAGGACCGCAGTCGGCCGAGGCATTGTCTCCCATCCCAACCCCGTGGCGGCCTCGCAGAGGCCGAAGGCTGTATGGAAGGCCGTTGCGAGACCATGGCGCGCACCGGTCCGCTCGCCGGCGGCAGCGTAGTGGGCGCGGTTGAGTGCCAGGGTCATCGCACGGCGGGCCTCCAGTGCGCCCGGTGTGCCGGCCGTCTTCAGGAGTTCCTCCGCCTTGCGGTAGACCTCTCGGAGAACGCGCCGTTCCTCACCCGCCCGGTGCCGGGACCACAGGACGTCGGTAAGCAGAAGGACCAGGGCCGTACCGCTGATCAGTTCGGCCAAGAACAGCCAGACCGGACCGTCCAGCGGCAGAGCGCTTCCCACGATGGTGCCGAGCGGAAACTGCATGGACACCTCCGGGGAGAGCAGGCCATCAGGACTGAGCAGACCGGAGACGAACGCCACGGTGATCACCAGGGCGGTCACGGCGAAGCCGGGCTCCACGCGCAGAACAGTCTGCCCGGCCAAGAACCCGTCCACGCTCGCCAGTCCGCTTCCGGTGACGCGGATCAGACGCTCCCTGCGGAACCCTGGTTGGTCGTGGCTCGTCGCCCACAAGGCACCGAGGGCGACAACAACGCCCATCTCCGGAGCATGGAACATGACCCCCGCGGCCAAAGGCACGGTGATACCGACAGCGGCTCGGGCTCCCGCAACCCAGGGAGCACGGCGTGCGGTACGTAGCGGGTTCTTCGACACAGGGTCAGCGTGGGCAGTCGACTCGTGTGCACACAAGAGACACTTCGGCACCGGTACTGTGCAAAGATGCAGACAGAGCATGTTCCGCCTCAGCGGAGACGATTCCCGCTCACGGGGTCGGTACGTCCGCTTTCGCGGCGGCTACCAGGGGCGCCGCCTTTGCCTCGGTCGGCGTCTCGGTCAGGTCACGGCCCCTGGTCTCCCGGGCGCACGACACGGCGATGACAGTGACGACCGAAGCCAGCGTCAGATACACGGCGATGGGCTGGAAGGTGCCGTACGCCTGCAACAGGGCGACAGCGATGATCGGAGCGGGAGCGCCCGCCACTACCGAGGCGAACTGGGCACCGACCGACGTTCCGGTGTAGCGCACGCGGGTCGCGAAGAGTTCGGAGAAGAACGCGGCCTGCGGGGCGTACATGGCGCTGTGGAAGGCCAGGCCGATGGAGATGGCGAGGACCGCGGCGGGGAACGAAGCGGTGTCGAGCAACATGAAGAAGGCCCAGGCCCACAGTCCGGTGCCGACGGCCCCGGCCAGGTACACCGGTTTACGGCCCACGCGGTCGGACAGCGCTCCGAAGCAGGGGATCAGGCAGAACTGCACTGCTGAGCCGATGACAACGGCGATCAGGGCGTCCTGCTGCGGCATGCCGAGGTGCTCGACGCAGTACACGAGCACGAACGTGGTCAGCACGTAGTACGCGATGTTCTCCGAGAACCTGGCTCCAATGGCTATGAGGATGTCCCGCCAGTTGTTCCGCAGCAGATCGACCAGCGGCCGGTGCTGCTTTCCGGACGGGGCGCTTTCCTCGTGGGCCTCCTTGAACACCGGTGACTCGTCGATGGAGAGGCGGATCCAGAGTCCGGCGAGCACCAGGACGGCGGAGAGCAGGAACGGGACGCGCCAGCCCCAGGCGACGAAGTCGTCGCGGCTCAGCGCCGTGGACATCACGGCCAGCACTCCCACGGCGAGGATGTTGCCGGTGGCCAGGCCGGCCTGAGGCCAGGAGGCCCAGAATCCCCGTCGGCGGGCGTCACCGTGTTCGGAGACGAGCAGCACCGCGCCGCCCCACTCGCCGCCCAGGGCACAGCCCTGGATCAGGCGCAGGACGGTGAGCAGGATCGGGGCCGCCATTCCGATGGTGTCGTAGCTCGGGACGCAGCCGATCAGGACCGTCGAGCCCCCCATCATCAGCAGGCTGACCACCAGGAGTTTCTTACGGCCCAGCCGGTCGCCGTAGTGCCCGAAGACCACGGCGCCGACCGGTCTGGCGACGAATCCGACGGCGAATGCCATGAAGGCGAGGAGCGTGCTGGTCAGCGGGTCCGACGAGGGGAAGAAGACCTGCCCGAAGACGAGGGCCGCGCTCGATCCGTACAGGAAGTAGTCGTACCACTCGACGGTCGTCCCGACGAGGCTGGCGAAGGCCACCCGGCGCAGGCCGGGCTTTCCGGCAGGGGAGGATGGTGTGTCTGTTGCGGCTCTGGAGGTTGTCATGGGGATACCCGTTTCACGCGATGGGATGACGCACTGCTGACAGAGCTCGCGGGCTGGTGAGCAGAGGACTCACCGGCCCGGAGGGGACCGAGCTCGGAGGGAACCGAGGAAGTGGGTACGGTCAGACCGTGGGCTCGACCTCGTCGAGCCATCGCCGCACACTGCCGTCGTGCTGGCCGAGCAGCGGGGGCGCGGCGTGTTCGCGGCGGGGGTTGTGGTCCAGACGGACCGCCGGTCCCGGGAGCCGGACGCTGCCGAGGGAGGGATGGTCGACGTCGAGAACCAGCCCCTGGGACAGGGTCTGCGGATCCTGGTAGACCTCGTCGAGGGTGCGGACCTTGCCGCAGGGGATGCCGTGCCCGTCCAGCAGACTGATCCAGTGATCGGCTGGCCGGGTCTCCAGGTCCGCCTCGATGACCTTGATGAGCTGTTCGCGGTGGGCGACCCGGGCCACGTTGGTCGCGAACCGCTCGTCGTCGGCGTCGATGCCCAGGACCTCGGCGAGTTTGCGCCACTGGCCGTCGTTGGCCGCGGTCACCTGGATCGCGCCGTCGGCACACCGGAACAGGCCGTAGGGGGCGATCGCGACGTGGTGGTTGCCGGCCGCCCGTCCGACCTCTCCGGCCACCGTGTAACGGGTTCCCTGGAACGCGTGGACACCGACGATGGCCGACAGCAGGGACGTGCGTACGACCTCGCCGCGGCCGGTGGCATTGCGCGCGACCAGCGCCGAGGCGACCCCGTAGGCGCCGTACATGCCCGCGAGGAGGTCGCCGATCGGGACGCCGACTTTGGTGGGGGTCTCGGAGTCGGGGCCGGTAAGGCTCATCAGGCCAGCCTCGCCCTGGGCGATCTGGTCGTAGCCGGCGCGTCCGCCCTGGGGGCCGTCGTGCCCGAAACCGCTGATGGACAGGATGACCAGCCCGGGGTTGAGGTCGTGCAGCCGCTCGTTGCCGAAGCCGAGCCGGTCCATGACGCCGGGGCGGAAGTTCTCCACCAGGACGTCGGCCTGCCGGATGAGGCGCGTCAGCAGGTCCACACCTTCCGGGGCCTTGAGGTCCGCGGTCACCGATTCCTTGTTGCGGTTGCAACTGAGGAAGTACGTAGACTGCCGGTCGTCCTCGGGGCCCACGAACGGCGGACCCCAGCCGCGCGACTCGTCGCCGCGCCGCGGAGCCTCCACCTTGATCACACGGGCACCCATGTCTCCGAGCATCATCGCGGCATGAGGGCCCGCCAGAGCACGGCTGAGATCCACGACGAGTACTCCGTCGAGGGGACCGTTCCTCTCCTGGGACGGGGCCTCCGGCTCGTTGGTCGTCATCAGTTGCCCCTTCGTCGGTGTCATGGGGGTCGGGTCGGATAGGTTGACGAGCCGGACCGGAACAGACATTCGGGTACGCCAAAGGTTCAGAGCGCCGACAGGCGACAGCAGCCCTGGTGCACGGTCGTTGTGCGGCTCGTGTTTCACCGTGCTGACCGGGCCGGGGTGCGGGCAAGAGCCAAATCGGCACCGCGAGTGTGCGCAAATGCACAGCTGGCCCCACGCGGCAGAGCCGCGCGGATGCCCCGGACGATCACCGGCGGTGGCGGCCGGGGCGCGGCGCCGTCCACGGTCGTGTGCGTTTCTGCAGACTGGGCCTGCGTGTCTGGTGCTTGTTCGCATGGGCGACAGAAGTGACAGTCGAAACCAGGTGGTGATCGACCGGCACGTCCTTCAAGCACCGTGGCCCCGTGCTCTTCGAAGGAGAACACGACGACCGCCCTGGCGTGGACCGGGCTCGCCCGGAGCTGGCCGAGGAGTGTCATCGGCCCGTCGGTCGGGCCGCCCGGTCCGCCGCCGACGGCCACACCGGCCGCGGCCCGGGCCGCGGTGACCGGACCTGGCGCCGTCGCCTCCGCCGGGCCGAGCCTGTATCACAACTGACTGTGGAAGAGCCCAACTGACTGTGGAAGAGACTGACATGGCGGACAGCAGCGTTTTCCCCGGATCCTGGCGTCGGGAGTCCGGCCTGCCGATCGGGCTCATGCTCATCGACGGCAAGTGGGTCGAGGCGGCCGGCGGGAAGTGGGACGAGATCACCTCACCCGCGCGGCGCGGCGAGGTGATCGCCCAGGTGCCGTCGGGCGGTGACGAGGACGTCGACCGTGCGGTCACAGCAGCGCGGAGGGCCTTCGAGTCCTGGCGGCAGAGCCATTTCAGCGTTCGGCAGCGTGCCCTCGGCAGGATCGCCGACGCGCTGGAGGAACGTACGGAGGAACTCGCCCTGCTCACCGCCCTCGACACGGGCAACGCGCTGCGTACCCAGGCCCGCCCCGAGGCGAAGGTCTTGGCGGAGCTGTTCCGGTACTTCGCCGGTGTGGCCGGCGAGGTCAAGGGCGTCACTCTGCCCGCCGGCGACAAACAGCTGCAGTACACGCGCCGCGAGCCGCTCGGCGTCATCGCGGGCATCCTCCCCTGGAACTCCCCGCTGATGATCGCCGGGTTCAAGGTGCCGGCCGCGCTGGCCGCGGGCAACACCGTGATCCTCAAGGCGGCGGAGGACGCACCGCTGTCGGTCATACTGCTGGCCGAGATCTGTGCCGAGCACCTGCCCGACGGCGTGCTCAACGTCGTCACCGGCGAGGGCCGGGTCGTCGGCGAGGCACTGGTCCGTCACGCGGGAGTCGACAAGGTCTCGTTCACCGGCTCGACCGAGGTGGGCCGGGGCATCGCGCGCAAGGCCGGTGAGCGCCTGGCGCACCTCTCGCTCGAACTGGGGGGCAAGAGCCCTTCGATCGTGTTCCCCGACGCGGTCGACGACAGCCTCGTCGACGGCCTGGTGCTCTCCTCGCGCATCTCCCGCCAGGGCCAGAGCTGCACCGCGGGGTCCCGCCTCTTCCTCCATGAGGACGTGTACGACGAGGTCCTCGACCGCCTAGCGGCCCGGCTCGGAGCGCTAGCGGTGGGCGACCCCCTGAACGAGGCCAGTGACATCGGCGCCATCATCAACGAAAAGCAGTTCCGGTCCGTGCAGGGCTACATCGACGACGGTCTCGCCCACCCTTCGATGCGGGCGGTGCTGGGCGGTCGTCCTCCCGCCGACGGTCCGCTGTCCGAGGGCTACTTCCACGTGCCGACTGTCTTCGCGGGGGCGCGCAACGACTTCCGGCTCGCCCGGGAGGAGATCTTCGGCCCGGTCCTGGTCGCGATCCCCTGGCGTGACACGGACGACGTCGTACGCATGGCGAACGACAGCGTCTACGGCCTCGCCGCCTACGTCTGGAGCCACAACCTGGAGCAGGCGCTGACCACCGCGCACCGGCTGGAGGCCGGCTGGGTCCAGGTCAACCAGGGCGGCGGGCAGGTCGTCGGCCAGTCCTACGGCGGCTACAAGCAGAGCGGGGTCGGCCGCGAGGTGTCTCTCGAAGGCATGCTCGAAGGTTTCACCCAGATCAAACAGGTCAACGTCAACCTCCCCCGCTGAACCTGACCCCGCCGGATCGGCCCCCGAACCAAGGATGAGAGCAATGCGCACAGTGACCGTGTCCCAGTACGGCGGCCCGGACGAGCTCAGGACAGCCGACGTCCCGATCCCCTCCCCCGGCCCGCGGCAGGTGCTGGTGAAGGTCGACCTCGCGGGCGTCAACTACATGGATGTCTACCATCGCACCGGCGCCGTCCCCTTGCCGCTGCCCTTCGGTGCCGGCGTCGAGGGCGTCGGCCGGGTGGCGCGGGCCGGCGCAGAGGTGACGGATCTCGCCGAGGGCGCGCTCGTGGGCTGGTTCAGCGGCGGGCAGGGCTCGTACGCCGACTACGTGCTGGTGGAGGCCGAGCGCGCGGTACCGGTGCCGGGCGACGTTCCGGCCGGGACTGCGGTCGCCCTGCTGATGCAGGGCGTGACCGCGCACTACCTGGCCACCGACGCCTATCCCGTCCAGTCCGGCGACACGGTCCTGATCCACGCGGCAGCGGGCGGCGTAAGCCAACTGCTCAGCCAGATAGTCAAGTTGCGGGGAGGCCGGGTGATCGGCACCGTCTCCACCCCGGAGAAGTTCGCCGCGGCGCGTGCCGCCGGCGCCGATGACGTGATCCTCTACGACCGCTTCGACAGCAAGGTCCGCGAACTGACCATGGGCCTGGGCGTGGCAGCGGTGTACGACGGTGTCGGCGCCGCGACCTTCGAGGGCAGTCTCGGCGCACTCAGGCCGCGCGGCACCCTGTTGATCCACGGCACCGCGAGCGGCCCGCCACCGCCCCTGGACATACCGCGGCTCAACGCGGGTGGTTCCCTCTACGTCACCCGGCCGAGCATCGCCCACTACGCCGCGACCGCCGCCGCACTGCGCCGCCGAGCGGACGATGTCTTCGCCTGGGTACGGGAAGGGCTGCTGACCGTCCCGGCTGGCACGCGGTTCGGTCTTGACGAGGCCGCCACGGCCCACCGGGCCATCGAGTCCCGCACCACCACCGGGAAGCTCCTCCTGGAGATCTAGGGCGTGTTTCGAAGTCCGCCCGCGCCGTCGGCCCCGCGCTGCGACAGACTCCCCGCACCGGGACCGGCGCATTCCTCACACACGGAAGTTGACCCTGCACGATGAGAGCCCCGGACCAACCACTCACCCTCGCATCGGAGTTTCCCGCCGCGACCTTCGAGGAGTGGCGCGGGCTGGCCGCCGCCACCCTCAGCGGCGACCTGGCTGACAGGGATCCGGAAACCGCCCTCTCCAGCTGGACCGAGGACGGACTACGGCTGAAGCCCCTCTACACCGCGAGGGATCTCGACGGGCTCGCCCCACGCGGAGTGCCGGGCCGGTGGCCGTACGTGCGGGGCACCGACGTGCCCGACGCCTCCCGGGGCTGGGAGGTACGCCAGCGGCTGACCGCTTCCGGCCCGGGGCCGCTCGCGGAATCGGCCCGTGCCGAACTGAGCGGCGGCGTCGACACCTTGTGGCTGCCGACCGACAGCCCCGCGCTGCGCCCCAGCGACCTGCCGGAGGTCCTCGCCACCGTCGACCTCACCGGGGTCGGGCTGGTCCTGGACGACACTCCCGCGAGCCGTACGACGGTACGCACCCTGCTGGCCGTCGCGCAGGAGCGCGGCATCGATCCCGGCGCCCTCACCGGCAGCCTCGGTGTCGACCCGCTCGGCCGGCAGGCCCGGACCGGGGTACGGACGGAACTCGTCGAACTCCCGGCGCTGTTCGCTCTCGCCCGCGACCTTCCGTCGATGGCCGTCATCACTGTCGACGGCACGGTCCACCACCGCGCCGGCGCCTCGCCCGCGGAGGAACTCGGCCTGGCGACCGCCACCGCGGTGACCTACCTGAGGGCGCTGACCGACGCGGGCCTCACGCCCGAGGAGGTCTTCGCTCGTGTCGAGTTCCGCCTCGCGGTGACCGCCGACCAGTTCGGGTCGCTCGCCAAACTCCGCGCGGCCCGCCTGGTGTGGTCCCGGGTGGCGGAACTGTGCGGCGTCCCCGAGGCCGGAGCCCAGCGCCAGCACGCGGTGACCTCGCAGGCCATGCTCACCCGCCACGACGCCCGCACCAACATGCTGCGCGCGACGGTCGCGTGTGTGTCGGCCGTGGCCGGCGGCGCCTCGGCCATTACCGTGCTGCCCTTCGACGCGGCCGGCGCCACCCCCGGCGACCTGGGACGACGGGTGGCCCGTTCCACGCACGCCATCCTGCGTCACGAGGCTCACTTGGGCAGGGTCTCCGATCCCGCGGGCGGATCGCCCTACATCGAAACCCTCACCGACGCTCTGGCGGAAGCGGCCTGGGAGCACTTCACCGCCGTCGAACAGTCGGGCGGCATGCAAAGCCACCTGGACAGCGGGCAGTTGCACAGGGACCTGGCCGCAACGGCCCGGCGACGCCGGCGCGCCGTCGCGGTGGGGCAGCGCCCCCTCACCGGGATCTCGTCGTACGCCGTCCTGGACGACCCCCTCCCCCACGGACACGATCCCGCGCCCCGGCCCCCGGGCGCACTGCCCGAGGTGAGCTACGGCGAGGAGTTCGAGGCACTGCGCGACCGCAGTGACGCCCATGTACACCGCACCGGCGCCCGTCCCGGCGTGCTGCTCGTCGCCCAGGGCACGCCGGCCCGAAACAGCCGTGTGCTGGACAGCGCCCGCAATATGTTCGCCTCGGGCGGTATCGCCGCCGATCAGACGGTCGGCGCTGTCGACGAGCTGACAACCGTGCTGCGCGAGCGAGCCGCACGGGCGGTGTGCATCTGCGCGGCCGACACCGAGGGACTCGGCGCTCTGGCCGCCGCGGCCAGGGCATCCGGCGCGTCCGTCGTGTACGCCCTGGGGTCCACACTCCCGGCGGAGGAGCGGCAGGCCGGCTACGACCTCGACATCACCTTCTTCGGGCCACCCGGCGGGGACGTACCCGCACGGCTGCGACAGGTTCTGAACGATCTGGAGGTGCGGTGATGACACTGCCCGACTTCTCGGCCGCGTCCCTGCGCGGGGACGGCACCCCGGCCGATGCCCCGGGCCCGGTACCCGCGCCGTGGACCACCCCCGAGGGCCTGGAGATCCCGCCTGTCCACGGCCCCGCCGACCTCGACAGTGCCGGCTTCCTGGACACTCTCCCGGGCTTCGCGCCGTACGTCCGGGGTCCGTACCCGACGATGTACACCGCCCGGCCCTGGACCATCCGCCAGTACGCGGGCTTCTCCACCGCCGAGGAGTCCAACGCCTTCTACCGGCGCAACCTCGCCATGGGCCAGAAGGGCCTGTCGGTCGCCTTCGACCTGCCGACGCACCGGGGTTACGACAGCGACAACCCCCGCGTCGTCGGCGACGTCGGCATGGCGGGCGTCGCGATCGACTCGATCTACGACATGCGCCAGCTCTTCGAGGGCATCCCGCTGGACCGCATGAGCGTGTCGATGACCATGAACGGAGCCGTGCTACCGATCCTGGCGCTCTTCATCGCGGCGGCCGAGGAACAGGGCGTCAAGCAGGAACAGCTCACGGGGACGGTCCAGAACGACATCCTCAAGGAGTTCATGGTCCGCAACACCTACATCTATCCGCCCGAGCCGTCGATGCGGATCATCAGCGACATTTTCGCCCACACCAGTGAGCGCATGCCGCGCTACAACTCCATCTCGATCTCCGGCTACCACATCCAGGAGGCCGGTGCGACGAGCGATCTCGAACTCGCGTACACGCTCGCCGACGGGATCGAGTACGTCCGCGCCGGTCTCGCCTCCGGTCTGGACGTCGACCGCTTCGCACCGCGTCTGTCCTTCTTCTGGGCGATCGGCATGAACTACTTCACGGAGATCGCCAAGCTGCGGGCGGGCCGGCTGCTGTGGGCCCGGCTGATGGCCGGCTTCGGGCCGCGCGACCCGCGTTCCCTCTCCCTGCGGGCCCACTCGCAGACGTCCGGCTGGTCGCTGACCGCCCAGGACGTGTCGAACAACGTGGTCCGCACCTGCGTCGAGGCCATGGCGGCGGTCCAGGGGCAGACACAGTCGCTGCACACCAACGCCTTCGACGAGGCGCTGGCCCTGCCGACGGACTTCTCCGCGCGCATCGCCCGCAACACCCAACTCCTGCTGCAGACGGAGTCGGGCACCACGAAGGTCATCGACCCCTGGGGCGGCTCCTACTACGTCGAGAAGCTCACGCACGATCTGGCGGCCCGCGCCTGGCAGCACATCCAGGAGGTCGAGGCACTGGGGGGCATGACGAAGGCCATCGCGCAGGGCCTGCCCAAACTGCGCATCGAGGAGGCCGCCGCGCGCACGCAGGCCCGGATCGATGCCGGTCTCCAGCCCGTCATCGGTGTCAATCTGCACCGCTCGGAGACGGCGGAGGACGTCGACGTCCTGCGCATCGACAACGCCAAGGTACGCGAGCAGCAACTGGCCAAGCTGCGCCGGCTGCGCGCGGAACGGGATCCGGCCGCCGTACGGCGCACGCTGGACACGCTGACGCACGCGGCGTCGACCGGTGACGGCAACCTGCTGTCCCTGGCCGTCGACGCGGCGCACGCCAAGGCCACCGTCGGCGAGATCAGCGACGCCTTGGAGAAGGTCTACGGACGCCACTCCGCGACCGTACGTACCGCCAGCGGCGTGTACGGCGCGGAGGCCGGAAGGCAGGAAGCCACGGAACGCGTGCGGCGGGCCACCGATGCCTTCGAGGAGGCACACGGCCGCCGGCCGCGGATCTTGGTGGCCAAGATGGGGCAGGACGGCCACGACCGGGGACAGAAGGTGGTGGCGACCGCCTTCGCCGACCTCGGCTTCGACGTCGATGTCGGTCCGCTGTTCTCCACTCCGGAGGAGGTTGCCCGTCAGGCGGTGGAGTCAGATGTCCACATCGTCGGCGTCAGCTCACTGGCGGCGGGGCACCGCACGTTGGTGCCCCTGCTGCGCAGGGCGCTGGACGCCGAGGGAGCCGAGGACGTCCTCCTCGTGGTGGGCGGCGCGATCCCGGCTCAGGATGTCGACGAACTGCGCGCGGCGGGCGTCGCCGAGGTGTTCTCGTCCGGCACGCCCGTCGGTGAGTCGGCGCTGCGGGTGCTCGGCCTGCTCGACGGCCGGCCGTGACCGTGGTGGACGTGACCGCCGTGGACGTGGCCGGTCTCGCCGAGGGTGTGCGGGCCGGGGGCCGCGCCGCGGTGGCCCGCGCCATCACCCTGGTCGAGTCCCGGCACCCGGTTCACCGTCCCCCCGCCCAGGAGTTGGTCACCGCGCTGCTCCCGCACTCCGGGAACGCGGTCCGCCTCGGGGTGAGCGGTGCCCCGGGGGCGGGCAAGTCCACGTTCATCGACGCGCTGGGTATGCGTCTGGTGGACGCCGGCCACCGGGTCGCGGTGCTGGCCGTCGATCCGACCTCGGCCCTCACCCGCGGCAGTGTGCTGGGCGACCGCACCCGGATGGCCCGGCTGGCGGGACGCGAGGCCGCTTTCGTCCGGCCGTCCCCGAGCGGTGGAACGCTCGGTGGGGTGGCCGCGGCCACCCGTGAGGCCATGGTGGTCGTGGAGGCGGCCGGTTACGACGTCGTGATCGTCGAGACGGTGGGGGTGGGGCAGTCGGAGTTCGTGGTGGCCGACATGGTCGACACCTTCCTCCTGCTGACTCTGGGCCGCACGGGCGATCAGTTGCAGGGCATCAAGCGGGGCGTCCTCGAACTCGCCGATGTCGTCGCCGTGAACAAGGCGGACGGCGAGTACGTCGCCGAGGCACAGCGTGCCGCCCGCGAACTGTCCACCGCCCTGCGGTTGCTGCGCCCCGAACCCGGGGCCTGGCAACCGCCCGTCGTGGCCTGTTCAGCCGTGACCGGGACGGCACTGGACGAGGTATGGAGGAAGGCCGGAGCGCATCGCCGGCATCTTCTCGACCGGCGGCTCTTCGAAACCAAGCGCCGCCGTCAACTAATCAGCTGGACCGCCGAGTTGGTGCGCGAGGAACTCCTGGAGACGCTGTCCCGGCGCGAGGTGAAGGAGCTCACGGCTCGGCTGACGGCAGAGGTGGGCGCACTGCGGATCACACCCCGGCACGCGGCGGCACGCATCGTCACCGCGGCATGGGCGCAGGCGGGGGCGCCGCCGC
The DNA here is from genome assembly GCF_042752355.1 of Streptomyces sp. NPDC059255. NCBI lineage: Bacteria > Bacillati > Actinomycetota > Actinomycetes > Kitasatosporales > Streptomycetaceae > Streptomyces > Streptomyces sp. NPDC059255. The sequence goes on from NZ_JBHYZP010000029.1 coordinate 61,311, forward strand.
CCTGAGGAGGTCGTGGGAGCAGGCGCCGCCGAGCAGTTCCGTCAGCTCCGCCCGGTGTGCTTCCAGCAGTGAGAGGGCTCGGTCGTAGCGCTCGTAGCCCGTCCTCGACAGGTAGACCACGAACTTGCGCGCGTCCTCGGGCTGCGGCCGGCGGAAGACGAGTCCCAGGTCGGTGAGCTCGTCGACACAGCGCGTGGTCGTGGCCGGGGGCAGCACCAGCGTGCGCGCGAGCTCCCCCATCAGCAGCCCGTGCGTGTGCGCCAGGGCGTCCATCACGCGCCACTGGTCCTCGCGCAGCCCGTCCTCGGCGAGGATCGCCTTGAGCAGCTGGCTGAGACCGCGCGCCGCAGCGGTCAGGCGGGCTATGCCGTCGGGCAAACTCGCGCCCGGCCCGGGGGCATCCGGATCCGCCATGTCAAACCTTTCCACGCTGCGGAAACCTCTTTAGACTACGGTGGTATGTCGTTGAGTGTCACCCTCGCCGACCCTCTGGAGGCGATGGTGTACGGGCCGTCCGCCAGGACGCTGCGCGTCGGCCTGGTCATCCCTCGCTCGGGCGTGATGGGCCTGGTGGGCCCCTCCGCCCTGGAGGCGGCGCTGCTCGCCGCCCAGGAGGTCAACCGCGCGGCCGGACCGGACGGCCGCCCTGTCGAACTTGTCGTCGCCGATTCCGGCGGCGATCCGTCGCAGGTGGCCAGGACGGTTTCGGATCTCGCCGCGAGCGGGGCGGTCGAGGCGTTCGTCGGACTGCACACCAGCCGCACCCTGCTCCATGTGGAGCGGGCCCTGGACGGACGCCTCCCATATGTGTTCACGGCGGGCTTCGAGGCGACCAGGACCCGGCCGGCGGTGTACTGCCCGGGGGAGACACCCGAGCAGTTCGCGGTCTCCCTGGGCCGCGTCATCAGGGAGCGAGGCGTGCGCGACTGGGCGATCCTGGGCACCGACTACGTGTGGCCCCGGGCGATGCGGGTGGCCCAGTTGCTGGCCGTCCCCCGGTACGACGGCCGCGTCGTCCTGGACCGCACACTGCCGCTGGGCCGGGCGGGCGAGGTCGCCGACGTCGTACTGGACGAGCTGCTGAGCAGTGGTGCGGGCGGCGTCGTCCTCAACACACCGGGCCGCGACCAGGTCGTCCTGCTCAAGGCCCTCCGGCGGCGCGGTCTCGACCGCAAGCTGGTGCGCGTGTCGGGCTGCCTGGAGGAGAACACCCTCTACGCGATCAACGGGGACGGCTCCGGCAACCTCTACGCCAGCTCGCACTCCTTCGACACGCTCGCCTCGCCCAAGCGGCTCGACCTGGAGGACCGCTACCGGTCGGCGGTCGGCGAGGAGGCACCGGTACTCAATGCCTGGGCCGAGCACTGCTACGACAGCGTGCATTACCTGGCCCGTTGCGACGCGCGCGGGCTGCTGACGGCCGAGGCGTTCACCACGCAGGTCACCGCGGAGGCGGGCAGTTCGGAGGCCGCGCCGCGGCCCGAGTACGACATGCACCTGGCGGTGGCGGAGGGTCTGTCCTTCACCGTGCTGTAGGACACGGCGAACCGCTACCGACACCGTCCTGTAATCAGCGCGATTCACGGACGTAACCTCCCCTCCATATCTTCTTCGAGATATCTTCCAAATGGAAATACCTCGTCGACGTTACTACGCTTGAGGCCGGCCCGTGAACGGCCAGACACGTGAATTTCGGCGTACGACGCCCCCAGCGGCTTCCGCTTCCCGCACTTCCGCCTGCTTCCACAGGAGGCCCCGTGTCCGACTCCCCCTCCCCCAGCCGGTCCGCCAGAGCCCGGCTGGCACTGATCGCCGGCATCATCCTGCTGCTGCATCTGGCGGGCTGGCTGCTGTACCGCACCGCCGCATCCGACCCCCATGTCCCGGCGGCGTTTCTCGGCGCCGGCGCACTCGCCTACGTGCTCGGCGTCCGGCATGCCTTCGACGCCGACCACATCGCCGCCATCGACGACACCACCCGGCTGATGATCCAGCGCGGGAAGCACCCGTACGGCGTGGGCTTCTTCTTCGCCATGGGGCACTCCTCCGTGGTCCTGGTGATGGCAGTCCTCGTCGCGGTCGTGGCCAACACCACCGCCGCGTCGGGCTTCGCCCACCTCCAGGAGATCGGAGGAACCGTCTCCGGCCTGGTGGCCCTGAGCTTCCTGACCCTGGTCGCGGTGCTCAACGCCCTCGCCCTGGCCGGCGTGGTGCGCTGCTGGCGGGATCTGCGCGCGGGGCGACTCGACGAGGAGGAGGTGGAGCGGCAACTGGCCAGGCGCGGGCTGCTCAACCGTCTGCTGCGCGGGCGCGCACGGGGCCTGGTCCGCTCGTCCTGGCACATGTTTCCCGTGGGCGCCCTGATGGGCCTGGGCCTGGAGACGGCCTCGGAGATCACCCTGCTGAGCCTGTCGGCGAGTTCCGCGAGCAACGGCGCGTCCTGGGCCGCCATCCTCGCCCTGCCCCTGCTCTTCGCGGCCGGCATGAGCCTGTTCGACACCCTCGACAGCCTGCTCATGACCCGCGCGTATTCCTGGTCGGCCCGCAACCCGGCCCGCAAGCTCTTCTACAACATGGCGACGACCTGGGCGACGGTGCTGGTCGCGGGGGTCATCGCCACCGTGTATCTGGCCGGCTTCCTCGCCGACGACCTCGGCGTCGCCTTCCTCGCGCCGTACGCCTCCCTGGGTGACCACTTCGAGGCGCTCGGCTACGCGACGGTCGGCGGCTTCGCGGCCATCTGGATCATCGCGACGCTCGCCTGGCGCTTCGGCCGCTTCGACCGCGAGCAGCCCCGCGCCGCGGTCGCACACAGCGGCACGCCCTGACCACCCCGGGACCCTCTTACGGAAAAGAGTCTCCCAACATGGTGACGTAACACACTTCCATATGCTTCCATCTGGAAATAACCTCCCGGCCATCCGTCCGAAAGCTGGTCACATGACGATCCCCGCCCCCACCCACCAGGACATGCTCGCCATCTCGGAGCGACTCGGTCTCGGGATCACCGAGGAACAGTCCAAGATCTACGCCGAGGTCGTCGCGAAGAGCATCACGACGTACGGGCCCGTGGCCGAGATCTCCGCCGAGGACACCCCCCTGCGGCCGGCCGGAGGTTCCCGCGAGCACACCGTTCCCACCGCGGAGGACAACCGCCACAACGCCTGGTTCGTGCGCTCGTCCATCACCGAGAAGAGCACGGGGCCGCTGGCGGGCCGCACCGTCGTCGTCAAGGACAGTATCCCGGTGGCCGGGCTGCCGATGATCGCCGGCTCGAACCTCTTCGAGGGATACGTCCCCGACTTCGACGCCGAGGTCGTACGCCGCGTCCTCGAAGCCGGCGGTACGGTCTCCGGCAAAGCTCACTGCGAATACCTCTGCTTCTCCGGTGCCAGCCACACCAATGTGACCGGCCCCATCCGCAACCCCTGGGGGGACGGATATTCCACGGGCGGCTCGTCCTCCGGCTCGGCGGCCCTCGTCGCCCTCGGCGAGGCCGACATGTCCCTTGGTGCCGACCAGGCAGGCTCGATCCGGATGCCGTCCTCGTTCTGCGGCATCGTCGGTCTGAAACCGACCACCGGTCTGGTGCCGTACACGGGTATCCCCTCACTCGACGCCGAGTTCGACCACGTCGGCCCCATGACCGCGGACGTCGCCGACAACGCTCTTCTGCTCAGTGTGCTCGCCGGCCCCGACGGGATCGACCCGCGCCAGCACGGGGTGGAGCCCTCCGACTACCAAGGCGCGCTCGACCAGGGCGTGAAGGGGCTGCGGATCGGCGTCCTCAAGGAGGGCTTCGAGGTGCCGGGCACCCAGCGGGCGGTGGCCGAGCGGGTGCGGGCCGCCGCGGACGTGCTCGCCCGGCTGGGTGCGACGGTCCACGAGGTGTCCGTGCCGCAGCACCGGCTCGGCCTCGACATCTGGTCCACGATCGGATGGACCGGAATGACGGAGACCGCGCTCAGGCACAACGGCATCGGCATCTACCGCGACGACCACTACCCCGTCTCCCTCATGGAGTGGGCACACCGGCACGGCTCCGCCATCGACCAGGCCCCGCCCAGCGTGAAGCTCTTCTTCGTCATCTCCGAGTACGTCACGAAGCACATCGGGTACGCCGGCTACGGCCGCGGCGTCAACGCCGCCCGGGTGCTGCGCGGCAAGTACGACGAGATCCTGAAGGACGTGGACCTGCTGCTGATGCCCACAACCCCGATGACGGCGCTGCCGCTCCCCGACCCGTCGTCCGGTATCGAGGACGAACTGAGGACGTCCCACCCGATGGCCTTCAACACGGCCCCCTTCGACATCACCCACCATCCGGCCCTCACCCTGCCGTGCGGCCCGGGCGACAACGACATGCCGGTGGGCCTGATGCTCGTCGGCAGGCACTACAAGGAGGCGACCGTGTACCGCGCCGCGAAGGCGTACGAAGACACGGGCGAAGGCGCCTTCCGTCCCTGACCACCCCCTCCCCCGAGGAACCATCAGCAAGGAGTCGTCATGATCGGCGTTCACGATGTCGGCGGATATCACATGGGTCCCATCCAGACCAAGGACGACGTCGTCTTCCACGAGGACTGGGAGGGCCTGACATTCGCCCTGCTCCTGGTGAGCGGAGTCCAGGGCACCTGGGCGCTGGACGAGTTCCGGCACATCATCGAGCAGATGCCCCCGGCCGAGTACCTGGAGACCCCGTACTACATCCACTGGCTGGAGTCGATCGAGGAGCTCTGCGTCCGCGACGGCTTCGTCACCCGTGACGAACTCGCCGCACGCCAGCAGGACATCCGCGAGGGCAGGGCACTGCCCGCCGTCACCGGCGAGCCGGACCCCGAGGTCGTCGAGAAACTGCGGGAGGGCACCCGCGGCATCGCCTACGTCGGCCTCGGAGCCCGGCGCCCGGACCAGCCGCAGAACTTCACGGTGGGCGACCGGGTCCGCGCCCACGTCCGCGCGGTGCCCGGCCACACCCGGCTGCCCTGGTTCGTGTGGGGCAAGACCGGCGTCATCGTCGCCTACAGCGGCACCTACCCCCTGGCCGACACGGTGGCGCACCGCGAGGGCGAGAACCCCGAACCCACTTACGCCGTCCGCTTCGAGGGCACGGATCTGTGGGGCCCGGGGGCAGAGCCGAACACCAGCGTGACCATGGACCTCTACGAGTCCTACATGGACGTCGTCACCGAGTCCGCAGCCGCGTAGCCGTGTCGGTTCCGGCGGCCTTTCCCGGTTTCCGGAACCGTTCCGTACTCCCGTAAGTCCGCACGAGAAAGACATCCGACATGAGCGAGAACCACCACCACCGCGAACTCTCCGACGGCGAGGTCCGGGCCAGGGCACTGGAGTCGCTGCTGCGAGAGAAGGGCGTGCTGCAGGGCAACGTCGTCGACGAGGTCGTCGACATCTACACCAACGACATCGGCCCGCTGAACGGGGCCAAGGCCATCGCCAAGGCGTGGACCGACCCCGAGTTCAAGAGCCGTCTGATGGCCAATGCCACCCGGGCCGTCGCCGAGCTCGGTATCAGCGGCATGGAGGGCGAGAACCTGGTGGCCGTCGAGAACACCGACGACCTCCATCACGTCATCGTCTGCACCCTGTGCTCCTGCTACCCCTGGCCCGTGCTGGGACTGCCGCCCCGCTGGTACAAGGACGCCCCCTACCGGGCCCGGGTCGTGCGCGAGCCCCGGAAGGTCCTGGCCGAGTTCGGCACCGTCCTCCCGGACGGCAAGGAGATCAAGGTCCTCGACAGCAACGTCGAGGTCCGCTACTTCGTGATCCCGCAGCGCCCCAAGGGCTCCGAGAACCTCTCCGAGGAGGAACTCGCCGAACTGATCACGCGCGACTCCATGGTCGGGGTCACCGTACTGCCGGACGTCGAGCCGAAGGTGGCCGCGTGATGACCGAGAACCCGACCCTGTGCGCCACGGACACGCCCGGCGCCGAGGTGGACCGCAACGTCAGCTCCATGCGGGGCGCGGTCGCCATGCCCCGCTCGAACGGCGAGCTGGTCTTCGACGAGCCCTGGCAGAGCCGCGCCTTCGGCATGGCGGTCAGCCTGTCCCAGGCCGGCTTCTTCGACTGGGACACCTTCCGCGGCCACCTGGCTGCGGCCATCGCCGAAAAGGGACAGAACGGCGTGGACGAATACTACGAGCGCTGGCTGGACGCCCTGGAGCGCTCCCTGGCCGGCAATGAATTCCTCGACGGCCCCCTCCTGCACGAACGTGAGGCAGAGTTCCGCGCCCACGCGCGAGACGAGGTCTTCTGACAGCAGGCCTGTGGGCATCCCGTTCCGGCTCGCGCGACCGTCTCCGGCCGCGCGCGCCGGGGCCCCAGCGCCGCCGCAGTACGAAACTCCGCGGGCGGCGGCGGCCCCCCACCTCCACCATGGTTTGCTACTGGCCCGCCCCACGGCGTGACACGTGGTTTTCTCACAGCCGGCGGGGGGCCACCCGGCCCGGCCCCCCCCCCCCGCCCCCGCCGGCGCCCCCCGGGTCCCCAGCGCCGCCGCTGTACGAAACTCAGCGGGCGGCTGCGCCACAACACCGGCCTCGGTGAAGAGGCGACAGCGTACGGGCCCTGGGCGGCTCCAACGGCCAGCCCGTCGGCCCCCTCCGAACACGACCCCGCCGGTGCGCGCGCCCTGAGCACCGGCGAGGTCGAACAGTTGCGAGATGACTTCATCACCGCCGCGCCGACCGCTACGGCGGCGACGTCGAAGGCCGCTCGCGGTTCCTCTTCGAGCTCTTCGACTGCGGCGAACCCGACTTTCCCCGGCAGGTGCGGGCCGACCATTCCCACGCCGCACCCGCCCTGCCGGTCACCGACGACTACCTGCGCGACCAAGTCGGTCTGAACCTGGCCTTCACCGACTACATGTGGCACTACAACGGCTTCCTCACCACCGCAGACGCCTCTCGGTAGTGCTCCAGGGGACTCCGCCCTTGGAGCACAGCTGACAGGCGGGAGGTGGCGGAATCACCAGGGGTTTCCGCACAGCTTCCGAGCAGAACCCAACCTCAAGTAAACAACGCCCGCCAGGTCTTCCGACGTAGGTCCCCCGAAGAGATGCTTAGATCTGCACATCAACCGTGTGGTATTGCCCGTTGTCAAAGGGTTGATGCGGATCCGATGCTGGACAGCGCCCGCCATGCAGGCTGGGCTACGCGGATCGACCACACTGAGGAGTCATGAACCCCACCCCGGTGCTTCAGGCCGACCGAGTCGATGTCGTGCGCGACGGGCGGCTTCTGCTGGACGGAATCTCGCTGACGGTACGCCCCGGAGAGCACTGGGCACTACTCGGGTCCAACGGCGCGGGCAAGACCACTCTGCTCAGCCTGCTCGGCGCCGTCGGCCACCCCACCCGGGGGCAGGTCGACATCCTCGGGCACACCTTGGGCCGCGTCGATGTCCGCGAACTACGAGGCGTGGTCGGCCACGTGAACCCCAGGCATCCACTCACTTCCCCGCTGAAGGTGTCCGACATCGTGCTCACCGGGCTCACGGGCACCGTCGAACGCGCGCCGCGCTGGTCCCCGACACCCGAGCAGGAAGCACAGGCGGACAAACTGACGGCCATGCTCGGCCTGTCCGACCGCGCCGACACGCGCTGGCCGGTGCTCTCCCAGGGCGAACGCGGCCGTGCGCTCATCGCCCGTGCCCTGATGCCGGACCCGAGCCTCCTGCTCCTCGACGAGCCCGCCACCGGCCTCGATCTGGCTGGCCGGGAACAACTTGTCGAGAGCATGGGCACGCTGCAACGCTCCCGGAGCGAGCTGGCCACGGTGATCGTCACGCATCACTTGGAAGAGCTGCCGCCCGGCACCACTCACGCCATGCTTCTCCGCGCAGGCCGAGTCCTGGCCTCGGGCCCGGTCGACGAGGTGCTCACCAGTGACAGCGTCAGCACCTGTTTCGGCCACGCGGTCCATCTCACCAGGACAGCCGGCCGACGCTGGCACGTGGAAACCCGCCGGGCCGACCTCCCCTGAGCCCCGCGGCCGCGGAAGGGTGCTCCGGACGGCCCGGAGCACCCTTCCTCCCGGCCCGGCAGTCCCGGCTCCGGACTCGGTCCGAGGTCCCGCCGGCCCCTGCCGCGGAGGCCGACCAGGCATCCGCTGTCCCTCTGCGACTCATCATGGAGCGAATGCCCCGCAGATCAGGGTGTCACCCTCGGCAGCGCACCGATTCCCTCATGTCTGGTCGTAGCCACCGCCAGTGATCACTTCGAGAAGCGACGGCCGAGTGGGATTCCATCCCAGGATCTCGCGCGCCGCGTTCCCGGTGGCTTGCTGATCGAGCAGAAGTGCCTCGCCGAAGGCACCAAGTCGCTCGAACGTCGAGGCACCGTCCTCGGCTACGACACGGCCTTCGAGGCCCCGGCGCCAGCTGGCCGCCTCACCCATCTCACGCACGGTCGGGTTGATACCGCTGACGCCGATAAAGCGGGAACCGGTCTCACCCTGCTCAAGCGCTGCCACATAAAGCTCGGCCAGATCGCCGACGTGGACGGTGCTCCAGTGCTGCGTCCCCGGACCGATCAGCCGCAGGGCCGGGAAGTCGCCACCGGTCGCCTCTGCGGACATCACGACGTTGGGAATTCCTTTCCCGTGGCCGTAGACGATGCCAGGCTCCACCAACAGGGAACGGACCTGGGAAGCCGCGAGAAGTCCGGCATCGATTTCCGGGCGCCAGGCCACGATGTCAGGTGCCTTGATCGGGGAGCCCTCGGTGATGTCCTCACCGGCCCCGTACACCCAGATGCCTCCGGTTCGCACGAACGCACTGCCCCTGCGAAGGCCCGCGAGGACAGCCTCGGCGAAGTCGATTTCAGCGGCCGCACTGGTCTCGTCACCGGGCGAGGCCGTAGTGATCACCGCGTCAGCCTGGGCCGCTAGCTGACGCACCACGTCGCGAGCACGCATGTCAGCGACAACGGGCAGGACACCCCCGCGTCTCACCGCCGCGGCCTTTTCCTCACTGCGAACAAGAGCGGTTACGGAATGGCCGGAGGAAAGAAGAGCCGAAAGGACGCCAGAGCCGATGTAGCCGGACGCGCCTGCCAGGAGAACGTTCATGATGTCACTGCTCCTGATGAATGAAGAGAGATCAGATGTCTGCTGGAAGTGTCACCGGGGCAGACCGTTCGAGAGAAGCGAACACTCTCGAACAGTGTCATCGCTGTCGGCGATAGCTGCCTTATGGTGGTCGCATGGAGCAGCGACAATTACAGTTCTTCGTCGCCGTGGCGGAAGAGCTCAACTTCACCAGAGCCACACAACGCACCCACGCTGTCCAGTCGACGGTCTCGGCAAGCATCCGCGCGCTGGAGGGAAGCCTGGGCGTGCCGCTCTTCGAGCGCAGCACCACGCGTGTCTCACTCACCGAGGCGGGAAAAGTCCTGCTGCCAGAAGCGCGGCGATCCCTCGACTCATTCGTCCAGGCACGTTCGGCAGTCGAAGGGCTACGCACCGGGGTCACCGGCAGCCTGCGTGTCGGAACTCTCTCAGGACTCACCGCGGTGGATCTCCCGGGCCTGGTCCAGGACTTCCGCCGACTCCACCCTGGAGTACGTCTCAGGCTCAGGGTGGATACCGGCGGCACGGACGGGTTGCTGCGAGCGCTGCGTTCACATGCTCTTGATGTCGCGTTCGTCGGCGTTCAGGCATCGAGCATCCCTGACATCCACCTCGACCACATCACCTCGTTCCAACCCCGACCGCTTGTCGCTGCCGACCATCCGCTGGCAGGCCGTGAACGAGTGGCTCCGGCCGAAGTAGCAGGGCAAGCATTCATCGACCTTCCCGCAGGCTTCTGCAACCGAACTCGATCTGACGACGACTTCAGACGTGCCGGGATCACCCGGATGATCGCCGTAGAGGTCAGCGACCTCAGCACCATTCCTGGATACGTCGAGTCAGGCACCGGCCTGGCTCTGGTTCCTCCGCTCGCCGCAGAAGCCGGCGCGCGCGTCGTGCCGATCGCCCTCGACCCGCCGGCGCAGACGTGGACGCTGGCTCTGGCCCGCAACAGCACCGCGGCACCGACGCGGGCGACGCGTGCCTTCACCGAACTGGTCGACAAGTACGTCGTACGACGCGACTGCTACTGACAAGGTCAAACCGCGGCCTGCGAACGGTAACCACCGACCGACTGATCGCGTCGCCAGACCCAGAGACGCGTCCCGCCGACCTGATGACGAATCCAGGTGCCCGTTCCACTCGACGTGCACCCGTGCACACGAGATGTGCGTATTTTGACGCTTGGAGCTGTGCGCACCGGATGGCACCCTGCTGTGAAGCACGACACCCCGAACGGGAACCGGATCACGTCGTCACCACGCCTGCGGCCTGCTCGCGACCGCCTGAGGCGCTGCCGCACATTCCCTGCGCGCACGCCTGAGCCCGAGCGACACGACTCCGCGTCTCCAGCCCCCCCGTCTTCGGCGGACCAAGAACGCATCGAACTCGGGTCACGCACGCCATCTCCAGAGCAAGGAGTCCTGCTATGTCACAACGACTCGCCGAAACGACCACGACCGCTCCGGCCGCCACCGTCCCGGCCGGCAATCCGCTCATCGCCGGTCTGCCGGGCTTCGTGGTCGGTTCCATCGCACTGGCACTGCAACTCACCGGGTTCGTCCCGGCCGACGCCGCCTCCGCGGTGCTGCCCATCACCTTCGGTGCGAGCGCCATCAGCACCCTGATGGCGACGATCTGGGCCACACGTGCCGGCCAGAACGCGGTGGCCTGCATCTTCGTCGCGTTCACCGGCTTCTGGGTGAGCTACACGCTGCTGGTGATGGGGCTGACCCACAACTGGCTCGCGATCCCCGCCGATCACATCGTCCGCGCGCAGACGTTGTTCCTGCTGTGCTGGCTCTTCGTCATCGGAACGCTGACATTGGGCGCGCTGCGCCTTCCGCTCGCGTTCACAGTCACGCTCCTCCTGGTCGACCTGTGCATCCTGTTCAACATCATCGGCGCACAAGGCGGCAGAGACTGGGCGAACACACTCGCCGGGGCCTGCGCTTTCGGCTTCGCCCTGATCGGCGCGTATCTGCTTGTCGGCGCCGTACAGGAGGAAGGAGGAGGCAAGCCCTACCCGCTGGGTCGCCCCGTTCTGAGCGCGTAGGAACTGCCCGGGCGGTCATGTGACGCGTCCGCCCCCGGGTCGTTGACAACGGCGGTCGGGAAGCCCTTAGGGGGAAGGGATCGTCGGCCGGTGGCGCCGGCCATATTCCGGGGCCGGGTGGCGACGTGGTGTCCCCACCCGGCCCCGGGCGGCTGTCAGCCGATACGGTAGGCCTGGATCACCGTCTGGCTGAAGGTGTTGCCGGAGCGGTCCTCACCGCTGGCGCGCAGCGATGCCCAACCGCCGCCGGACGGGACCCCAGGGTGGGTCAGCACGGCCTGACCGGTGGTGCCCCGGACCTTCGTGGGGACGCTCGTCCACGTCGCGCCGCGGTCGTACGACACCTCGACCTTCAGCGAGTCGACGCCCTGCTCCGAGCGGGGCCCCTGCTGCTGCACGGTGAACGGGACGGTGAAGCTCCCGCTGGCCGGTGCGACGCCGAACGGGTCGGTCGGCGGCTGGAAACGCAGCACGGTGATCGGCAGCGGGGCGGTCGTGTCGGTGCTCTTCGAGGGGAACGTCCAGCTGGCGTCGACCCGCTGCGAGCGCTGTCCGTGCCAGGAGGCGTCCCGTGACGCGGAGACGTCGAGCCGGTAGTCGGCCGTGTCGGCGGGCACCTCCCAGTACTCGTCGACATTGTCGAAGCTCGCCTCGTCCGGCCAGGGGCTGGTCAGCTTGCCGACCTCGGTCCCGTTTCGGTAGAGGGTTGCCACGGCGCGGCTGAACGCGCGGTCGTTCCAGTTGTGGTGGCCCGGGTCCGAGTCGCCCCACAGGGAGAACGCCGGGGCGATCCGGTTTCCGGTACGGGTCAGGAACTGTCCGTTCGCGGGAAGCGCCGGACCGACCGCCGGATAGTTCCAGGTCTCCTCGACGGTTGTGCCCGGCTGGTAGGTCCGCGGGTCGGACTGCTGCCGTCCGAGCGCGTAGTAGCTGCTGCCGTCAGGAGTCATGTACTGCCCGAGCACGCCCGTCCAGGAGACATCCGGGTCGGCGCTGTAGTACTCCACCCGCCGGGTGGCGAGCGGCACGTTGCGTACCACCGACACGGTGCTGGTCTGGCCGCCCACGAAGCCCGAGATGATCCGGGCCGCCCCGGGGCGCTGTCCGTCGCGCTTGCCGTAGGCGGCGTCCACCGTGGCCAGCCGCCGAAGCGGGACCTCGTAGGAGAGGCGGCTCGGAATGCCTCCCCGCTCGCCCTCCAGCAGGGCGTAGACCGGCCCCTCGATCAGCGCGCCGGGGTCCGCCGGTGCCGCCAGGACGGTGCGGTAGTAGTAGCGGAACGAATCGGCCCGGTCCTCGTCCGGGGTCGGCACGGCGGAGAAGGCCGTCGTCGAGTAGGACGGGCTGAAGACGCCGAAGGTCGATGTCTCCCGGTTGCCGGCCGGGTCGACGGCGGTGTGCTGGCCGCCGAAGTCGCGGAACCAGGGCGCGGCCTTGTCGTCCGGGACGCCGACGGCGGCCGGTCGGCCCTTGCGGGCGTCGAACCGGACCGATGTGTCCCCGTCGAGTGCGACCACCGGCCGACTTTCGAGGGTGAGATCCGTGACCACCTGCGTCTGCGGATCGGAGGTGTTGGTGAGGGCGGTGAGACCGTACCGGCCCTTGGGCAGCCGGAGGCGCGTCTCGGGCGTGATGGTGTTGATGATCGAGGTCGTCGTGGGGCCGGTCCGGTCGAGACGGTCGACGACGACCGTGGTCTGGTACGGCGCCGACGGCGTGTTCCCTTGGCGGTCCAGCGCGGTGAGGTCGAGGTCGTAGCTCTCCTCCTCGAACTGTGCGCCGAACGTGGTCCCCACCCGTATGGTGCCGTCGGGTGTCGCAGCCTCCAGCCGCCAGCCGTACGCGCCTCCGCTCGACGGGACTCCGGCCGACGGATCGACCGTCACGTCCACCCTGGACTCGCCGTGGGCCGGCACGCTGATCTCGGTGGCGGACAGCCGCAGCAGGCCCGCGGGCGGTGCCGCCCGGTCCGGCGTCGTGAGGGACGGGCGGATCCGCAGGTTCACCGGGGCGTCGGCGTCGTTGCGGTAGGTGACCGTCCTGGTCTCGGCCGGGTTCGCGCTGTGCGGCCAGGTGAAGGGCCCCGTCATGAGGGAGCCGGACGAGGCGGTGACCGCCTGGCCGGTGGCCCTGGCCACGTCGACGAGACCGCTCCCCTGGACGTGGACACTCTGCTCGGGCTGCGGACTGGCCGTGGACATGATCGCGGCCTTGAGGCGCTCACCGTCCCAGTCGGGGTGCGCCTGGGCAAGCAGCGCGACGGCACCCGCCGCCGCAGGTGCCGCCATCGATGTGCCGGACAGCGCGGTGTAGTTGTCGTCGACGGGGCCCTCCGGTCCTGCGGGGTCGACGTCCCCGACCGGAGTCCCCTTGGCCCGGGGGGCGATCACGGCCACGCCGGGGGCGGTGACGTCCGGTTTGATCCTGCCGTCACCGAGTCGGGGACCGCGGCTGGAGAACGACGCGATCGCGCCCGTGGAGTCGACCGCTCCGACGGTGAGGGCGGCGTCGGCCGCGCCCGGCGCCCCGACCGTGCCGTCGCCGGGCCCGGAGTTGCCGGCCGAGGCCACGAACAGGGTCTTCCCCTGCTCCGACAGGGCGTTCACCGCCTGGGACAGCGGGTCCGTGCCGGGAGTCGGCAGCCGGGTGCCGAGGCTCATGTTGACGATGTCGGCGCCCTGGGCCACCGCCCATTCCATGCCGGCGATGATGTCGGAGGTGAAGCCGCTGCCGCCGGCGTCCATCACCTTGCCGACGAGCAGCTCGGCGTCGGGCGCCACACCCTCGTACCGGCCGTCCGAGGCGGCGCCGCTGCCGGCGACGATGCCCGCCACATGGGTGCCGTGGCCGTTGTCGTCACCGGCGTCGCCGGAGCCGTTGATCAGGTTCCGTTCCGCGATCACCGCGTCCCGCAGGTCGGGATGGTCGTGGTCCCAGCCGGTGTCGAGTACGGCGACCTTCACGCCCTCGCCGGTGTAACCGGCCGCCCGGGCCGCCGGGACCCCCATCTGTGCGTTGCCGATGTCGTCACGGGTCTCGACCGGAGCGTCCAGCCACACCTTGGCCAGTCCCGACTCCAGCTTCGCAGCCCGCGTCGGTCCGGCCTCGCGAACGATGTCCGCCCAGAACTCCGTGGCCTCGCCGAGCCGCTGCCTGATGGCGGTCGCGTTGATGCTCCGTAAGGTGCGCTTGGCCTCCGCGCCCTCGGCCCTGGCGATCGCCTGGGGAGTACGATCGCCGGTGTGCTCGGCGATCAGCGGCAGCGTGTCGCTCCCGGCGTCGCCGTACCCGTTCCGGGCCAGGGCGGTGATGTCGAACAGCCGGGCGTCCAGGGCGCCACTGGCCACCAGGCCCAGCGCGTCCGACGGAACGACGCTGAACTCTCCCGCCTCCTCCCGCTGGTAGAAGGCGATGTCGGAGCGGCCCTCACCGGCCGTCACCTGCACCGTGCGTCGGCCACCGCCGAGTTCGGTGACATGGACGACATCGCCGGTGATCAAGGTGATCACCGTGCCGTCGGTGCGGTCCCCGCGGTCCGAGGTGGTCGACGCGCCGACGGGGGGAGATGCCGCGAGCACTGCGCCGGTCAGGGTCGCGGCCATGACCAACGCCGTCAGAGTGGTGGCCGGACGGGACCGACCGGGCCGTTGACTGTGGCGGCGACTGGATCTGGGGGGCATCAGGGGGTTCCTTTCCGAGAACGGGGGGACCAGTTCAGAGGGGTTCGAACCGGCCGTCATGGCCGTCGGCCTCGAGCCCCTCCTCGTCGGGCATGTCGTCCGCGCCGGGCAGGTCGGACTCGGTCGGCTCCTCACTCCGCGCAGAAGACGGCCGATCCGGATGATCCAGATGCGCCGGCGGCGGATCCGTGTTCTGGGCGTGCGGCTGTCTGTGCGGATCGACTCGCATGACATGTAAGCGTCATGGACGAATGGCCGCACGGCGATCAGGCATCTGACCGAAAAATTAGCCGCGTGGTTCCGAGGCCTCGGACTCCAGAGACAGAACGCCGGCCTCGACCGCGGCCCTGACGACGGCGGTTCGCGACGAGACTCCCAACTTGCGCATGGCCGAACTGAGTTGCGTGGCAACCGTCTTCGGGGAGACGAACAGCTCCGCCGCCACAGCCCGGTTGGTCATTCCCAGGGCGACCAAGGCCACGACCTGCCGTTCCCGCGGGGAGAGTCGGGGGCCGTAGCCACGCGGGCCCCGTCGCCAGGCCCGAGCCACCTCCATCCCGTGCTCCCTCAGCAGGTGGGCCACCCGGTCCCCGTCCGCCCGCGCGCCCAGCTCCCACAACCGCTTCTGCACAGTGGCGAGAAGCGCGAGTGCCCGGTCGGTGTCACCACCGCCGAGCAGACAACGCCCCCGTCTCTCCAGGGCGAGCATCTCATCGTACGGGCGGGGCAGGGCGCCCCAGTTCGCCGCCGCCTCCGCGAACAGCCCGGCCGCCCGGTCCAGATCGCCGTGGCCCTCCGCCACGATCGCGCGGCCGAGGGCCAGCGCCGCAACGGCTGCGGGCGCGTCCCGGCCGTCGATGCCGTCGGCGTACCGGCGCAGGAGCCGGCCGGCTTCGTCGAGCCGGCCGATGCCGATCAGGGCGTCGAGGTGGACCGGGAGGACATCGGTGGCCCACAGCCACACACCCTTGCGTTCCACCAACTCCATGATCCGGCCGGTGACTCCCCGGGCCTCCTCCCACTCGGCATCGGCCAAGTACAGCCGGGCGAGCGCGGCCGCCGAAAGACCGGCCTCGGGCTCGCACAGGCCGTCCTCGGCGAGTTCGCCGACGATCTTCCGCAGACGACGCCGGGCCGCTCCGCGATCGCCACCGGCGAGTGCCAGTACCGCGTGGATCTGCCGGGCCAGCCGGGCACTATACATGTTCGTGTCCCGGTCGGCCGCCAGCGCGGCGACCGTCGCATCGAGCCGCGTCCAGTCCCCCGTGCACCAGTCCAGATACGCGAAGGGGACCCGGACGGTGCTCCGCATGCGCCGGTAGCCGGTCGCTTCCACGAGATCCGCCGCCGCGGTCAGTCGTGAGCGGGCCTCACCGTAATGGCCCCAGAGGATCGCGATCTGGCCCACGTTGAAGAGGAACCGGGCTAGCAGCCTGCTCTCCGCGGCCGACGCGCCGGCTGCGGCCCGCTGGATCTCGTCCGCCGCCCGCCACCCGGTTTCCTCGCCGAGGAGGAGCAGGGCCGAGGCGCGGTTCGTCGTCACTCTGAGCCGGTCCGACGGGGACTCGATGCGGGGCAGCAGTGCCGTCGCGCGCGCGAGCCACGCGTGATGCCGTGATCCCGGCCAGTCCGGCACCAGCGGCATGGCCAGGGTGGACATCGCCGGAGCGGCCAGGTCCGGCCGGTCCAGCAGATGACCGACACCGTCCTCCATCTCGTCGAAGGCCGCGGACTCCTGACCGACGTCCCGCAGCAGTCGGCCGAGCAGCAGCTTGATTTCACCGAACTCCTGACGCGGCAGATCGTCGAGGGCCAGGACGTCTCCGACAGCGTCCAGCACGGGCTGCGCGAGGTCGCTGACGTGCCGCGCGCCGAAGACGGCCGCGCCCCCCATCTTGCGCACGAGCCGCGACCGGTCGGCCGTGGCGAGATCCTCCGAGGCGAGCAGAGCGAGCAGGGTCACGACCGCGGCGCGGTCGTCCCCGGACCCCAGTGCCACGTCGGCGCTGGCTTCCCCGTACCGGCACCAGCCTTCGACATCGCCCGCCTCGCGGCAGTGCCGGAACAGCCGCGCGACGGGCTCGGGCCGTATCAGGCGCAGGCCGGCGGCGGCTCTGCCGTGCAGATGGCGCCGGTCGGAGGCGGGTACCGCCTCACGGACGGCCAGGCAGTCCAGGGCGTGCCGGTAGGCGTACGCCCCGGGCGTCAGCTCCCGCAACAGCCCCGACCTCAGTGCCGCCGCCAGCCCCTTCCGGCCGGCCTCGGGCTCCAGGCCCGCCACCGCGGTCAGGAGCCGTTCCCCGGAGGGCGCGTCCAGCACGGCGGCGGCATCGAGCACTCTGCGCGCCGCGTCGTCGAGACGCTCCACCCGCTCCAGCACCGAGTCCCGCAGCGTCGCCGGAACCTGGAGCTCGGTCAGCACCCGCCGGATCCAGGTGCCGTCACGGTGCACGATGTCCTTGCGGTCACGCAGGAGAAGAACGCACTCCTCGACGGCGAGCGGGATCCCGTCCGTGTGCCGGTGCAGGAAGGACACGAACTCCCCGGAAACTTCCGGGGTGCCGAACATGGAGGCGACCAACTCGCGTGTGTCCGCCAGGTCCAGGGGTCGCAGAGTCAGTCGTTCCAGCTTGACGTCCGAGGGAACCCGCGAGGTCAGGCGCGGCAGGAGCGAGCCGTTCGCCACCTGGTCCGGGCGGTACGAGACCACGATCGACAGGCCGGGTCGTCCGGCCGCAGTCAGGGTGAGGAGCCACTCCAGGGTCGCGGTGTCCGCCCAGTGGGCGTCCTCGACGACCAGGACGCCGATGCCCAGCCGGCCCACCAGTTCCGTGAGCGCGCTCAGGATCCGGTGCCGGATCTCCTTGGGGTCGTCCAGCGCCTCCAGCGGCGGCGGCAACTGGTCGGCCCAGTCCGGGAACAGCGGCCGTAACGCGCCGGCCAGCGGGCTCAGTTGGAGACCGGTGCCCAGTTGGGGACTCAGCCGCCGGAAACCGTCGGCTACGGCGCCCAGGGTGAACGGTTCGGGCAGAGGCGGGCAGGTGGCGACCAGCGCGCGCCGCCCGGTCCCGGTCACGGAGGCGAGCGCCTTGTGCACGAGCCGCGTCTTTCCGATGCCGGCCTCGCCCTCGATCACGACAAGGGCCGGTCCGTTCTCGAACACGTTGAGGACGGCGCGAAGTTCGTTCTCACGGCCGATAAAGTCCGGGGCGGGGCGGGGACTCTGGGGCGGCGTCGGGCCGCGCCGGGGCTCCGTGTGCGGTGCTCGACGTGCCAATCTGCCACCTCCGGGTGCCTGCCCGACCTGAGCCGCCCCGGTACCGACACCCACACCGTAGCCCCGGCTCACGCCATTTTGGCATGACCGTCTCCAGTTCAGCACCGTCATGCGGGACGGCCTCAGGACGATCCGGACGCTGCCGTCGGCGCCCCGGGGGCCGTCGTCGGCGACGAACGTTTCGGAGCCGGCGAGGCGTTCGGCGCGTGCGGTCGTCACAGCACCACCACCGAAGGCAGCACGTCTCCGTGCCGCATCCGCTCGAACCCCTTTCCACGCGTCGAGGGTGATCGTCTCGGTGACGAAGGACTCCAGGTCCAGGCGGCCCCGCAGATACAGGTCGGTGAGCGTGGGGAAGTCCCGGGGCGGGAGGCAGTCGCCGTACCGGGAGGGCCTGAGCTCCCCGCCGCGTCCGAACACGTCCAGCAGCGGCAGTTCGAGCTTCATCTCCGGTGTCGGTACGCCGACCAGGCCAACCGCTCCCGCGAGGTCACGGGCGGAGAACGCCTGCCGGTAGGTCTCGGGGGCGGCCGACCGCCCCGGACGCCGTCGACACCACGCGCCGCACCCAGGCCGAGTCTCTGCGCTGCCCCAGCCGTCCCCGCTCGCTGCGCATCCCTCACACCGCGACGCGGCGGATCAGGAACCCGGGCGGAGCGGGATGCCGACGCGGTCGGTGAGTTCGTCGAAGGTGATACCGAACGTGTCCAGCACGACCGCCCCGTCGGGGCCGACAGCGAAGGTCGCGACGTCGGTGTAGACGCGGTCGACACAGCCCACACCGGTGAGCGGGTAGGTGCACGCCGGCACCAGTTTCGGTGAGCCGTCCTTGGCGAAGAGGGTCATCATCACGAAAACACTTCTCGCACCGATGGCCAGATCCATGGCACCGCCGACCGCCGGGATGGCATCCGGGGCACCGGTGTGCCAGTTGGCGAGGTCGCCGGTCATGGAGACCTGGAACGCACCGAGCACACAGACGTCGAGATGGCCACCGCGCATCATGGCGAACGAGTCCGCGTGGTGGAAGTAGGAGGCGCCCGGCAGTTCGGTCACCGGGATCTTCCCGGCGTTCGTCAGGTCCGGGTCGATCTCCGCCCCCTGTGCCGCGGGCCCCATGTTGAGCATGCCGTTCTCGGTGTGCAGGACGACACCGGAGTTCTCGGGCAGATGGTCGGCCACCAGGGTGGGCCGGCCGATGCCGAGGTTCACGAACGAGCCGTGGGGGATGTCGCGCGCCACGAGCGCGGCCATCTCGTGCGCGGTCAGCGGCACCGAACCGGGCCTGGACGGAGTCATGCGTCCACCTCCACCTGAACGAACCGGTCCACATAGATCCCTGGTGTCACCACGGCCTCAGGGTCGATCGCACCGGTCTCGACGATCTCCCCCACCTGCGCGACGACCAGTGAGGCCGCCGTCGCCATGACCGGTCCGAAGTTCCTCGCGGTCTTGCGGTACACGAGGTTGCCCATCCGGTCGCAGCGGTGCGCGCGGATCAGGGCGACGTCGCCGCGGATCGGGTACTCCAGGACATACGTCCTGCCGTCGATCACCCTGGTCTCCTTGTCCTCCGCGAGCGGTGTACCCACCCCGGTGGGTGAGAAGAACGCCCCGATGCCCGCGCCGGCCGCGCGGATACGCTCGGCCAGGCTGCCCTGTGGAACCACCTCCAGTTCGATCGCGCCGGATGTGTAGAGTCCGTCGAAGACCCAGGAGTCCGCCTGGCGCGGGAACGAGCACACCACCTTCCGGACACGTCCTCTCGCCAGCAGCGCGGCCAGTCCGGTGTCTCCGTTGCCGGCGTTGTTGGACACGACGGTGAGGCCGGTCGCGCCCTGCCGGATGAGGGCGTCGATCAGGTGGACGGGCATGCCCGCCATTCCGAATCCGCCGACCAGCACGGTCGATCCGTCCTCGATGCCAGCCACGGCTTCGTCGCAGTCGCTGTATGCCTGTGCGATCATGACACGTTCTCCGGTACGACGGCCAGGGCATGGCCCACGCCGATACAGGTCGCCGCGACACCCCACCGTTCGCCGGATTCGCGCAGCCGGGCGGCGAGCGTTGCCAGGAGGCGTCCTCCTGACGCTCCGAGCGGGTGGCCGATCGCGATGGCGCCGCGCTTGGCGTTGACAATGTCCGGATCGATTCCCCAGGCGTCGACGAGAGCCGCGGGATCGTCCGGGCGCACCTCGGCCAGTGCGCCCGCGTAGCGGCCGAAGCAGGTGCGTACGGCGGCGTGGACGAAGGCTGAACTCATCGCTGCTTCTCCTTCTCCCTCTCGCTCCCGGCCGCGGCGAGCCGCCGCTGTTCCGCGCCGATCGTGGTGCTCTCACCGTGTCCGGTGTGGACGACGGTCTCCTTCGGCAGGGCGAACAGCCGCCTGCGGACCGATTCCTCGATGAGCCGGGCGTCGGAGTACGACCTGCCGGTGGCGCCCGGTCCTCCGTGAAAGAGGGTGTCGCCGGTGAAGACACAGTCCAGGTCCGGGGCGTGGAGACAGACCGCTCCCGGGGCGTGTCCGGGGGTGTGCAGTACGCGCAGTGTGGTGTCACCCACCTCGATGGTCATGCCGTCCGAGAGATCCACGTCCCAGGGCTCGCCGGGATGGGTGAGATTCCACAGGGGTTCGTCGGCGGGGTGCAGGAGGACGGGGGCTCCGACCCGTGCACGCAGTTCGGGCGCGACACGTACATGATCATCGTGGGCGTGGGTGCAGACGATGGCCCTGACCGCACGGCCGGCCACCACCGCGAGAATGTCGGCGACGCTGTGCGGGGCGTCGATGACGACGCATTCCCGGTCGTCGCCGACCACCCAGATGTTGTTGTCCACGGCGAAGGTCTCGCCGTCGAGACTGAATGTACCGGACGTGACGGCGTGATGGATGGTGGTGTCGAGGTTGGGGGCCATCAGATGATCACCACGGAACGGAGCACATCTCCGTGGCGCATGCGCCGGAAGGCGGCTTCCACGTCACCGAGTGCGATCTCCTCCGTCACGAAGGCGTCGAGGTCGAGGCGGCCCCGCTGATAGAGGTCGACCAGCGGGGGAAAGTCACGGCCGGGCAGACAGTCCCCGTACCAGCTGGACTTGAGGGAGCCACCGCGGCCGAACACGTCGATCAGCGGAAGGTCCGGTACCTTCATGTCCGGGGTGGGAACCCCGACTAGGACGACCGTCCCGGCCAGATCCCGGGCGTAGAACGCCTGCTTCCAGGTCTCGGGCCGCCCCACCGCGTCGATCACGACATCGGCGCCTTCGGCGCCCGGGTGGGTCCGCGAGGCGATGTCCCTGATGGCCGCGACAGGATCGACGGCACTGGAGTCGACGGTGTGGGTGGCGCCGAGCCGGCGTGCCGAGTCGAGCTTCTTCGCGTCGATGTCGACGGCGATGATCGGACCGGCGCCCGCGAGGGCCGCGCCGGCGACGGCCGCGACTCCGACGCCCCCGCAGCCGATGACCGCGACGGACGTGCCACGGGTGACGGCTCCGGTGTTGATCGCCGCGCCGATGCCGGCCATCACACCGCAGCCGAGCAGACCGACCGCCGCGGGCCGGGCGGCAGCGTCGACCTTGGTGCACTGGCCTGCGGCGACCAGTGTCTTCTCGGCGAAGGCGCCGATACCGAGCGCGGGCGTCAGCTCCGTACCGTCGTCGAGGGTCATCTTCCGCGTCGCGTTGTGGGTGCGGAAGCAGTACTGCGGTTCCCCGCGTTGGCAGGCCCTGCACTCCCCGCAGACGGCACGCCAGTTGAGGATGACGAAGTCGCCCGCCGCGAGTCCCCTGGCATCCGGTCCGACGGCTTCGACCACGCCGGCGGCCTCATGGCCGAGCAGGAAGGGGAAGTCGTCGTTGATGCCGCCGTCGCGGTAGTGCAGATCCGTGTGGCAGACCCCGCACGCCTGTACGTTCACGAGTGCCTCACCCGGCCCGGGGTCGGGCACGTTGATCGGGACGATCTCGACGGGCTGTCCCTTGCCCCGGGCGATCACGGCCTTGACGCGGTGCATGTCGTTCCTTAGTGGTGTCGGTGTGTACGAATGGGGCCGCGCGGTCGCGGCTCAGCGGCTCCGTGGGGGCGCGGCGAGCCGTCGGGCCGCCGCGGTCACCACGGAACGGAGATCGGCGTCGGCGGCCCTCAGGAGGTCCTGTGCGACCGCGCGGACGAGGGATCCGGTGTGTTCGTCGAGGTACTCGACGGGCGAGAGCCCGTCGACACGTGCCAGCAGCAGCGCCGGCAGCAGGTGTGCGGCGCGGGCCAGCAGGTCCGCCGGGTTCTCCCAGGCGGTCTCGGCCCGGTAGGCGTCGGCCAGCGCCAGGGCGGACGCGGTCAGCGCGTCGGCGTGCCCGGGGAGCACGGCCGTCTTGAGCAGCAGGTGGGTGAGGGCGAAGGCGACGTCGAAGGCGGGATCGCCGTACCAGGCGCATTCGGCGTCGAGGAGTACCGGGCCTGATGGTCCCTGGAGCACGTTCTTGGGGCTGACGTCCCCGTGCACGAGCGCCGTGCGGGTCCCGGTCGTCGTACGGACGATCCGGTCGATCCGGTCCTTCAGCCCTGGGTGGCGTCGCGCGACGGCCAGGAAGTACGGGTCGACGCGCAGCTGCCGGAAATTGTCATCCGTCGCGAAACGGGAGGGCAGGCCGGCGTCGCGGGTGCTGGCGGCGTGCAACTGCCCGATCAGTGTGCCCAGCGCCGCGGCGTCCGTGACGCGCACGTCTCCGTCCAGGAGCCGGGCCTTCCAGACGGGGTACTGCTCGACGGGCAGGTAACTCATGGCGAACAGGCCGCGGCCGGGGTCGTGGGCGAGCGGCAGCGGCACCTGTCCCGGCGCCACGGCGGACGCGAAGGACAGCCAGTCCCACTCCACCGCGTTACGGGTGACCGGCGCGTGCCAGTCACCGGCCACCCTGAGTTTCTCCAGGGCCCCTTTCACACAGATGGTGCGCTCACCGAGGTCGACACGCCACAGTGCGGAGGAGACACCGCCCGTCAGCGGCTGCCAGACCTGTTCGGTGCCCGGGCCGGCGAGTCCATGGTCCACGAGGAACGCCCGGACCTCGGCGGGCACGGTGCCGTCGGCTTCGTTCGTGCTCATGCCGGGCTGCCCGAGGCGGACCGGTGGCGCGGGTAGGCGCTCATGCGGGCGAACTCCAGAGTGGTGTCCTCGGCGATCCGCAGCAGTTGGTTGTACTTCGACAGCCGGTCCGAGCAGCGCACCGATCCGATCTTTATCTGGCCGGCGGCGGTCCCCACCGCGAGGTCGCTGATGAAGGAATCCTCCGTCTCTCCGGACCGGGCCGACACCACGGGGACGTACGCGGCCTCGCGGGCCGCCCGGATGACGTCGAGGGTTCCGGTAAGGGTGCCGTTCTGGTTGACCTTGACCAGGACCCCGTTGGCGGCACCGGCGGTGACTCCGCGTCCGAGGCGCCCCAGGTTGGTGGTGAAGAAGTCGTCGCCGATCAGGTTGACGCGTTCGCCGAGCCTGCGGGTCAGTTCCTGCCAGCCGTCCCAGTCCTCTTCGTCGAGTCCGTCCTCGACGGAGATCACCGGGAAGTGATCGACCCAGTCGCAGATCATGTCGATCATCTCGGCCGAGGTGGCGTGGCGCCCTTCCCGTGTGAGGTCGTAGTCCCCGCGTTCGGCATCCCAGAGCGAGTGGGCCGCGACGTCGACGGCGATGCCCACGTCATGGCCCGGTGTCAGGCCGGCCCGTTCGATGGACTCCATCATCAGTTCCAGCGCCGCGCGACCCGATTCCAGACCCGGGCTCAGCCCGCCTTCGTCGGCCAGGAGGGTCGTCATCCCCTTGGTTTTCATCACCTCTGCGGCGCTGGAACGCACCCGACCGACCACGCTGATCGCCTCGTCGACGGAGGTGGCGGAGACGGGGACCGCGAGGAAGTCCTGCACGTCCATGCCGCGGCCGGCGTGCAGGCCGCCGCTGAGGATGTTGACCATCGGCATGGGAAGGGTCGGGGTGGTGACGCCCGCGAGCCGGGCGAGCCACCGGTGCAGCGGCATCTCCTGGCAGGCGGCGGCGGCACGGCTCGCGGCCAGGGACAGGCCCAGGACGGCGTTGGCGCCCAGCCGCCGCAGCTGCTCCGACCCGTCGAGACCGACCAGCGCGGAGTCCAGGCGGCGTTGTTCGAGGACGTCGAATCCGCGGACGGCATCGGCGATTTCGCCGTTCACGTGGGCGACGGCCGTACGGACGCCGAGTCCGGCGTATTCGGCTTCGCCGTCGCGGAGTTCCCACGCCTCGTGGGTGCCGGTCGAGGCTCCCGACGGCACGGCCGCCCGTCCCAGCACGCCGTGCGTGGTGACGACGTCGACCTCGACTGTGGGCCGTCCGCGGGAGTCGAGTATCTGGCGTGCGTGGACGCGTTCGATGAGGGTCACGTGTTGTCCTTCGGATCTCGGGCCGGGTTCGGCTCGTTGCACGGGTAGTGCGGTGGCTCGCCGGTCAGGACGCGGATGACTTCCTGGGTGGCCTTGGTGCGCAGCTCGGTCACGGATTCGTCGGAGGAGAAGGCGACGTGCGGTGTCACGGTCACGGCCGGGTGGGCGAGCATTCCGGCGTCGACCCGCGGCTCCTCTTCCAACACGTCGAGTGCCGCGGCGGCGGGCCGGCCCGCGTCAAGAGCCCTGACGAGTGCCGGAGTGTCGATCAGCGCGCCCCTGCTCACGTTGACCAGAAGCGAGCCGGGGCGCATCGCGGACAGCTCGGCGGGACCGATCAGATGGTGGGTCCGCGAGGTGAGCGGCGCGTGCAGGACCACGGCGTCGGCCCGTGCCAGCAGTTCGGGCAGGGAGACGGCTTCGACGTTCTCGCCGGCCGGGAGGTACGGGTCGCAGACCACCACCCGGCAGCCCAGGCCCGCCAGTTTCCGGGCGGTGGCCCGGCCGATCCGGCCGTAGCCGACGAGCCCCACCGTCTTCGAGCGCAGCCGTCCCAGACGCGCGCCGGCCGGGTTCCAGGAACCGGCGCGTACGTCGCGGTCGAAGGAACTGATACCGCGTGTCCAGTTGAGGACGAGGGCGACCGCGTGGTCCGAGACCTCTTCCACACAGTAGTCGGGCACGTTGGTGACCTGTACGCCACCGGCCGTGGCCGCCGCGACGTCGATGTTGTCCAGGCCCACCCCGAGACGGGCCACGGCCCGCAGCCGCGGGGCGCCCTCGATGGCCCGGGCGGACACCTGCGCCCAGCACGTCATGATCGCGACCGGGTCGTGCTCCAGTACGAGCTGGTCGATGTGTGCCGCCGGGGCGGCCTCGGGCGGGCCGGTGGCAAGGCCGAAGCCCGCCTCGTCGAGGAGGCGCCGCTCGATCGTTTCATCCGGCCAGGCACGGTCGGTGAGGAGAACAACTTCCTTGTGCTGTCCCATGGGGCAGCTCCTTTCTTACGGAGAGGTGAGGGGGCCGCCTGCGGGGGCCGGGCCCCGCAGGCGGGGCCGCTGCTCGCGGGCGGGTCCACCCGCGACGGCGACGATCTGCGTGCCAAGCCCTTCGACCGAGGCCTCCAGGACGTCGCCCGGCTGGAGGAACCGGCCGTGGTGGGAGCCGAAACCGGCCGGTGAGCCCGTGCAGACGACGTCCCCCGGCCTCAGTTGGGTGCGGTGCGAGATGTGAGAGATGACCTCGGCGATGCTGAAGAGCATGTCCGCCGCGGTACCCGACTGCATCACCTGCCCGTTCAGGCGCAGTTCGAGCCGGAGGCGCTGCGGGTCGCCGAGGTGGGCGGTCGGAACCAGCCACGGTCCGAGGGGGAGCCGGCCGGTGCGGCCCTTGGCGGCCAGCCAGTCGGCTCCCAGCGTCGGCACATCGGACCGGAAGATCGCCTGACGCAAGGTCAGATCGTTGGCGACGCAGTACCCGGCGACGCTGTCCAGTGCGTTCTCGGGGTCGACACATGCGGTGGGATGGCCGATGACGGCTGCGATCTCCACCTCCCAGTCGAGAGTGGTGTCGTCGGCGTCCAACTCGACCGGGGCGAACGGGGCACCGATCCGGGCGCCGCCCGTCATGGCCACGTACGGAGCCCCGGAGTCCCGGCGCCGCCGCCAGGCGTGTTCCGCCTCGGCGCGGACGGCGGGGGCCTCGTGCGGTGCCGCGGCGTCGAGTGCCGCCTCCAGCAACTGGTCGCGGTAGTTGCCGATCGCGCAGTAGCTCTGGGCGCCGCTGACGGGCGCGCGGACTTCCGCCGGCCGGACCGGGACGCCCTCACGGAGGATCCTCCGGCGCACGGACGGTGCGGCGAGCGTCCGCCCGATGGCCTCCGCGTGCCGTGGCCAGGCAGCCGTCACGGCGGCCGGGCCCGGGGGCAGACCGGCTATGAGGCGGTCGCCCGGCAGACACAGCCCCTCCCACACGACCACCGTCCTGGGCGGGCCGTTCCCCGGCGCCAGTACGGCCAGGACCGGCAGACCGGGATCACCGAGCCCGGGCGTCGTCACGCGCCGCTCCTCGGGACATCGGTACTGCCGCGGGTCACCAGGTAGCCGGCGGCCCGCGAGTTGTAGGGGGCGTCGTTCCCGGTGTCCCTCAGCCGCTGGAGCAGCCACATGGCACACGAGGTCGCCACCTCGTGCACGGGCAGGGCCATGGTGGTGAGTCCCCCGCCCCACCAGGAGAAGCCAGGTTCGTCACCGAACCCCACCACGGACATCTCACGCGGTACGTCCATGCCGCGCGCGGTGAGTTCCTGGAGGAGGCCTTCGGTGATCCTGACGGACGCGGTGACGATCGCGGTGGGCCGCCGCGGGGAGGACAGCACCGTGCCGACCGCTCGGCGGGCGTCTTCGATCGACGACGGCGGCGTGTGAATGATCAGCTCCGGGTCGGCGTCGGCGCCCAGGACTCCGGTGAAACCCTCCAGCCGGCGCGTGCTGGTCGAGCGTCCCGGGGGCCCGCCCAGGTAGGCGATCCTGCGGTGTCCCAGGGACACGAGGTGTTCGGTCGCCTGCCGCAGCACCTGCCGGTCGTCGACACCGAACCAGTGGTCGCCGAGCTTGTCCTGCTGGCGCAGGAACTGCACGTGCGGCATGGTCCTGAGGAGCCGGACGGTCCCCGCGCGGGGGTTGGGTGTGGGCACGATGATGACACCCGCGACCTGGGCCGCGGCCAGGCCCTTGACCTGGGCGAGTTCATTGTCCTCGTGATCGTCCGTCTCGGAGAGCATCACCTGGTAGCCGTGCTGCGCCATGGTCTGCGCGAGGGCGTGGGCGGCGGTGCTGTAGAAGCTGTTGCGCACGTCGGGGACGATCAGCCCCACGACCGTGCTGGGGGCGCCTCGGATCAGCCGGGCGGCGAGGTTGCCCACGTACCCCAGTTCGGCGGCTTTCTCCTTGACCCGGAAACGTGTCTCGCGGCTGATCCGCGGGTCGTCGGACAGGGCGCGCCCAACCGTCGATATGGAGATGCCCAGCTGGTCGGCGATGTCACGGGTGGTCACAGCTTGTCGTCCTGCCATGTGCTAACGATAGCATTGGAGCCGCGGCGGAAGGGATGTCTCACGAGACGGTCGCCTCCGCGGCCGCCGCCCGTGCGAGCAGGGCCTTCGCGTCGAGGCCCGGGTCGGCCAGCAGTTCCGGGGGCGGCGAGCAGCCCTCCGCCAGCAGCCTCCGTCCGAGCATGTGCCCGGCCGCGTGGTTGACCGACTCGACGTAAGCCAGGTTCCCGTCCGCGTACCAGAACAGCGAGAAGCGGCCGACGTCCGGGGCTCCGCGCAGCACATGCCGGTCCGCCGGTACGGGGAGCCCCGCGATCTGCAGCTTCAGCGCGCCCTGATGGCTCCAGAACCAGGGAACCTGGTCCGGGCCGACGCGGTCGCCGCCCAGGATCCGCACCAGCCGCCGAGCCTGGTCCGCGGCGTTCTGCACCGACTCAAGACGCAGACTCGCCCCGGCACCGGTCTCGAACCGCGCACAGTCGCCGATGGCGTAGACCCGCGCCCGGCTGGTCGCGAGCTGCCGGTCGACCAGCACACCGTCGGCCACGGCGATACCTGCACCGGCGGCGAGCCGGTCGTTGGGGACCATACCGACCCCCACGACGACCAGATCCGCCGGCAGTTCCCGACCGTCGGCGAGAACCACCGACTCGACACGTCCGCCCGTCCCGCGCAGTTCGGAGACGGCGGCGTTCAGCTCGAAGCGCACCCCGGACGCGGTGTGGACCGCCACGACATGCCCGCTGACGGCCGCGGAGGAGACGCGGGCGAGGACCCGCTCCGCGACGTCGACCACCACCGGGCGCAGGGCGGCTGCCGCGGCCGCGACCTCCAGCCCGATGAAGCCCGCCCCCACCAGGACCGGGTGCCGGGCCCGGGCCAGGAGGCGGCGCAGGCGATCGGCGTCCGCGCGCGTGGCCAGGCTGACGACGCCTTCGAAGCCGGCACCCCGTACGGGCAGACGGCGGGGGGTTCCGCCGGTGGCGAGCACGAGGGTACCGAAGTCCTGCACCGTACCGTCCGCGAGATGAAGGACATCGTCCACCGGGTCGATCTCCAGGACCTTCACCCCCAGACGGAGGTCGATGTCATGCGTCTCGTAGTGCTCGGCCGCATGGAAGCGCAGGCCGTCGGCGTCCCGCGTCCCGTCGAGGAACATCTTCGACAACGGCGGCTTCTCGTAGGGGAGTTCGCTCTCCTGACTGATCAGGACGATCCGCCGGGTCGATCCCGCCGCACGTAGGGCGTTGGCGAACTGCACGCCCGCGTGACCGGCGCCGACGACAACGATCGGATCCTGAGCTCCGCGCGGGGCGCTCATGCCTGCCGCTCCGGAACGTGCACGACGAGTCCGTCGAGTTCCTCGGTGACCTCGATCTGGCAGCTGAGGCGGCTGGATCCGCGCCGCTCGGAGGCGGCGACCTCCAGCATCTCGTCCTCGTCGTCGCCGGGGACGGGCAGGGCGTCCGCGAAGGCTTCGTCGACGTAGACATGGCAGGTGGCGCACATGAGGGAGCCGCCACACTCGGCGACGATCCCCGGCACCCCGTGGGAGATGGCCGCCTTCATCACGCTCACGCCGGAGTCGGCGCCGACCGCGTGCCTCTCGCCGTCGGCCTGAATGTAGGTGATCTGAGGCATGACTGTCTCCTGTCCAGCGCGTTACGGGAGTGTTTCGTCGTCGGATGTCTCCGACTGTTCCAGGTGGACGTGACGCCGACCACACCGAGTTCTCTGGCGGACCCATAGGCGAAGCCAATGGGGGTGGCCGAAGGCGTTCCCACCTCTTGACGAATGCCGGGACCACCTGTTGCGCTATCGATAGCACTCAGTCGACGGCGGCGGCGAAATGACGGGCGCGGGCCGCAAGAAAGGCGTACCAGTGAATCTGAATCCTCGACGCGTTGTGGTGGGCACCGACGGCCAGGGGCAGGCGGTCATCCTGTCGGACGGGCCGAATCCCCACACCAGGAACTTCACATCGACCCCGGGTCTTGCCGTCGCGCGGATCTGGGGAACGCGGGATGGTCTGACGACCGCCGTCCCGGACGGCGAGTCGACCGTGGCGGCGGGCCCGTTCCTCCCCCCTCCGGGCGGTTCGACCTTCGCGCTGATCCAGTACGCGCCCGATTCGGTGGCGCTGAGCCCGGGCTTCGACCCGGCCGCCGCGGGAGCGGAGTTCGCTGCCGACTCGCCGGACATGGCCGCCTCGATGGAGCCGGACGCGCCGGGTATGCACCGGACGGACACGGTGGACCTCGTCGTCGTGATCTCCGGGTCCATCTGGATCGAGGTTGACGGTGGGGTCGAGACGGAGTTGCACGCCGGCGACACGGTCGTGCAGCTGGGCGGCCGGCACGCCTGGCGGAACAGGAGTGCCGAGCCCGCGACACTCGCCTTCGTCCTGCTCGGTGCCGAGCGCGTCTGAGCCCCCGCGGTCCGGCGCCACGGCGGCTGCGCCGCGGCGCCGGACCGCGCATTCCCCCATCTTTCTTTCGTCCCGGCGGGCGACGGCGACGCCGCGCCCGCCGGGACGCGTACCGGTCAGGGGCGGGACGCGGCGGACGGCGGACAGGCGTCCAGCAGCCCTGCGGCGCTGGTCACGGTGACGGCGGGGTCGGAGAGCGCCTCTTCGAGGAACCGGCGCAGCGTGTGCAGCCGCTCGGCGTCCGTGAAGGAGACGAATGGGTGCACGGTCAGCGTCATCAGCCCGTTCGTGAGAACGGCGTCCGCGAGTGAGCGCCGCCAGTTGTCCAGCACCTGCGCGGGGCTCCGGCCGCCGTCGGGATGCATGACGTACTGCCAGTAGTCGTTTCCCTGCCAGTGCCACGGTACGACGGCCAGCCCACCGTCGAGGGTGTGGACCCGCAGGGGATCGTCCTCGGTCCGCTTTTCGATGCTGCTGTCGTAGCGGTAGCCGAGTTCGGTCAGGACCCGTGCGGTACGGCGGCCGCGGTAGCCGCCCGGCGCCCGGAAGCCGCGTGGGTCGGCTCCCGCCAGCCTCAGCGCCGCCGTGCCGTCCCACAGCAGCGTCTCCTGCCGGTCGTCGTCGAGTTCGGCCCACCGCTCGTGCACCCACCCGTGCAGTCCGACCTCGTGCCGATGCTCCAGCATGGAGCCGATCGCCGCGGGATGGTGAATGCCGTTCCAGCCCTCGACGAAGAAGGTGGCCCGCACCTGGAGTTCGTCGAAGAGCGCGAGTGCCGCCGGCAGACCGACGGACAGGCCCGGCTCGTCGGGGTCGGGGCGTACGGCGCGGCCCCGGCCGATGGCCAGGGCGCTGCCGAGGTTGTCCACGGTCAGACACAGTGCTGCGGACACGGCCGGGCTCACATCCTCACGCCGGGACCGGAGACGAAGGTGTTGCTCATCTCCCCAATGCCTTCGATCCAGCTGTCCAGCCGGTCCCCCGGGGCCAGGAACCGCGGCGGTGTGCGGGCCGAGCCGATTCCCGACGGCGTACCGGTGAAGATGATGTCGCCCGGGAGCAGGGGGAGCATGTCGGACAGGTAGGCGATGAGGTGTGCCACCGGGAAGACCAGGTCGTCGGTGCAACCGTTCTGCATTTCCTCGCCGTTGAGGGAGCAGCCGAGCCGCAGCCTGTCGGGGTTCTCGAACTCGTCGGGTGAGACGAGCACCGGTCCGATGGGCGAGTAGCCGGGGTGCGACTTGCCGAGCGAATGCTGCGGCGCGCCGCTGGGGCGCTTCTGGGTCCGGCGGTCGGAGATGTCCTGGCCGATGGTCAGACCGGCCACGTGAGACCACGCGTCCTCCTCGCTCACCCGGTGAGCCCGTTCCCCGATGACCACGACCAGTTCCACCTCCCAGTCCACGCTCGCACCGGTCAGCTCGATCTCGGCCACCGCGCCGGTGACGGAACTCGGGAACTTGGTGAAGACCATCGGTACGTCAGGTACGGCCCAGCCGGCTTCCTCGGCGTGCTTGCGGTAGTTGAGCCCGATACAGAAGGACTGGCGTGGCCGCGGGCTGACCGGACCGAGCCGACCGGGGTCGAGGGGGCTGCGGAGGCCCGCCGGGCCGTCCGCGGCCCAGGCCCGGAACGCGGCCCAGTCGGTGTACAGGTCTCCCAGCTCGGCGCCGAACCGGTGCCCGCTGGCTTCGGCGATGTCGAGACACATGCCGTCCTCGACGAGAACGGCTCGACCTGACTGGCTGGCAATGCGCATGTGTACCTCGTTCAGTGGTGATGCGGTCATGGGTGCCCACAGATCGAGTGGGGCGGATCAGGCGTCCCAGGTGACGGGCATGGTCAGGGGACCTCTGAACACCCATCCGCCCCAGCGCACCGGTTCGGCGTCGTCGAGCCGCAGATTGCGCAGCCGTCCGAACAGCGTCGGCAGGCCGGCCTGGCCGACGGCCGCGCGGGAGACCCATGCTCCGGCGCAGAAGTGAGGGCCGCCGCCGAAGGCGACGTGGTGCGCCACGGACCGGTGGATGTCGAACTCGTCGGCGTGGTCGTAGACCGTACGGTCCCTGTTGGCGGACGCCACCACCAGGCCGACGCGGTCACCGGGGCGAAGCTTCACACCGGCGACCTCCACTTCGGTGACGACCTGACGCGGGTACATGCCGATGGGGGAGACCCAGCGCACCGCCTCTTCGAACACCTTCTTCCACAGTGCGGCGTCTGCCATGACGTCGGCCCGCTGTGACGGGTTGGTCAGCAGTCCGTGGGCACCGACAAGGAGCGCGTCACGCGGCTCGTTGAGGCCACCGCCGATGACGACTTTGACGTTCCCCCGGATCTGGGCTTCGGTGAGGGGATCCACCGCATGCATCATCGAGGAGATGACCGAGTGGTCGGGCGATCCGCGCAGGAAGGCCATGGCCTCGGTGATCGCGTCGTCGACGGCCCGGGTCGCGGCGTCGCAGCGCGCCCACACCCCGGCGTCGTCGGCGTAGTTCCCGGCGCCGTCGATCAGCGCCTGGGACCACTCGATCAGCTGGTGCGCGGTGACGCCCCGCAGGCCGAGGAAGGCGGCCAGGTTCATTCCCGCCAGAGGCGCGGCGAAGTCGGTGAACAGGTCGGCGCGACCGGCGTCCGTGAACGCCCCGACCAGCGTCTCGGCGTTGCGCTGGAACAGCGGCAGCCAGTGTTCCCTGACCGCCCGGGGTTTCAGCGGCGCTTCGAGAGCGATCCGCTGGCGCCGGTGGTCCTCGCCGTCCTTGCGGAGGATCGTCTCGCCCATGACCCGTTCGGCGAGCGTCGGAGTCTCACAGTTGCTGAAGACGGCGGTGTTGCGTTCCACGTCCAGCACGTCCTGCTGGCGCGTGATCAGATACCTGCCCGTCGACGGCACCCAGCTGACCGGCTGGTTCTCACGCAGATGGGCGTACACGGGATAGGGATCGGTCCAGAGATCGGACAGCTGAACCGAGTCGATGGAAAGAGTCATGTCAGTCCTCGCGGCTCTGGGACAGGAGTGCGCGAACGATTGCACACTGAGCTTGTATCGTGACAGCCGGCACGGAGAGACTGAACCCGGAGTCTCTGACCAGGGGCATAGGAGGTGCTTATGACCATCGCCAACATCTCCTTGCGGCAGGTCGCCTACCTCGTTGCCGTTGCCGATCACGGATCGATGACGGCGGCGGCCGAGGCGAGCCAGGTGTCCCAGGCGTCCATCTCCCTCGGGATCAACGATCTGGAGCGCCGCCTCGGGGCCCGGCTGCTGCAGCGTCACCCGGGGCAGGGCGTGACCCTGACCGACGCCGGTGAGAGCGCGGTGCGCGACGCGAGGCGCGTCCTCGCGGCGGTCGGCGATCTCCAGTCGAGCGCACGCTCACCGGAGCACCGCATCAGAGGGCGCGTGGCCCTCGGATGTTTCACCACTCTCGCGCCGTTCTACCTGCCGCCGCTGTTCTCCTCGTTCGCCACCCTGCACCCGGCGGTAGAGATCGAGGTGACCGAGGGATCGCAGCAGGCACTGCGCCGCGCCCTGCTCGAAGGAACCTGCGAGCTGGCACTCACCTACGACACGGGCCTGGGGGCGGGAATCGCGCGCAGCCGCATCGTCTCGGGACGGGCTCAGGTTCTGCTCGCCGCGGGCCACGCCCTCGCGCAGCGTCAGGAGATCGACCTGCGGGACCTCGCCGACGAGCGGCTGATCCTCCTGGAACTCGACCCCAGCCCCACCAACGCCGAGAAACTGCTGCACGAGCGGGGGTTGGAGGCGGACATCGCCTACCGGTCCCCGAGTATCGAGGTCGTCCGGTCGATGGTCGCCCACGGCCTCGGCTACACGATCCTCGTGCAGCACTGGGCGTTGGCCCGGTCCGTGGACGGTCTGCCCGTCGTGAGCAGGCCCATCACCGGACCCGCGCCCGCGTTCCGGGTCGTCGCGGCCTGGAACGAGAACAACCCGCCGACCCCGCGCAGCGCCGCTGTGATCGCGGGGCTGCGGCAGGTCGCGGCGGACCGGGACAGCCGCGTCGAGCAGCCGAGCCCGTCGTACTGAACACCGCCCGAAGGCTTGACAGGGGAGAAACCCTGATGTTGTGCTAACGATAGCAGTAGCTCGGGCGTCGACCCTTGAGCAGTGCTCTCAGGCCCCCTACACCATCCCCGTCCCGGCGAGCCGCCCCAACCTAAGGACGAAGCGCAGTGTCAAAGACGATGCGAGCTGCTCGTATGCACGCCGTACACCAACCCCTGACCATCGACACCGTCGACGTACCGGAGCCGCGCCCCACCGACGTGCTCGTCGAGGTCAGGGCATGCGGCATCGTGCCCAACCTCGGCAACGTCCTCAACCACCTCGGCGAGTGGTACCCGGACCTCTTCCTGCCGCCTCTTCCGGCGGTCTTCGGGCTCGACCCGGCAGGTGTCGTGGTCGCCAAAGGCGACCAGGTGTACGGGATTGACATCGGCACCCGCGTCTACGTCAACCCGGGGCGCTACTGCGGCGGCTGCGCCGACTGCCGCTCGGGCAACGGCATCGCCTGCGATTCCTATACTTTCAACGGCTACTTCGGCTTCGGCCCCGGATCGGCGGCTCTTTTCGAGGACTACCCCTACGGGGGACTCGCCGAGTACATGACCGCCCCGGTGTACAGCCTGGTCACGCTCCCGGACAGCGTCCCCTTCGAGACGGCGGCCCGCTTCGGCTATCTCGGAACCGGCTACCGCGCGCTCAAGCGCGCCGGAGCCGGCCCGCGGACAGCGGTCCTCGTCAACGGCGCGAGCGGCACGCTCGGGCTCGGCGTCGTCCTCCTCGCACTCACCATGGGCGCCCCCAGGATTCTGGCCGTAGGCCGCGACGAAACGCTGCTCCGTCAGGTCAAGGCGATCTGTCCGGAGCGCATCGAGGTGTTCTCCACCCGCGGTGGCGGTTCCGTCGCGGAATGGGCCCGCTCCCGGACCGATGACCGGGGTGCGGGTGTCGTGATCGACGCCCTGGGGCCGGGCACCCGGGCGGACGCGCTCCTGGATGCCTACGCGGCCATGCGCCGGGGCGGTCAGCATGTCAATATCGGCGCCGTGCTGGGCGATGTTCCCCTCAACCTCAACAACCTGATGATCGGCGACCAGCGGGTGACCGGCTCAAACTGGTTCACCACGGGCGACGGCCAGGAGCTGGCGGACATGGCCGACAGCGGCGCCCTGGACCTGAGCTTCTTCGAGCACGAGGTCTTCAGGCTCGAAGAGATCAACGACGCGCTGGCGCTCTTCAAGAACCGGAACGGCGGCTTCAGTAACTACGTCGTCGCCCCCTGAACCACAGCAGTCCCGGCGGGCCGCCGGCCCGGCTGCACCGCACCACTTCACAAGGCCAGGAGTTTCAAGGATGACACCCGTAGCCACGCCTCTCCTCACCCCCGAGCGACTCAACCACTACGCCCTGGCGACCAAGGACATGGCGATCACGCACACCTTCTGGACCGAGATGATGGGGTGCGAGTTCAAGGCCGCCATCAGGGCCGACGGACACACCATGAGCACGGGCGAGGAGGCGCCCGGCTACCTCCACGCCTTCTACTCCTTCAAGGACGGCGCCTGCATCGCCTTCTTCGAACTCGCCGGCGGTCTCGACCCCGTCGACGACCAGGTGCCCTCGTGGGCCAAGCATCTCGCCCTGTCGGTCGACTCCCGCGAGGAACTGGCCCGCTGGCACCGCCACCTCGAAGCCGCCGGCGTTGCTGTCGCGGGCGAGGTCGACCACGGCGGCCTGTTCCACTCCCTGTACTTCTTCGACCCCAACGGCCAGCGCATCGAACTCACCTACCAGGCCAGGGCCCTGACCGACGAGGACCGCCGCCTCGGCTACGAGACCCTGGAGGGGTGGGCCAGGGACAAGGCCGCCGGCTCCCTCACGTAACGGCCCGGGCCCGTCGGCGGCCCGGGGGTTACGGGAATCCAGCGGGGGCCCGGTTCCCCTGTACGCCGGTGGTCGTGGTCAGGGCGCGGTGATCACGGTCTTGATCCAGGCACCTGCTTCGGCGAGGGCTTGATCCGCTTCGGGGATGATTCCGAGGTAGTTGTGGAAGACGTGGAACGCTCCGTCCCAGATCTTCAGTTCGGTGTCGACGCCCGCTGCCTGAGCATGGCCGGTGAGCCTCTCGGCATCACTGAGGAGGACTTCGTTGTCACCGACGTGGATGAGCAGCGGCGGGAGTCCGGCGAGGTCGGCGTAGTGCGGGCTGATCCAGGGATGCAGGGGGTCGGCGCCTTGGGGTACATAGGCGGCGGCGATCATCTGCATCGCCTCCAGGGAGAGCAAGGGATCGCGGTGTGCCCGTATGGTGACCGACTCGCCGGTGCAGGCTATGTCCGTGGCGGGGGAGATGAGGAACGCGCCGGCCGGGAGCGGGCGGTTCTCGTCTCGGAGCCGGACCAGGAGTGCGGCGACGAGGGTGGCACCCGCGGAGTCACCGGCGAGGACCACGTCGGCGGGGGTCTCCCCACCGTCGCCGATGAGCCATTCGTAGGCGGTGAGAGCGTCGTCCAGTGCTGCCGGGTAGGGGTTCTCGGGGGCGAGCCGGTAGTCGATGCTCAGCGCGCGCGTACCAGCGTTCAGGCTGAGGGTGGACACGATTCTGCGGTGTCCGACAGGCGCGCCCTGGATGAACCCGCCGCCGTGGAAGTAGAGGATCGCGCCGTGCGCCTCGCCCTCGTCCGGGACTGTCCACTCGCCGTCGACTCCGCCCGCGTCCGCGGGGTTGATCGTCACGCCGGGGACTTCGGGGAAGCCGGCCAGGAACGTGAGAAGGTCCGCACGCGACTGATCGATCGGGGGTACGGGCAGGCCGGCGGCGGCCTTCGCCTTCTCGCAGAGTGTGGCGAGGGTGTCTTCCATCTGCTGGCTCACGAGCGGTTTCCTCGTCTCGGGAGATGTGGGCGCGGGGTGTGCGGGCCAGCGCGCGTGACGTTCCTGGTCACGTGCGGGGTTCGGGGCGAACTCGCCGGTGCGCGTGGGACAGGACGCGCTCGATGCGGGTGAGGCGGGCAGCGAAGTCCTCGGGTGGGACCCCGTCCCAGTCGTCGACGAGCCAGGTGGTCGGCGCGGTGGTGATGGCCCCGCCGAAGAAGTCACTTACCTCTCGGGCGGTTGCCCGGTCGAGATCGCCGAACATCTGGCTCACGCGTCGCACGGCATGGGGGGCGAAGAGCTCGGTGACGGCTCGGCCGGCCGCGTGGGCGCACGTTCCGGTGAGGATCGCCCGGTAGAAGACACGGTTGTCGGCGACGTGCCCGACGAGTGCGGCGACGGGCGGATCGCCGTGCTGATCCTCCGGAAGGGTCCGGAGCAGGTCGCGGTCGAGAACATGGAGCGCGGTCGCCACCAACAGGGTGTCGCGGTCGCCGAAATGCTGGTAGAGGACCCGGCGGCTCACTCCGGCGGTCTCCGCCAGATCGTGCACCGACACGTCGGTGGTCGCCCGGAGCCTCACGAGGGACTCGGCGGCGGTCAGCAGCGCAGCACGCGAGCGCCGCACGCGGCGATCCGTCCCGAGGGTGCGTTCATCACTCACCACAGCCAAAGGAGTAACAGGTGTCCCCAGAGAATCATCTGTTACTTATTGGCGCCGAGGCCGACGGGTGCCGTTGACCGAGTGATCCGCACGCTCCACAGCTCCCGCTGCCTCGGCCACCGGTGCCCGGTGGAGCGTCTCGACCGTGACGCCCGATTCCGCAGCGTCAACGGGTCACGACTTCCTCGGACTGTCCCTGGTGCAGGCATGCCGACGCACCGGCACCAGCTGGTCGCGGCCGTCGTCGCACGACGGACTCGATCCTGCGCGCAGGTGTTCTCACCTCCCGCCGACTCGTGCCGACGTCTCCGCACCCAAGTCCCACAGGGCCTGGAGGGCAGGGCCGAGGCGGTATCCAACGCAAGGTAAGCGTATAGCCCACTCGTGGCGACCACACCGGTCGACGGTCACGCTCGACAACTCTGGCCTCGGCAAGCTGTGCCAGCCGGTCGGACAGCGCCTTGTCCGACAGCATGGGCAGGGGCCGCGCACAACTCGCTGCAGGTGCAGTCGCCACGCAGCAACTCGCGGACAACTAGTGCCGCATCAGGCAACGTTCGCCCTGTCGTGACGTGCCGTCCGGTTGCTGCGCAGGGCCGCACCGGAAGGCCAGAATGATCACGTTGTGGCTGAACGCGTGCGGGTCCGGGAGATCGATGACGACGAGGGCAAGCGGTTGCTGCGGATCATCCGTAGAGGAACCGGTTCGGTGGTGACCTGGCGGCGAGCCCAGATGGTGCTGTTGTCAGCGCAGGGCATGCCGGTAGCGAAGATCGCCGAGGTGACGTTCACCAGTCCGGACCGGGTCCGGGACGTGGTCCACAACTTCAACGTGGACGGCTTCGACTCGCTCTACCCCAAGTACAGGGGCGGTCGGCCGAAGACCTTCACCCTCCCGGAACTCCGGGAGATCAAGAAGACCGCCAAGTCGAAGCCGGCCGAGCACGGCCTGCCCTTCTCGACCTGGAGCCTGGCCAAGCTGGCCGACTTCCTAGTCGCCGAGGGGGTGGTCGACGAGATCAGCCACGAGGGTCTGCGCATCCTGCTCCGCGAGGAGGGCGTCTCGTTTCAACGCGTGAAGACCTGGAAGACCTCACGCGACCCCGACTACGCGGCCAAGAAGGCCCGCGTCGAGCACCTCTACGCGATCGCCGACGGCGAGGTCGTACCCGAGGAGGGGGAGCCCGAAGTCATCTTCTGCATGGACGAGTTCGGCCCGCTCAACCTCCAGCCCCACCCTGGCCGGCAGTGGACCGAACGCGGCGGACGACACAAGGACCCCGACCGCGAGCCGAGGCCCCGGCGCCGGGCGACCTACACCCGCCCACACGGAGTCCGGCACCTCTTCGCCGCCTACGACCTGGCCAAGGACCAGCTCTACGGGCACATCAAGAAGACCAAGAACCGCTCCAAGTTCCTGGAGTTCTGCCGCTACCTGCGCTCACTGGAAATACGCATTGCGATCGTCTGCGACAACTACTCGCCGCACCTGACGACGAAGCGGTGTCGCCGGGTCGCGACCTGGGCGGCGGCGAACAACGTGGAGATCGCCTATACCCCAACCAACAGCTCCTGGCTGAACCGGATCGAGGCCCAGTTCACCGCCCTGCGCTACTTCGCCCTCGACGGCACCGACCATCCCAGCCACAAGGCCCAGGCCAGCATGATCCGCCGCTACATCATCTGGCGGAACAAGCACGCCGACGACCGGCGCCTACGCGCCGTTGT
Organism: Streptomyces sp. NPDC059255; assembly: GCF_042752355.1. Taxonomy (NCBI): domain Bacteria; kingdom Bacillati; phylum Actinomycetota; class Actinomycetes; order Kitasatosporales; family Streptomycetaceae; genus Streptomyces; species Streptomyces sp. NPDC059255. The sequence continues at coordinate 100,595 of NZ_JBHYZP010000029.1, forward strand.
TGCCAGGGTGAACGTCGCCTGATCCCAAGTCAGGGGACCAGCGGCCCGGCCAGCACACCCAACCCCGCCTCACGATCCCCAGCCCAGGTCACCGTTCCAGTATCCCGAGGCTTGCGCCCCCACAACATCAGCAGCAGGTCCTCGGCAGTGCCCGAGACCTCCGCGATCGGCTCACCGGTCCCGTAAGTCCAACAGCGGCCAGAGTCGGTGGTGGTGATCCGCACGGCACGCTCGGGACAGGTGGCGGCCCCCTTGGAGATCATGCGGGGCGCCATGGTGTCGAAGACCTCGGCGACACCGTCGACGGCGAGCGCCGCATCCATCGGCGTCGCCGAGCCGAGCGCGTGCTCGGCGTCCCACCGGTGCATCAGCGTCTCCTGGCTGCGGCGCCGACGCCAGAACCCGACCGTGTGCGGCGGGAAGAACGTCCACGCCTCGGTCGAGGGATCAACCGACAGGGCCTGCACAAGCGCGTCCGCCGTCTTGGCATACCAAGCCTTGAGACCAGCCCGGTCACGGGGTGCGGCACCCTCGTCGTAGCTATCGCCATGCCCCTCCTGTACCGCCGCGACGACCCACAGGTTCCCCGCTCCCATATGCACGGCCAGATCCACCAACCTCCAACCACCACAATGCTCGACCGGAGCCGACAAATCACCATCCAGCACGGCGCCGAACGCATCCAGTTCACGCCGAAGATCAACCAGGTAATCCATGGCGCCAAGATACAGCCCACCAGCTACGCGGGACTCGCCGCACGAACGGGGCGAACGTTGCTTGATGCGGCACTAGCTTCGCCCAGCGACCGTACAGGGCCACCAGTCAGTCGGTACCTCGTACTATGTGCGAGTCTGCGGCCATCGCCTCCTCCTCATCCTGCCCCGCAAGCAGCAGAGGCGGGATCCGGTCCGACTCGGTGGCAGGATTGTGGGCAGCGCCGAGCGGCAGAACGTCTCAGGCAAGGACAGCCCGGCTGCGAGGCGAACGCATCCGCCGGGAGACGGGACGGGCCCCGGTGCGATCGCCACCGCCATCGACTGGCACGTACATCCGCTGCGGTGAGACGGCTCCTATGTCGAGGCGCGGCGCCGACCGCCCGGATGCCCGCCACGAAACACTCCTCCGGTCAACGCCACCCCCGCAACTCGACCTCACCGCCGCACTCTGCCGCTACAAGCAACCGGTCTTCCTCACCACATAGAACACGGTCCAACTCCGCGAGAACCGGCCAGAACCGCAGCCCCTGGACTCTATTGGGATCCCACATCCGCATTTGCAGTCATCTGTGACCGCTTCCGACTGCCTCTGTCTCTTTGTTCAGGAAGTTGCGGTTCCCTCGAGTCCTATCGATCACATGCCCAGGTCGGTTTCGTAAAACTCCCAGTGCGGACTCGTGCAGGCCGGGAGTTCCGCATGTTATCGACCGTCAACGCGCGACGGGCGCGGAGACGCCGATCCCTCCGAGAGTGTCCGCGCCGAATCGCTCGATGTCCGAGTCCAGGTCGAGCGGCATGGTGGCTGTTCGGCCCGTCTCGCTGGTGATCAGTTCGGCGGGCATCAGCCAGCACACCTCGAACTCCAGCCCGTCGGGGTCGTGCGCGTACAGAGCCTTGGTGGTTCCGTGGTCGGTCTCGTTAACCAGCGCGCCAGCCTCGATCAGCCTGGTGCGGACCTGCTTCAGCTCGGCCAGCGTTTCCACTTCCCAGGCCAGGTGAGTGAGCCCGGCGGTACGCCCTCGGGCCTCGGGGCCATCAGCGGGGCCGTCGATCTGGAGAAGACCAAGGTCGTGGTCGTTAGAGGATCCCTCGGCCTGCAGGAACGCGACCTCAGGGACACGGTCTCCGTCGGCATGAAGGCGGAACACGGTACGAAATCCGAGGAGCGTGGTGTAGAAGGTGACGCTGCGCTCCACGTTGCGGACGTAGAGCACGGCGTGGTTGAGACGCTGTATCGCCATGGTGGGTCCCTTGATCGTCATTGGCTTGGGAGAGTCGGAGAACAGGGATTGATGGTTGAACGTGGCCGTCGCGGTCACGGCAACGTTGGCTCTGCCTGCCGGCGGGCCTGACTGCTCGCGGATCACGCGAGTCCGATCGGGCGGTTGGCAACTCGTTGTGCGCGGCATGATGGCATCAGGCTGCTCGGTGATTCGGGTGGATGAAGACCCGGTCGGCCGTATCCGACGCGTGGCTTCGCTGGGGGAACCCCTCCATTCCGTCACCGGTGCCGGAGCTGTCATGCTGAGGCAACGGCGAAGATCAGCGGTATGCAGGAGACCAGCAGCAGAACCGCCGGACCGGCCGAGCCTTTCGTGTCGCCTGCCCGAAGGTGTGTGAGTACGGCGCCCATGAAGAAGAGGACGACACCGACGGCGGCGGCGATCCCAAGTGGGCGCACGGCGAGACCGGTCAGCAGTCATGCCGCGCCGGCGAATTTGATGAGGCCCAGCGGCAGGAACCAGCGGTCCGCGATACCGACTTCGGCCAGGCCGACGGTCACTTTCTCGTTCCTGGTCACAGTGCCCCAGGCGGATCCCGACAGCAGCAGGGCGACCAGTACCGCGGAGATCGCGTAGCCGGTGAACATTGATTGCTCCCATAATGAATCGTGCTGGATGATCGCAACTCAAGCCGTCTCCTGGCCTCGGGCGACCGCGGGGGTTGGGAACTGCAGGCCGCCGGGCGCCCGCGTCCTTCTGAGATGTGTCAGGTGGTCTTTACGGCGCCGCCGTCGATCAGGTAGTCGGCGCCGGTGATGAAGGCGGCCCTCGGGGAGGCGAGGTAGACGATGAGATCTGCCACCTCGGCTGGGGCACCGAGGCGGCCCAGGGTGATGCCCGATTCGGCAGGCAGGGAGGCCAGCAGTTCGGCCTGGCTGATGCCTGCGGCTGCGGCCATCTTCGCGGCATAGCTGTCGGACGAGTCCCACAAAGTGGTGCGGACGGGCCCCGGCGAGACGGTGTTGACCCGTACGCCCTGCGGGCCGACCTCTTCGGCGAGGGCTCGGCTGAACGCTGTCAGCGCGGCCTTGGCGGTGGCGTAGGACACGGCCCCGGCGGAGGGCACGCGCGCGGCCATGGACGAGACGTTGACTATCACGCCGCGCTGTTGCAGGAGGCTGGGCAGCAGGGCCCTGGTCATCCGTACAGCACTGAGGAAGGTCAGGTCGAACGCCTGCTGCCAGACGGTGTCGTCGATCGCGACGATGTCGCCGACCGGCAGGTCGGAGGAGCTGGCGCCTCCGACGTTGTTGACCAGCAGATCGATCGCGCCGAGTTCGGCCAGCGCCCGGTCTGCGACGAGTTGGACTCCTTCGGCTGTTGCCAGGTCAGCGCGGGCGCCGATCGCACCGCTGTCCGCGAGCTCCGGGGTGACGGTCCGCGCCGCGCCGACCACTTTCACACCTTCCGCGATGAGGGCCTGGACGATCGCCAGCCCGATTCCCTTGCTGGCCCCTGTGACGACGGCGGTCTTCCCGGCAAGGTTCAGATCCATGTGCGTTGGCTCCTGAGAAGTAGGTCCGGCTTGCCGCACTGCGGCGACAGGCAAAGTGATCCCTGAAGGCGAATGCAGATTCCGCACGGAAGCGTCCCGGAAGGACGGCTACGGCCCGATGGGCCACGGCGAGGCGGCTGGGTGGCCCGGCAGGCACAGTGCCCCGCATATCACCCGATGCGGGGACCGATTGAGCCGGCTCGTTCACGTCAGGGAGCGAGCCGCCCGGCGAACCCCTACCGGGCGATCCGCCCGGCCGAGCCGGGTGCGTGGCCACAGGTGTTGCCAGCAGCCGTCGGACCGGTACGCGTGACGGGCCGACCATGCGCGTGTCTCCTTTCCGGGCACCGCCGAGAGAGGACGCAGCACCCGCGTCCCGGGCGCTCCCGGACACGTCTTACCCACCAGAACCTGAGGCCTACATCAACTTGAGGTTACCTTCAAATTACCCCGCGAGGCAACCACCCACACACACCAATCCGCCCCGATCGACAAAGCCCCGCGGGCATCCGCCACAACCGACCCGCCCGACAGTCACCCACCAGCGGCGATACGCCAGAAGCAGTAAGTTGATGGATCATTCAAGTTATGTTACGGTCCCGAAATTGAGACTACCGTCAAGTTGCGCGGGGTCGATGGGAGCACGGCCACCCGGCCTGCCCTGCGGGCCGGCTTGGCGCTCTCTCGTCACACGAGGAGGTCCATTCCATGTCCGTCGTCGGAGCGGGCCCGGCCATTGCGCGTCGCTTCAGCGCCCGACCGGGTACCGAGCCCGCCAGCGTTGCCGAGCACTACTGGCAGGCGCACACCAGGCGCGGCCAGCCCTGGATCGCCCACAACCTGCCGGGTGGCATCCGGTAGCCACCCGAGCAGTCCTGGCCATCGCACGCACCATGCCCATCAGCCCCGTCCCCGTGTCCGTCAACGGCGGTTGCGCAGCAGGGACGGGCAGCCGGGCGTACCCGCGAACCACCTTCGAAGAACACCGTTCCAACCGTTGGAGATTCATCATGCCCACCCTTCTGCACATCGACTCGTCCGTCCTGTCCGTGTCCGAATCCGCGTCGCGTTCGGTCGCGGAGACCTTCCTCAAGGTCTGGCGGGAGCAGCACCCCGGCGGCACGGTCGTCCACCGCGACCTTTCCGTGAGCCCGGCCTCCCACATCTCGGCGGCCGCGCAGCACGCCGGCTATGTCGACCCCGCCGAGCACACCCCGGAGCAGGCCGCGGCGTTCGCCGAGCGCAAGGAGCTGATCGAGGAACTCGAAAGGGCGGACGCCGTGCTGATCGGCGCCCCGATGTACAACCTCTCGGTGCCCTCCAGCCTCAAGGCGTGGATCGACAACGTGGTCCTGATCGGCCGCACCGCCATGGGCGCCGCCACTCTCAAGGGCAAGCACATCACCGTCATCACCAGCCGCGGCGGCGCCTACGGTCCCGGCACTCCCCGTGACGGCTACGACTATGTGCAGAACTTCCTCGAAGGCGTCTTCGGCATGATGCTGGGCATGGAGATCGAGTTCATCGTCCCCGAGCTGACCGGCGCCCCGGTCGACCCGGCCATGGCCGCACTGCTCCCGCTCTACGAGGCATCGCGTGCCCGTGCCCACGAAGAGGCCAAGGCCAAGGCCATGGGTCTGGCCGCGCAGTTGGCCGACGCCGCATAGAGGCGCCGGCGTCCCTGAGGCGCTGACCGCTCGGAAGGTGCGGCCCCTCCGCGCGGAGGGGCCGCACTCCCGTGCCGGTCGGCATCCTTTGGGGCGGCAACCGGAGGCGACGCCCGCACCGGTCCGCGTCAGGAGAAATCAGCGGCAGGCGCATGCGGCGGCGGTTCCGTAGAGAGAGGAACTGCCGGAACGGGGGTGCCGCCGGTCCATGCCGCATCAAGGGTGCGGTCGAGCACGCGGCGCCATCCCATCGGCGCGGCAGGGTCACGGCTGACCGTGCCGGCCAGCCAGAGCAGGCAGAACAGGTCGTTCTCCGTGAAGTCGGGGGACAGCGAGCCTTCCTGGTGGGCCTCACGCACGAGGTCGCGGCCGAGTGCGTTCGAAACGTCGCAGACCCCGAGCAGTGCGGTCGCATCTGGGTACCGCCGCAGGACCGCGTCGTTGAGGGCCGGGTCGTCGCGCTGTATATCGATCACGCCTCGTACGAACGCCTCCAGCCGCTCCCGGGGGGCGGGCTTCGCGATCACGTCGGCGCGCAGGGCTTCCAGCCGTTTCCCGGCGACCTCGGGTACGACCGCGTCGATGAGGGCTTCGCGCGAGCCGAAGCGGTTGTAGAGAGTGCCGATGCTCACACCCGCGGCCTGCGCGATCTCGTGCAGTGACGCGCCGAGCCCCTTCGCCAGGAAGGTGTCGAGCGCAGCGGAGCGCAGTTTGGCCGCGTTGTCCCGCGCGTCGCGGCGCAGCGGCTTGGACTCGGACATGCCCACCACCCCTCATATTGAGACGATACTCAAGTTGATGCTAGCCTCATGTTGAGGTTCGGCTCAAATTACCGGAAGGCGGCCTTGATGAAATCGGCAGCAGTCCCGACCTCTGCCCGGCTGACGATCGACGTGTGGGCGGATGTGCTCTGTCCGTGGTGCTATCTCGGGGAGGAGCGCCTGAGCAGGGCGGTCGAGATGTCTCCGCACGGCGCCAGCATCGAGCTGAAGGTCCACACCTTCCAGCTCGACCCGGCCGCACCCACCACGGTCGCCCCGACACTGGAATACCTGGCGAAGAAGTACTCGGTTTCGCCGGCGCAGGCGCGCGCGATGGAGGAGAGCCTGGCCAAGAAGGCCGTGGCCGAGGGGCTGCGCTACGAAGTGGACCGGCCGGCCGGCAACACGCTGGACCTGCTGCGCCTGGTGCACCTCGGCGGGGAGTACCAGGTCTCCTGGGCGTTCCTGCGCGCGATGCAAACCGAGGTGTTCAGCGGCAACGACGACGCCTTCGCCCACAGCACGCTGATCCGGCTCGGCGAGGCTCTCGGCATCCCCGTCGACGAGGTCCGCGACGTCCTCGCCACCGACCGCTACACCGACGCAGTGCGGGCCGATCACGACGAGGCTGTGCGCCTGGGAGCCCAGGGCGTGCCCTTCACCGTTCTCGGCAAGCGCCTCGGTATTCCCGGCGCGGTGAGCACAAGCCAGTACGCCGACGCGATCGAGCGGGCATGGGGGCAGGTCGATGGCTGAGACGACACCCGGGCCGGTGGCGCCGCTGCAACTCATCGAGAGCGAGGCGGACGGCTACTGCGACCCGGTGACCGGAGTGTGCGCCGTGCCCGGCACGGCCTTGCACGAGCCCGCCGCCGACCAGGACAACAGCGACCCTGACGGCAACAGCCAGGGCGCGGTGCCGGGCGATTGACCGTCCGGGGCGATCCTGACCGCGGATCGCCCTGGACGCCGCGGGTCGGGGCCGGTCGGTCGACCGGCCCGCTCCCCGCAACGCCGGTCGTCCACCCTGGCGCCGGCTGCTCACCCACGATGACGCAACGAAGCACGAAGGATGAAAAATGTTTCTCGTGACAGGCGCCACCGGACACCTCGGTTCCGCGGCCATCGATCACCTGCTCACCCAGGTCGGGGCCGACCAGGTCGTCGCCTTCGCACGGAGCGAGGCGAAGGCGGAACCACTGCGCGCCAAGGGTGTCGATGTGCGGTTCGGTGACTATGACAACTCGGCCGCGCTCGAACAGGCGATGCAGGGCGTTCGCAAGGTCCTGCTCGTCTCCTCGAACGACCACGGTAATCTTCTGACCCAGCACATGAACGTCGTCGGTGCCGCGGAAAAGGCCGGTGTCGAGCACGTGGTCTACACGGGCACGGCAGTCAAGGACGCGGAAGCCTCACCGATGAGCCCGATGCTCACAGCACATTTCCGGACCGAGGACCACCTCAGGAGCAGCGGCATCGCACACACCATCCTGCGGAACTCGATGTACACCGATGCACTGCCCTTCTTCCTCGGCGAGAAGGTGTTCGACCTCGGGGTCAACGTGCCCGCCGGGAACGGCAGAATCCCGTTCGCACTGCGCCGGGAAATGGGCGAAGCAGCCGCCAACGTCCTCCTCCAGGACGGCCACGAGGACAAGACCTACGAACTCACAGCGTCCGAAGCCCACACCTTCGCCGACATCGCGCACGTGCTGTCCGAGCGCTCGGGAAAGCCCGTCGCCTACGTGAGCCCCGATCCGCAGACGTTCGCCGACGGGCTGCGCAGCGCCGGCGTCCCCGAGTTCGGCGTCACAGCCCTCTCCGCGTTCATCACCGATATGCGCGAGGGACGATACGAGATCATCACGCGGGACCTCGAAAACCTGCTGGGCCGGAAGCCCATGCCGCTGAGCGAAAGCCTCACCGAGGTCTACAGCCTCTGACGGGATAAGCGCACAACCGCCCAGGGACCAGCGTCCCCGCCCGGTAGGCCGGCCACGACAACGACGACCGGCCTACCGGACACCACGCCCATCGCGAGCAAACCGTTCACACGAAGAAGATTTCCATGCCCCGTAAGAGGCGGCGCATCACGCAGCGGTTGCTCGCCGCACCGACGCTGCTCTACCGGACCGGGCTGGGGTGGATCATGACCGACGGACACCTGATGACCGAACACACCGGACGCCGGACCGGGCAGAGACGACGTACCGTCGTCGAATGCGTGCACAAGACACCCGAAGGCGGCGTGCACGTCGCCTCCGCCTCGGCCGCAAGGGCGCCTGGTTCCTCAACGTCCGCGACTCGGGAACAGCCCGGATCTTCCACGGCCGACGACGCTACGGCGCCACTGTCAGAATCGTCGAACCCGAACACAGGGGTGCCGACTGGACGCATCGCTACAGCACACCCGCAAGCCGCGAAGCTGTACGCCCGCCGCTTGCGCACCGAAGGCAAACCCGACACGACCACGATCGCCAGCTACCCCGACAGGGTCCTGCTGGTCGAGTTCCAGCCTCCCCCCGTATAACCAGGCCGGGAAAACCCTCCGGCCCGGACACCTGAACCGGTGTCAACTCGCCCCGGACTCGCCGCGCCGGAGCATGGCCTCGTTCAGCTGGCCGGGCGTCAGCGCATGCACCGGCAGCGGGCTCGCGGCCTCTGCGCGCAGCCCGTCCAGGAGGAAGGCGATGCCGCGCCGCCAGGCGTCCGGCGCCGTGTCCGCCATGAGCCGGACCAGCATGGACGTCGACCAGAAAATGAACAGGAGCATGTCCTCTCGCGTGAAGTCGGCACGCAGCACACCCGCCCGCTGAGCCCGCTCGATGAGCTGCCGCTCACGGTCCTCCGTCACCTGGCACACCACCGCCAGCTGTTCAGCGGCATACCGGCGGGACACCACATCATTCAGCGCGGGATCGGACGCTTGGAGCCGCGAGACGTCCTCGACGTAACGGGCGAAGCCCTCCCACGGGTCCTCACAGGCCAGCGCGCGCTCCACCACCTCATCCAGGGCATCCTTCGCGATGTCCGGCATGACAGCGTCGATGAGCGCCTCACGGGAACCGAACCGGTTGTACAGCGTGCCCGCGCTAACCCCGGCCCGCTTCGCGATCTCCTCCAGCGGCGCGTGCAGCCCCTTCTCCCGGAAGACCTCGACAGCAGCCACCTTGAGCTTCTCGATGTTACGGCGCGCGTCCGCGCGCAAGGTGCCCTCCGCCATCGAACCCTCCTCCAACTTGACGCTGTCGCCAAGATTAGTGCCACCCTCGACAGTATATCTTGATGCGTTCATCAAGATAGTGCGGAGCTGGATCCCCCAAGACACCACGCATTATCAAGCCCCACGGCAAAGGAACGGACTCTCCCCCTGCGGCGGAGACAGGAGCGGCCCGCGGTGGAGCAGACTCCGCCAGGGCCTGTCGTCCGGATCAGGCCGGATCAGGGAGCGCCCGCCTCGTCAGCGTCCGGCGTCCCTGTTGGTGCCGTGGATCGCAGAGCGGAGGAGGGAGGCAACGCGGGAGCGGGCCGTCCCGATCACGGCCCTCGGCGTGCTCACCGTGCCGGTCCCGCCGGTCACCGACTATCAGCGTTACCAACAGCGTCAAGCGTCTGGAGATGTGACGGTTGGCGGCCCCGCACCTACGAGCAGGTGCGGGGCCGACCGTTCAGGCTCGGTGGACACCGTTCGGCGGCGTACTGAGCAGTACCACGTCCAGTCTGCGGGGTCCGTGCACGCCTTCCACGCGATCGAGCTCGATGTCGCTGGTGGCGGAGGGACCGGAGATCCAGGTCAGCGGACGAGCGGGTTCCAGGCGTTCAAGGGCTTGCGGGACGGAGGAGACGACCTGGCTGGGGACTCGTACGACGCAGATGTGGTGGTCGGGGACGAGGGTGATCCGGCGGCGGCCCTGGTCCGGGGAGCCGTCCAGGACGAGAGTGCCGGTCTCTGCGACGGCGAGTGCGCAGCCGGTGACCACGCTGTCCACTTGGTCGAGTTCGTCCGGCGTGCTGGTGTCGGTGTCCTCCACGACGTGGACGCCGTCGTGGAGCAGCCGCAGCCAGTCGGCGGGCACTCCCGGGGGCGCCAGGACGCTGTGCGAGTCACGCTCTGTCAGCAGTTCCGCGATGAGGCCGGGCAGAGATTGCGCGGTCGCGCGATGCACGATCGCCCGGTAGTCGGCGAGGTTCTCCGCGAGGAGTTCCACGGTCTCGTCGACGGTGCGCTCCCCGTGCTCGTGTGCGTAATGGCGCTGAATGACCTCCTCGTACGGCGTGTCGTCGGCGGGTACGTCGGCCAGTGCCCGATGGACACGGGCCAGGATGATTTCTCGGCCGCTCACTGGGCGCTCTCCTCCGCTGCACCGGTTGCTTCTCGGGTACGCCGCCACCAATCCCGGAAGGGCTCGGCAGGCGCCTGCGGCAGATCTCGGCTGTCGGACCAGGCGCGGCCTGGTCCAGGTAGACGGCTGGGGTGGAGGCGGCGTGTGCGGGAGGCGATCCGCTGGCCGGCCGCCAGGGCTCCAGGGTGCTCAAGAGCCCACCGGGCGGCGCGCAGCGTGACTCGCTCGCCCCTGTGCCCCTTGGCTGGGGAGAGTTCGGCCGTCTCGCCGTTCCTGGTGACCGGCCCACCTTGGGCGACGCGTTCGCGTAGGTGCACCAGGACCTCGGGTATGTCGATCGCGACCGGACACACCTCGTAACAAGCGCCGCACAGGGATGAGGCGTACGGCAGGGATGCGTCGATCTCGCTGTCGGTGCCGCGCAGTTGGGGGCTGAGGATCGCGCCGATGGGGCCGGGATAGACCGAGCCGTACGCGTGCCCGCCCGCCCGTTCGTACACCGGGCAGACGTTGAGGCATGCCGAGCAGCGGATGCAGCGCAGGGCCTGGCGGCCGACGGTGTCGGCGAGCGTATCGGTGCGGCCGTTGTCGAGCAGGACGAGGTGGAAATCGCTCGGCCCGTCTTCGTCCGCGGTGCCGGTCCAGGTGCTGGTGTACGGGTTCATGCGCTCGGCCGTTGACGAGCGGGGCAGCGTCTGCAGGAACACCTCCAGGTCCCGCCAGGTCGGTACGATCTTCTCGATGCCGACGACCGAGATCAGTGTCTCCGGCAAGGTCAGGCACATCCGGCCGTTGCCCTCCGACTCGACGACGACCAGGGTGCCGGTCTCGGCCACCATGAAGTTCGCGCCGGAGATGCCCACCTTGGCCCGCAGGAATTTCTCCCGCAGGTGCAGGCGGGCCGCCTCGGCGAGGTCGGCCGGCGCGTCGCCGAGCCCTTCCGGTGCCGGGCGGCCCCACCGGGCCATCTCGGAGCGGAAGATGTCGCGGATCTCGCTGCGGTTGCGGTGGATGGCGGGAACCAGGATGTGCGACGGCTGGTCGTGGCCGAGTTGCACGATCAGTTCGGCGAGATCCGTCTCGTAGGCCCGGATCCCTTCGGCTTCCAACGCTTCGTTGAGGCCGATCTCCTGCGTGGCCATCGACTTCACCTTGACCACCTCACCCTCGCCGGTGGCCTTGACCAGGTCCGCGACGATCCGGTTGGCATGCGCCGCATCAGTGGCCCAGTGCACGGTGCCTCCGGCCGCCGTCACAGCATCCTCGAGTTGCAGGAGGTAGCGGTCCAGGTGGCGCAGGGTGTGGTCCTTGATCTGCTTGCCCGCCTCACGCAGCGCCGCCCAGTCGGACACCTCCGCGACCGCCGCGGCCCGCCTTTCGCGGATGGTGTGCGTGGCGCGACGCAGATTGCCGCGCAGGGTCTCGTCGCGTACCGCTTCCCGGGCCGCCTCGGGGAAGGCCGGAATACCGACGAACGTGCGACTCATGACAAGGGCTCCTCTTCGGTACTCGCCAGGATCTCCACGATGTGGAGCGGTCGTGTCCCGACCTTGAGCCGGGTCATGATGCCGCCGATGTGCATCAGACAGGAGTTGTCCGCGGTGCACAGCGCCTCGGCGCCGGTCGACTCGATGTTGCGGACCTTGTCCCTACCCATCTCTGCTGAGATGTCGGCGTTCTTCACCGAGAACGTGCCGCCGAAGCCGCAGCACTCCTCCGCGCCCGGCAGTTCGACCAGCTCAAGTCCTCTGACGTTCCGCAGAAGTTGATGTGGTCGGTCGCCCAGTCCCAGGGAGCGAAGCCCGTGGCAGGTCGGGTGGTACGTCACCGTATGCGGGTAGTACGCGCCCACGTCGGTCACTCCCAGCACATCCACCAGGAATTCGGTGAGCTCGTACGTCTTGGGGATCACCGGCGCCAGGGTGCGGGCCAGAGTGCCGCCCCGCCCCTCCGCGCGGGCGCGTTCGCCCATGCGCGGATACAGTTCCCGCACCATCGCACCACATGATCCGGACGGGGTCACGATCGCTTCATAGTCGGCGAAGACCTCGGCGTAGCGACGGGCGAGCGGCTCGGCCTGGTGGCGGTATCCGGTGTTGTAGTGGGCTTGTCCGCAGCAGGTCTGGTCCAGCGGGAACTCGACCTCGACACCGAGTCTGCTCAGGAGTTTCACCATGGCTCGACCGGTATCCGGATAGAGCGTGTCGTTGACACAGGTCAGGAACAGGGCAACCCGCATCGCGGCTCCTTCACATCGGTTGGGGGAGGTAGGCGCGGGCGGGTGCCCGCGCCTACCGGGGGTGGTCGTCACTGGAGTTGTGTCCGTCGACGCCGTGGACGGCGGACACCTTGGTGTGCCGCGGCTGTCACGGGTGCTCTCAGCGCAGGAAGGCGGCGGCGACGCCGGCGTCGACCGGGATGTGCAGTCCGGTGGTGTGGCTGAGATCGCCCGCGGTGAGTGCGAATACCGCGTTCGCCACGTGTTCCGGCAGCACCTCGCGCTTGAGCAGGGTGCGCTGGGCGTAGAACTCGCCGAGCTTCTCCTCCTCGATCCCGTAAGTGGCGGCGCGCTGCGCGCCCCAGCCGTTCGCGAAGATCCCCGACCCCCTCACCACGCCGTCCGGGTTGACGCCGTTGACGCGGATGCCGAGCGCGCCCAACTCCGCGGCGAGCAGGCGGACCTGGTGTGCTTGGTCGGCCTTGGTGGCCGAGTAGGCGATGTTGTTGGGGCCGGCGAACACGGCGTTCTTGGAGGCGATGTAGATGATGTCGCCGCCCAGTCCCTGCGCCTGCATGATGCCGGCGGCCTCGCGGGAGACCAGGAAGGAGCCGCGGGCCATGATGTCGTGCTGCAGGTCCCAGTCGTGTGCCGTGGTCTCCAGCAGCGGCTTGGAGATCGAGATTCCGGCGTTGTTGACCACCAGGTCGATGCCGCCGAAGGCCAGCAGCCCTTCCCGGAACGCTGCGGCGATCTGTTCCTCGGAGGTGACATTCATGGTGACGGCGACGGCTCTGTCCGCGCCGCCCAGTTCGTCGGCGACGGCTGCCGCGTTCTCGGCGTTCAGGTCGGCGACGACGACGCACGCGCCCTCAGCTGCCAGGCGCTGCGCGATCGCCTTGCCGATACCGGAGCCTGCCCCGGTGACCAGGGCGACGCGGGTGGCCAGTGGCTTGGGCTCGGGCATGCGCTGGAGCTTGGCCTCTTCCAGCGCCCAGTACTCGATGCGGAACTTCTCGCGCTCGTCTATCGGGGCATAGCTGGAGACGGCCTCGGCGCCGTGCATCACGTTGATGGCGTTGACGTAGAACTCGCCTGCCACGCGGGCGGTCTGCTTGTCCTTGCCGTAGGAGAACATGCCCACACCGGGGATGAGGATGATCGCCGGGTCCGCGCCGCGCATCGCCGGGGAGTCGTCGGTGGCGTGCCGCTGGTAGTAGGCGGCGTACTCGGTGCGGTAGGTCTCGTGCAGTTCCTTCAGCCGGGCGATGGTCTGCTCCAGCGGTGCGGTCGGGGGCAGGTCGAGGACCAGCGGGCGGACCTTCGTGCGCAGGAAGTGGTCGGGGCAGGATGTGCCCAGGGCCGCGAGGCGGGGGTGCTCGGCACGGGAGGTGAAGTCCAGCACCGTCTCGCTGTGGTCGAAGTGGCCGATCTGCGGCCGGTCCTGGGAGGCTATCGCCCGCAGATGCGGGGCCAGCGCCGCCGCGCGCTCCAGCCGCTCCGCCTCGGGCAGCGGCGCGTACCCGTCCAGGACCGGGCCGAACGGCTCGCTCCTGCCACGTTCGGCGAGGAACTTCTCCGCCGTGCGGATGATGAGCAGGCTGTTGCGCTCGCACTCCTCGGACGTGTCACCCCAGGCGGTGATGCCGTGGCCGCCCAGGACGCATCCGATGGCCTGCGGATTGGCGGTCTCGACGGCGGCGATGTCCAGGCCGAGTTGGAAGCCGGGACGCCGCCAGGGCACCCATGTCACGGTGTCGCCGAAGCACTCGGCGGTCAGCTTCTCCCCGTCCGCCGCACAGGCGAGGGCGATCCCCGAGTCGGGGTGCAGGTGGTCCACGCTCGGGGCGTCCACCAGTCCGTGCATGGCGGTGTCGATCGAGGGGGCGGCGCCGCCCTTGCCGTGCAGGCAGTAGTCGAACGCGGCGACCATCTCGTCCTCGCGCTCCACGCCCGGGTACACATCGGCGAGCGCCCGCAACCGGTCCAGGCGCAGCACCGCCACGCCCTTCTCGGTCAGCGTGCCGAGATCCCCGCCGGAACCCTTGACCCACATCAGTTCGGCCTCGCCGCCGGTGACGGGGTCGATTGTGGTGCCCTTGACGGAGGTGTTGCCGCCGGCGTAGTTCGTGATCGTGGGGTCGGCACCGAGACGGTGCGACCTTTCCAGAAGCTCGGTGACGAACGGTGTCTCGGACACTTCGTGCTCCTCAGGTGTCGATTGTTCGGTGATGACGGTCTGACCTGCAGTTACTGGTGGGGTGCTTCGTCTGTCCGTGCCCGGTTCAGCTCTCTGACCCGGGCGAAGTGCTCACGTCGGCGTTCGTAGCGCGCGTGCGCCTCGGGGTCAGGCGTGAACCGTTGCTCGATGTCGGCGGCGAAATGCCGCAGTGCACCGGGGTCATGGACCCCCACGGCCAGGCCGGCCAGGTAGGAGGCCCCTTGAGCTGCGCCATGACCCACGCGGGGGCGCAGGACAGGCACCCCCAGGACATCGGACTTGATCTGGAGCCACGCCGCGGACGCCGAACCACCGCCGGTGCCGAGGATCCGGTCGACGAGGAAGCCCCGGGAGCGCAACTCGGCCACGTCGTCGGCCAGGGCCATGGCGTTGCCTTCGAGGACGCTGAGCATGATCTCCACGCCGTCCGTGGTCAGGTCCACGCCGTCGATGACACCTCGGGCGCCGGTGTTCCATGTGGGGGTTCGCTCGCCTGCGAAGCTCGGTACCGTGGTCAGTCGCGACGGGCGTCGTCGGGCCAGCAGCGTGGCCGAATCGCGCAGATCGAGTCCGCCGCCGACGAGCCGGTTCACCCAGTCGACGGTCGCGCCGGCGGTGACCTGGGCGGTGATGAGGAGGTCGACTCCGGGCAGGCAGTGCCGCTCGTGGATGAAGCCGGGTACGTGAGTGCCGGCGGCCACGGCGAGCACGGTGGCGCTTGAGAAGCCGGTCATGTCCACGAGCGGGTCACCGACCTCCAGGGCGCCGGCCTCCAGAGCCGACCCGACCGAGTCCACGGCACCGGCTGCGACGAGTGTGCCGGCCGGAATTCCGGTCTCTGCCTCCGCGCGCGGTGTGACGGTGCCGATCAGGCCGGTGGTCGGCACGATCGGCGGCAGCAGCTCGATCCCCAGTCCGCGTCCCATGAGGCGTTCGTCGAACGTGCCGGTGGTTTCGTCGAAAGCCTGCATGAGCGAGGCGGAAGAGTCGTCCAGAGTGACCCGCCCGGTCAGGCGGGCGGCGATGTAGCCGTTCGCGGAGACGACGCGGTGCGTGCGAGCGGCGATACCCGGCCGGTGACGCAGCAGCCACGGCAGCTTGGCCGTCCCGAAGAAGGGGTCGGCACCGTTGCGGTGCCCCGGCGCGATCTCCGCGATCTCCTGGGCTTCGGCAACGGCCCGCCGGTCCAGCCAGGTCAGCGCCGGGCCAACCTCGCGGCCCGCTTCGTCCACCGGCACCAGGGTCGGCGACTGACTCGTGACGGCCACACCCAGGACATGGGCGCCGGCGACGACCTCCGGAGCGACCGACGTGATCGCCTCCCACCAACTGCCGGCCTGCTGTTCCGCTCCGCCGCCCTCGGCATCGACCTCGGTTTCGTAGCGCGCGGTCCCCGACCGCACCAGACGACCCTTGAGGTCCGTGGCCACGACCTTCGCACCGCTGGTGCCGATGTCGATGCCGAGCAGGATCGAAGCCTTCGGCGCCGTCATCACGCCATCACCCCGGACCGTACGCCATGGAGAGCCGGCTCTCCGTCGAGGTGACGGCGCAGTTCCTCGGCAGCTCCGGCGGCGGCACGTCGGGCTGTCTCCCTGCTGGCGCCTGCCACGTGAGGTGCGAGCACCACGTTCGCGTCCTCCTGGGCCAGTTTGAGCAGTGGCAGGGCCATGTCGACCGGTTCGGTGGGGAACACATCGAGAGCCACGCCCCCGAGGCGACCCGCTTCGAGCGCGTCGGCCACCGCGTCGTAGTCCATCAGCCCGCCCCGCGCGGCGTTGACGACGACGGCGCCGGCGCGCATCAGCGCGAGCCGCCGTGCGTTGACCACGTGTTCGGTCTCACGGTTCAGCCGAGCGTGCAGGGAGAGCACGTCACAGGAGGCGAAAAGCTCGTCGAGGTCGTCACAACGCCGAGCCTGCGGCAGCGCACCGGCGGGAAGATAGGGATCGTAGACGACCACATCGGCGCCCATCGCCACGAGGATGCGGGCCAGGTGCTGCCCGACGGCTCCGGCACCCAGCAGAGCGACGGTCGATCCCGCAACCTCGCGCCCCACCTGCTCATACCGGTAGAACTCCCCGCGCCACTCGTGGCGCAGCAGGCTGCCATGCAGGATGGGCAACCGACGCAAAGCGGCCAGCAGCAGTCCGAGCGTCATCTCCGCGGTAGCGACTCCGTTGCGTCCGGGCACGTTGACGACACGGATGCCGCGTGCGGCCGCAGCGTCAATGTTGATGTTGGTGGGGCCCCCGCGGCCGACTCCGATGAACTCCAGGTCGGGCGCGGCGGCGAGCACCCGCTCGGTAATGGGAGCCAACTGGGTGACCAGACCCCGGTGTCCCCGCAGAGCCTCGATGAGCTGATCCTCGCCGCCCGAGGCCTCATTCACCTCGGCGACCGCACCGAATGGCTCATCGGGCCAGGGCAGCTCCAGCTCGGTCACGGCGACCCGGGAGCCCAACCGGGCGACGATCTCCTCCCTGAAGATCACCGGCCGGATGAACCGGTCCCCGGCCGCGAGGACGGAGAAAGACGGAGGAGAAGTCATTGAGATCCCTTTCGCGCTTGCGTCGGACATCGAAACGCCCGAAGCACGCATGCGGTGTTGCTTACAATGCGGGGTGTGAACAGCCTGGCGATGGAGGAGCGAATAGAGTGGCTGCGCGCGGAGCTGCGCACAGCCGGGTCCATCACGCTCAGTGAGGCATCAGAAGCCCTTGGTGTCAGTGAAATGACCGTACGTCGCGACCTGCGGCTGCTCGAGAACGAGGGCGTGGCCCGTCGGATGCGTGGCGGCGCGCGCCATGCCGAGCCCGAGAGCTTCCAGCTCCGCGACAGCTCCCGCGGTGTTGAAAAGCGGTTGATCGCCGGGAAGCTGCTGCCTCTGGTGCCTTCGAAAGGCCTGATCGTGCTGGACTCGTCCACGACGATGTACCGGCTGGCCGGCCTGATCTCGTCAGGTACGGAGCTGACCGTGCTCACCAACAACATCCAGACGTTCCAGCTCCTCCAGGGGCGACCGGGCGTAACGGCGGAACTTACGGGCGGCCGGTTCGACAAGAGCAGCGATTCCCTGGTCGGCCCGCTGGCCACGGCCACGATCGAACAGCTCACCCCGGACCTGTTCTTCGCATCGGCCGGAGGGGTCACCGAGACGAGCTGTTTCGAGTCGACGCTGGAAGAGGCCGCCGTGAAGAAGGCCTGCGTCCGGGCGTCGCGGCGTACCGTGATCGGGGCCGACGCCGCCAAACTGGGTGAGCGTGACGTGGCTGCCTCCGTCGCGCTGAAGGACGTGACCGTACTGTGCACCGAGCTGGATCCCGGCGACTCGCGACTCGCGGCATACCGACCGCATGTGGGGCAGTTGCTCTGAGGCCTTGGCCGCCGGCTCATGGCGTCGAAGGCACGGTGGCCCGCTCGTTTTCCACCTTGGCAAGAGCCTGCTCGTCGACCTTCATACGGAAGCTGAGCGCGAAGCCCACCAGGTAGGTGGCGGCCAGCGCGATCACGGTGCCCGCCGTGCCGATGCGGTCCCACAGAAGGGTGACGATCAGCGAGCCGGCGAACTGCGAGGCGCCCGCGGACAGGTTGAGCAGTGCGACGGCCTGACCACGACGTGACGGCTCCAGGGCCGGCATCAGCGCCGACAGGGGGACGTACGCGGCGATGGCGAAGCCGAAGATGACAACGGCCCCGGCGGTAGCCCATACGTTCGGCCCTGCCAGCACCGGGGTGAAGTACAGGATCAGAGTGGCCGCGCACATGCCGAGGCTGCCGAACCAACGGATGGTCCGTACCCAGCCGATTCGGTCGCCCAACACCCCCCACATCAGGTTGGTGAACACGGTGACCAGGTAGACCAGGCTCCACAGCTGAAGCCAACGCTCCTGGCTGAACCCGATGTCGCGCACGAACACGATCGGCAGCATGACGATGAAGCCGTAGAGGGAGAGCTGGTTGATGATCCGCTGGATCATTCCATAGGCCAACTGGACGTTGTCGAAGGGCATCCGCATCGTCTCCACCAGAGCGGTCCCCAGCCCTCGCACGCTGCGCTCACCCGAGGCCGACGGCGCCTGGCCGCGCACGAGGACACCCGCCATCACACCGCCGACGGCGACGAAGGCGGTCGCAGCCCACAACGTGGGTATCGCCCCCATCCACGGGATCGACAGACTCGGCAAGTACGAGCCGAACACACCGACACCGAGCGAGTAGGAACACCAGAACCAGCCCATGGCCGAGGACAGCCGGTTCTGCGGAGCGGCGTAAGAAATCCACACGACGAAGGCGAAGACAAACATGGGATAGGCGATCGCCCGGATCCCGTACATCACCAGCATCATCGCGTAGTTGTGCTGCATCACGCCGAAGGCCAGGAAGCCGGCGTGGAAGAGTATCCAGCCCACCGTCGCGATGGCCATGACTCGCCGGGGCCCGAAGTAGTCGGCCAGAACCCCGGAGGCGAAGGCCGCCACCGCCACGACAAGCCCGTACACCGTGAACAGCGTGCCGGCCTGAGACGTGCTGAAGCCCGCATCGGTGACCAGGTAATCGGACAGGAATGCCTGTTCAAGGCCGTCACCGGTCATGAAGAAGGCGATCGCGGCGTACCCCCAGAGCAGCGCTGAGGACAGGCCGAGGAACGAGCGGGCAGGCATCGGCGACGGTGCCAATGTCGGTCTGGTCATGTGCGGTGCTCCCTCAAGATTCACACGTGTGACGCGGTCACACGCAGAGCACTGTGACACATCTTGTCAGAGCTTGTTAAGACACGTTAGGGAACTTTCTTCTGCACGCACGACTCAACTACGGTGAGTTATCACCTCGTGTGTACGGCACTCCGTATGCCCTGAGCGGGCAAACCCACTGGCGGTGGCCCGGCTGATCACAACCAGGCCAAGGGCCTTGTCCCCCGTGACTGCATCCGGGCAGACCAAGTCAGCGCCCACCACCAGCCGTCAGCGCACCGGGTGGTCCCCGACCTGCCCCGTGGCATGTGGCGTGAGCACCGCGTTGACGCCTCCCCCGCCAGCTTGAGCAGCCGCAGCGACATGTTCACCGGCTCCGTGGGAAACACCCTGATCAACCGCCCAGCCCACTGCGTCGAGCCCGGGCCGCCTCGACCAGGGAATCGGCCTCCGGGGTCAGCCGGGCAGGCAATGGCACCGCGCCCGAGGTGGCGAAGAGCGCGTCGAGCCCGACCCGCCACACCCTCGGCAGCATGTCCGAGGACAGGCAGGGATCGTGTACGAGGGCCTCGGCCCCATTGAGCGGAATTCGGGCCACTTGCCCCGGGCAGCACCCCTCGCCGAGCAGGCCGACAGCCGATCCGGCGATCTCCCGCCCGACCTCCTCGAACCGGCGGAGCAGGGGGCCGTGCAAGGTCGGCTCAACTCCAACTCAGGGTCGACCGCCAGCCCTCACTCGGTTACCACGGCAAGCCTCGCGACCAGCTCCGGTGCCCGCGCAGGCCCGATCAGCCAGGGTCTTTTCCGTTCGGATCAGGCTGGATCAGGGAACGCCCGCCGCGTCAGCGGCTGATGCCACTGCGGGCACGCGAGCCAGCAAGATCCAAACGAGAGGCCCTATAGACCTCGCCGCCCGCAGCCTCCCCCCACCTGTGCGACGGCCCCGAGAGTCAAGGCCGACGCGAGGGGCGTTCACAACGCGTCCTCGGCCCATTCGTCAGCGTCCGCCCGGCTCAGTTCGCCGTCGACGACGAACGCCCGGAACCCGCGGTCGATAGAGCCGCCGGGCGGGAGGTTCAACGGTGTGTCCCCGGCCGCCAGCTGTGAGCCCACGCCGGGATAGCCGGCCGCGCGGACGAACCAGGGGTCGGCCCGCGTCACGGCATCCGTCCCGGTGAGCGCCACGGTGAACCCAGCAGCGCGGTCGGTCCAGGTCAACCAGGGGCCATGGAGCCATGGGTGGAAGCCTCCCCCTCGGCAGACGCGGTGCGTACCACCGCGTCCCGGGAGAGCGGTAGCCGCCAGAACAGGCCGCCGTAGCCGGCGCCGATTCGGCCGTGGGTGGCTGGGCTGCCCAGCGTCACAGAGCAGCCCGACGTGTTGCGGATGATGAAGGCAATGTCCAGTTCCCAGCCGTGCCGGACACGCCGTGCCCGCACCCGTCGTTGTTCAAAGAGCACCGCCGAGCCGTTCGGACCGATCCAGCTGAGCGTCTCGCTGAAACCCGTGGCGTCGACGACGTCGAAGCCGGTGTGCACGATCCTGCCGTGGTCGTCGCTCCAGACGTAGCCCTGGTCTCGCACGTACGTCGGACCGCCCCAGAAGTTCCTGCCGCCGGCATCCTGTACCGCCACCGAGAGCCCGTGGTGCCAAGGATGGTCCGCGGGGCCGGCATCGGTCACGGTGAGGCCGCCGAGGGTGCGGATGGGGTGCAGGTGGGGGCGGGGGCCGGAACGCGGGTCCAGGTGGTTGCCGTCTGCGTACTCGGCCACCAGTACGCCGGCGAGCGTCAGCGCCGTGAGCCTGGCATCACTCACCGCTGGTCGCCTCGTGCCGAGCCCAGGGCAGATCAAGCTCGGAGAACAACGCGCCTTCGTCCGCAGCGCGTGTGACGGCCGCGGCGATCCCCGGCACGGTGTGCAGCGTGGACGGCCCCTCCCCCACGACAGTCCGGTAGCGGTCCGGGATCTCGACCGGATCGGGGGCGAGCCGCACCCGGTCGACGACCTGCATGAACGCCCGGGTACGGCCCAGCGGCGCCAGCAGCGGCACGGTCGGGTCGCGGCGGTGGACCACCAGGTTCGTCAGCAGGTCCGTACTCCCGTGATCGGTCACCTCCACCGTGCCGCCACGCTCGAGCCGGACCCGACCGATGCGGTAGTCGAGGAGGACGCGGCCCGCGGTGCCGTGCACCACGACGTACGGCTCGACCACCTCATCAGCTGCAAGCGTGACGGCAACTGTGACCGTCGTCCCGTGGGCGGTGCGCAGGCGCAGGCACGAGGTATCGTCGGATTCGATCGGATTGGCACGGAACAGCTCGACCCGCACATCGGTGACGTCCTGCTCGTCGGCCGTACCGTCCAGGGCAAGCGCGGTCTCAAGGGCGTGTGCGAACGGGTTGGTCATCGCGCCGTCGACGACCGGGCGACCATCCAACTGCCTGCGCCCGGCCCACGCCGCCCGAAGGTAGTAGGACCGGTCACGCTGCCAGGCGCCCGCCGCGGTGATCCCGCGGACCTCCCCGATCGCGCCGTTCGCCACAAGCGCCCGAACGGCGGGCAATGCAGCAGAGCCGAGACTCTGGAAGCCGACCTGGCACAGCCGTCCGGTCGTATCGAGATCGGCCACCAACCGCTCGAAGTCGGCGAGCGTCGGAGTCGGCGGTTTCTCCAGCAGAATGTCGGAGCCGGCCCGGGCCGCCGTGAGCGCGAGTTCGGCGTGTGTGTGAATCGGTGTGGAAACGATCGTGACCTGCGGCTGCACTGCTGCTGCCAAGTCGTCCAGTCTCGCCACCACGGGGACGTCGCCGGCGAGCCGGCGTAGTTCGGGTGTCAGCGGGACCGGGTCGCAGATGCCCGCCAGCTGAGCGCCGGCGCCGGCCCGGGTGAGCCGGGCGAGGTTCTGCAGGTGCCATCGGCCGTAACCGTGCGCGCCGACCAGGACGACGGGGACGGGAAGGGGGCTGGCCGCCATGGGCATCCTTCGGGTTTCGATCACTGGGCCGGGCGAGTGTAGCTCTCGGAGCACGCCTTGGGAAAGCGCTTTCCCAAGGCCGAACCCTCGCCAGGCATCTTGCCTCAGACATGCAGCTGTCAATGCTATGTACAGGGATTAAACGGAACAGTTGACACGGGAGTTACGCCATGATGCTCTGGCAAGCGCTTGCCACAGGAAGCCGCTCGTGCTGTCCTCAGCGAGTTGCGATATAGCCAGAATGTCAACGAAGACAGAGGAGTGGCTCATGCGTGAGGAACTGCCGGACGCACCGGCATCACCTGGGGCTGCAGAACAGAGCAAGGCCACCAGGAAGGCCGTGTGGAGCGGCTGGATCGGCAGCACGCTTGAGTACTACGACTTCGCGATCTACGCGCAGGCGGCAGCGCTGGTCTTCCCGGCCGTGTTCTTCCCGGGCGGCAATCCGACCGTCGCACTCATCGCGGCACTCGCTACCTACGCCGTCGGGTACGTGGCCCGTCCCATCGGTGCCGTCGTGCTCGGCCACTGGGGCGACCGCAAGGGTCGCAAGAGCGTCCTTGTCCTGGCGATGATACTGATGGGCGCGTCGACGTTCGCTGTCGGCCTGCTGCCGACCTACGGCCAGGTCGGAGTGCTCGCCCCTGCCCTCCTGGTGTTCCTGCGTCTGGTCCAGGGCTTCGCGGTGGCGGGCGAACTCGGCGGCGCGAGCGCCATGATCATCGAGCACGCCCCCGCGGACAGGCGCGGCTACTTTGCCAGCTTCGGCCTCCAGGGCACGCAGGCCGGTCAGGTCCTCGCCGCCGCGATCTTCATCCCGCTGGCCGCGGTACTGCCGGCCGATGCCTTCGAGGCGTGGGGCTGGCGGATCCCGTTCCTGCTCAGCGCCGTGGTCGTCTTCGTCGGCTTCTTCATCCGGCGCCGGGTCGACGAGACCCCGACGTATCTGGAGCAGCAATCGACCGGGGACAAGCCCGGGCGCGCACCGGTGGTGGAGGTGATCCGGGACAACGGCGGGACCATCGTCCGGGCGATCCTGATGACGCTGGCCAATGTCGCCGGTGTCTGCGTCACCGTGTTCGGCGCCGCCTACGCCACCCAGGAGTCCTACGGGATCGGTATGCCGACGTCGACCTACCTCTGGCTGCCGGTGCTGGCGAACCTCGTCGCGGTGGCGTTGATCCCTGTGTTCGGCAAACTGTCGGACCGTATCGGCCGCCGCCCGCTGATGATCGTCGGACCCCTGGGGGCCGGGCTGATGTCCTTCGGGTACCTGTACGCGGTCAGCCACCGCCAGATCGCGCTGACCATCGTGCTGGCGATCGTGATGTTCGGGATCTTCTACCAGATGTGGAACGCCACCTTCGCCACCTTCTTCCAGGAACTGTTCCCGACCCGCACCCGGGTCACCGGCTTCGCACTGTCGCAGAACGTCGGACTGATGATCGTCGCCTTCCTGCCCACGGTCTTCACCTTCATCGCGCCGCCCGGAACATCCAACGTGCCGCTGATCATCGGAGGGCTGACACTGCTGATCTCGATCGTGTCCGTGCTCGCCACGGTGTTCAGCCGGGAGACCCTCCGCTCCGATCTGGACGGTTCGGGGCACAGCAAGGACGAGATCCGGCAGGAGGAGCCGAGCCCGATATCCGCCGGCCCTGCCTGATCCGGAACAGGCGCACCGCACGACCGGGCGACGCGGTTCAGACCGCCGTGCCGCCCGATCGTGCGGTGCTGTCCCGTAGCACGATCTCTCCACGCACGGGGGTCCGCGCGACCGTGCCGGGCTCCCCGTCCAGAGCCAGCCCTACCACCGCGGAGCCCATCTCGGTCAGCGGCAGCCGCACGGTGGTGATCCCGGGGCGTACGTCCCGCAGGGAGACGATGTCGTCGAATCCCGCCAGCCCGACCGAGCCGGGCACCGAGAGGCCCGCTTCCTCCAGCGCCTCCAAGGCCCCCAGGGCCATCACATCGTTGGCGGCGAAGATGCAGTCCACCGGCGGCACGCCGCCCGAATCGGCCAGCAGCCGGCGGACCGCCTCGTACCCGCCCTCGCGAGTGAACGCGCAGGCCAAGACGTACGACGGGGCGGGCTCTGCGCCGTAGCCGGACAGTCCATAACAGAAACCCTCGGTCCGGTCGCGGGAGGTGAGGTGCCCGGGCGGCCCGGCCAGCACCGCGAACCGGCGGTAGCCCTGGGCGTGCAAGGCCGTGGCCAGAGTGGCGGCAGCTAGCCGGTTCTCCACGACAACCGTGCTCACTCCCAGCACATCCTGTCCAATGCACGCCACCCGGCCTCCCGCGCGCAGGACCGCCCGCAGCGCCGACCGCATTGGATCGAGCAGGTCGGGATCGTCCAGCCGGGAACCGGCGAGCACGACTGCCTGCGCCCGCGCCTGCCTCAGCAGCTCAACGTGGCGGAGTTCGGCGGCCGGATCACGCTGTGTGCTCGCCATCGTAACCAGCAGGCCGCGCTCGGCAGCGGCGTCCACCACCCCGGCCGCGATCATGGAGAAGTACGGATCGACAATGTCGTGGACGATCAGACCGAGAGTCGCCGTCGTCCCCCGGGCCATCGCCTGAGCCTGGGCGTTGGGTGAGTAGTCCAGCTCGTCCGCAGCAGCGCGGACCCGCTTGCGCATCTCAGCCCCGACCCGTCGGCGCCCGTTGCCGTTGAGCACACGGGAAGCGGTCGCCTGCGAGACGCCCGCCCGCCCCGCGACATCCGCCAGAGTTGCCGCGGACCGTTCCCCCAAATCCATGCCCCGATGTTAGCGCTTTCCAATCAGATTTCGTATTTCCCGATCAAATCCGCACACCGACGTCGCCCGGGTCGGCCTGCCCCTGGCACGGACACATCGAAGTACCGGCACCAAAAGCCGTTCCGACAGGGCGAAGAGAAGAACGGTGTCCGGGTGGAACTGCCCCCGAACTGGGGTCGGTTGCGGTGCCAGACTCCCATCAGGACCCCGCCCTCGGCCCGGGAGGTGGCTTCCAGGGTCCCGGGCAGCGGCTCGGGTACGGCCAGCGAGTGGTAGCGGACCGCGGTGGAATGCTGCGCCAGCCCCCACGAGCAGGTCCCGGCCATCGTGCCGGACCCGGGGCCGATGCCCGTGCCGAGGCTGCGGGGCGGGTGCCACCCGACCACCCGCCCCGAGCTCGATGCCTTGACGGCCCAGACAGACACCGAGCACGGTGATGGTCACCTCGGCGATCAGCCGGGCGCTGATGCCGAAGTCACGCGCCTCGCGGGGATGCCCGGAGCCCGACGGCAGCACCACATCGTCGAATTCCGCAGGATCCGGAATCACGTCGGCAGGGTCGTCGTGCAGGATAACCACCGAATACTCGCCGTTTACCTCGTTCGATCAGCTGGAACAGGTTGAACGTGCACGAGTCACAATTGCCGATGAGTAAGGTCTTGGCCCGCCCCACCTCCCTCCGGTCGTTCTCGACCTGCACGGTCCGGCGTTTGCGCCGACTACGGAGCGTCTGGAGCTGGAGATAAGGCCGTGTCCGAAGCATATGGATCAGCAGGTCGAGCCCGCTGAAGTGGGGAACCATGAGCAGATTGAACAGAAGCACCGGCGGAAAACCATGTCATATTCACGAACCAGGACTTCCGCTTCGACAGAGGGGAAGGAGCGGCCAGCATGCCGGTCTGGGCGTCGAACCAGGCCCTGGGCCCCGCACGCCTTGGCGGCCAGCCCGTCGGACGAGCCCCGCCGCCAGTCCACCCCACTGCGTCCGCTCGGGCGAGTCCTCCCCAGCCCGGGCAGCGCCCCCGCTGATGAAGCGATATTCAACCTGCCACTCCACCTCTCGGTCCACAAGAACGCCACCGCCCAGGAAGACCGACTGCCGCGCGGCCGCCCCGAGCGTGACCCACCACGGAACTCAGCCTCCGGTCCAGCATCACGCAATAGGTCACGGGCACGGCGACGGGATCACCTGTCACGCAGCCCTATACGGAAAGAAGGCCAGCGGCGTTCAGAATTCAACGAGGATTTTTTCGCTGTCCGGAACGCACCTCTTCATCATTTTTGAGCCTTTCTGTTGAGGCATACTCCCGGTAACCACATGGAAGCCTTACGGAACTCCGGGAAACGCTTGCCGGATCGCCTATAAATGAGGCACGATCGCTCATCTGAAAATCTGCCGGAAAGAGAAGGAGTGCCATGTCCCGCTACGACTGGAACATGAACCGCGAAGGGCGCGAGGGAATCGATCAGGTGCGCACCGCAATCGAACCCCTACGGAAGGAAGTCACCGCGCACCCGATTTATCGGCGCGTAGACAGCCGGGAACACATGGCGACGTTCATGGCACATCACGTGTTCGCGGTATGGGACTTCATGTCCCTGCTCAAGTCGCTGCAACGCGAACTCACCTGCGTGGATGTCCCCTGGGTGCCGCGGGGCTCGGCCGTAAGTCGGCGGCTGATCAACGACATCGTGCTGGTGGAGGAGAGCGACGCGCTGAATGACGGCTTCACCAGCCACTTCGAGCTCTACCGCGCCGGCATGTCCGAGGCGGCGGCCGACACGACCCGGATTGACACATTCCTCGCGCTCGTCGAGGAGAGCCACGATGTGCCGGCCGCGCTGGAGGTAGCCCAAGTCCCAGCTCCCGCCGCCGAGTTCGTCCGCACGACCTTCGCCATCATCGCCGACCGCCCCCTGCACTGCCGGGCCGCCGCCTTCGCCTTCTCGCGGGAGGACCTCATCCCCGACATGTTCGACCAAGTGATCACGAAGGAGGGCACCGACCGGTTCCCGGTCTTCCGTGACTACCTGGCCCGCCACATCGAGGTCGACGGCGAGGAGCACACTCCCATGGCCATGCAAATGGTGGCCGACCTCTGCGCCACGGACGACACGCGCTGGCGGGAGGCTGCGGACACGGCGACACTCGCGCTGGAGGCCAGGTCCCGCCTTTGGGACGGCATCGTGGACGCCATGGCCTAACTTGACTCTGTCGGGGATCTTGGAGTTTCCCGGTGCGGCAGCATGGTCGACGGGCATGCTCGGGTAGTTCCGCCGTCCGATGAAGCTGTCGAGGTGCCCGTTGTCCCTGCGCCCCCGTTCCGGTGAGCACGTTCCGCCTCTGACCGCGCAGATCGCGCGGGCGAGCAACCCGGGTGGCACGACGGCGATATGGGTACGGGACCGGCTGGACGGGCTGTGGCGCGACGAGGACTTCGCCGACTGGTACCCGCGGGACGGACGTCCAGGGCTTTCGCCTGCTCAGCTGGCCACCGTCTGCGTACTGCAGTTCCTCCTTGGCCTGTCGGACCGGCAGGCCGCCGAGTCGGTCCGCTGCCGCATCGACTTCAAGTACGCCATGGCCATGGAACTGGATGATCCCGGCTTCCACCACAGCGTGCTGGCCGACTTCCGCGACCGTCTCACCGAGGACGGCCGTGCCGACCGCCTCCTCGACCTCGCACTGGCCCGCCTCAAGGAGGCCGGACTGGTGCGCGAACGCACTACGCAGCGCACCGACTCCACCCACGTCCTGGCCGCGGTGCGTGACCTGACCCGCCTGGAGCTGATCACCGAGGCGGTCCGCGCCGCACTCGAAGAAGTCGCCGGCACCTCCCCTCACCTGCTCGACGGGCTCATCGACGAGGACTGGGGACTCCGCTACGGCCGGCCGGTCCGCCTGGGCAAGAACCCCACCAAGCCCATGACCAGGATTCTTGCCGCCGGAGACGACGGCGTCCGGCTCCTGGAACATCTCTACCGGCACGGAGCGCACCGCACGTCCGGTCTCCGCGTCCAGGCCCTGCGCCAGATCATGGTGCAGAACTACCACCGTGACGCCGCAGGACGCCTGCGCTGGCGCACCGCAGAGAAGGAAGGCGGGCCCGGGCTACCGCCCTCGTCCCGGGCGATCGTCTCGCCCTACGACACCTCGGCCCGCTACGCACGGCACGGACACATCATCAGCTGGAAGGGGTTCGCCGCCCATCTGACCGAGACCTGCGCGTCCGACGGCCCCAACGTGATCACTGACGTGGCCACCACCGCGTCCACCACCCACGATAGCCAGGTCCTGCCCGGCATCCACACCCGCCTGGCCCGCCGCGGACTGCTGCCCGCCGAGCACCTGGTCGACGCCGGCTACACCTCCCTGCCCCACCTGGAACAAGCCGCCCGTGAACAGCAGGTCACCGTCTCCGGGCCGCTGAAGAGCAACCCCACGCACCAGCACCGCCGAGGCGAGGGCTTCGCCCGGGACGACTTCCACATCGACTTCGACCTTCGGCGGGTCACCTGTCCCCAGGGCCAGGTCAGCGCGGGCTGGCACGGCCCCTACCCGACCTCCTCGCCCACCGCTGCCCCGCTGATCGTGGCACGGTTCACCAAGAGCCAGTGCCGTCCCTGCCCTGCCCGCACCCAGTGCACCAGCACCGCCGACAATGCCCGCACCGTGGGCTTTCCCCCGCGCGAGCTCCGCGACCTGCAACTCCGCGTCCGTGCCGAGCAGCAGACGCCCGAGTGGAAGGCCCGCTATGCGGTCCGCTCCGGAGTGGAGGGCACGGTCAACGAGTTCGCCCACGGACACGGCATGCGCCGCTGTCGCTACCGCGGACAGAGCAAAGCCCACGTTCAGCACGTCCTGACGGCCATCGCCATCAACATCGAGCGCCTCAGCGGTCTCCCACCAACGGAGAAGGCACCCTGTTCCCGACGACCGACCGCCTTCCAGAGCTACCTCGACCGGTGCGGGATCTCCAGGCCAAAATCCTGGCGCACCCTGGGCACCTGACCTCGACAACTCCAAGATCCCCGACAGAGTCAAGCTAGTCTTCTGAGTCAGGAATTCTGTTCAGATATGAAGCGAGGCGTTCGAGGATCTCGTCCGCGGTCTTGGTCCAGATGTAGGGCCTGGGGTCGG
>NZ_JBHYZP010000030.1:0-121137 GCF_042752355.1 Streptomyces sp. NPDC059255
GCCCGCGGGGGGGGGGTGGCTGGGGGGGCCGGGGCGCGCGGGGGGGCCGCCCCCCCCGCCGCGGCCGCCCCGGCCGCCGGTGCGGCACCCGCGACCGGCCCGGCCGCGCCGGCCGGCCGCCGCGCCGCTGTCGCCTATCCACCGACCCACTGGATCCCGGCCAGCACCTCCAACTACACCGTCGCCTCGCGCCCGACGCAGTACTCCGTCGAGTACGTCGTGATCCACGTGACGCAGGAGACCTTCCCGGACGCGAGGGACATCTTCCAGAACCCGGCCAAGAAGGTGTCGGCGCACTACATGGTGGCCTCGGCCGACGGGTACATCGGACAGTTCGTGCGCGAGAAGGACGTCGCCTGGCACGCGGGCAACTGGGACTACAACACCCGCAGCATCGGTATCGAGCACGAGGGGTGGGTCGACCGGCCCGCCTACTTCACCGACGCGCTGTACGCCGCGTCCGCGGCCCTCACCGCGGCCGTCTGCGACCGGTACGGCATCCCCAAGACGCGGGCGCACATCATCGCGCACAGCGAGGTGCCGGGGGCCACGCACACCGACCCCGGAAGGTACTGGGACTGGGCCCGCTACCTCGACCTCGTCAACGCCTGACCCCCGCGCCGCCGCCTGCCCCGCCCGGCCGTTACGCCGGCGAGGCGGGGCAGGCTGTCAGGGGCAGGATGTCGGGGGCAGGATGTCGGGGACGGGGCGTCAGGGGCGGCCCCCGGTCTCAGCCGTGATCGACCGTCAGCGGGTCGAAGGCGATCCGGGTCCGCGATCCGTCGTCGGTCCACCGGACCTCGATCGTCCCGCCGTCCACCGTCACCTCGCTCACCGCGCCGGACAGCGGGGCCGCGCCGGGCTCCGCCGTGAGCGTCGCGAGGGCGGCGAACAGCGCCGTGCCCTCGGCCGGCCCGGTCAGTTCCGGCACCACCGCCCAGCGGGTGAACGCCGTTCCCTGCGGGGCCCGCCGCTCCTCCGGCTCCGCCGCCCAGCCGTGCAGCCCGCGCAGGGCGGACCGTACCTCCTCGCCGGGACCGGTCGCCCAGCCCGTCTGGCGGAGCCGCGCGCCCGGCGGGGCGCCCACCACCCGGTGCACCCGCAGCTCGTACCGCCCCCGGGCCACCGTGACGCTCTCCACCCGCAGCCCGGGCACCATGGGCGCGCCGGAGGGGAAGACCGGGCGGTGCCAGGAGGCCGCCCAGCCCCAGCCGGCCCCGCCGCCCGCGCCCAGCGGATGGATCCGGCGACGGCCGCTGGAGCGGCCCGACAGCTCCAACGCCACATGGTTGTCGGCGATGTTGGCCGCGGCGGTGGGGCCGGTGCCGGTCGAGTAGGCGCCCCGGCTGTAGTGCGGATCGTCCGGCACCCCCGCGTCGCCCTCGTGCGGACGGATGTGGTCGCTGCCGTGGTTGTGCAGCCGTACGATCCCGTCCGCGCGGGTCGACTGGACGAGCAGGCCGGGTACGGGCAGGGCCAGCACCCGGTCGGGGCCCTCGCTCGGCGCGGGCTCCTCCGTGGCGGTCCACAGCGGATGGTCCTCGGGCGCGAGGAGCGCGACGAACGCCTTGGACGCCCAGTACGGGGAGGCGGGCCCCGAGTAGTACTGGAGCGTCGCGTCGTGCGGGCCGTGCCAGCCCAGGCTCAGCAGCCCGTCGTCACCGGTCGCGCCCCGGTCCAGGAAGTACCGCAGCGCCCCGCTCACCAGCCGGCGCGACACCCCGGGCGCGAGCGGCGTGTGTCCGGTGACGGCGCCGAGGCCGACCGCGGCGCCCGCCGCGAACCGGTAGGTGAGCGAGCGGCCGAAGTGGAGCGGCGCGCCGTCCGCGCCGAAGAGCAGGGAGAAGCCGTCGAGGTGGGCGCGGAGCCGCGCGCCGTGGTGCGCGGACGCCTCGGTATCGCCCGCGAGATGGGCGTCGAGCATCGGATAGAGGTGCAGGGCCCAGCCGTTGTAGTGGTCGAAGGCGCGGCTGTCGCCGTCGGCGTACCAGCCCTCGCCCCGGTACCAGCTCTCCAGCAGGGTGAGCGCCCGCTCCCTGGCGCGCGCCGTCTCGGCGTCGCCGCGGCCGACGGACTCCAGGAACCCGGCCACGGAGTAGGGGAAGAGGTACCAGTTGTTGGGGGCGGGGGTGTGGCGCAGGGAGCCGCGCAGCCACTCCTCGGCGCGGTCCTGGACTCCGGGGTCCAGCCGGTCCCAGAGCCAGGGCGCGGTCAGCCGCAGGCCGAGGGCGACCGACGCGGACTCGACCATGGGCTGGCCCTGTACATGGTGGTCGAGGATGAGCGGCCAGGACTCGGTGTCGTCCCGGCCGGGGGTACGGGTCCCCGCCGCGAGCCCGTCCGCGTACCGTCCGAGCCAGCCGCCCGGGTCCTTGCCGCCCGCGCCCGCGACCCGGAAGGCGGCGGCCAGGAACGTACGGGCGTAGCCTTCGAGCCCGTCGGAGCGCACGCCGGAGCGCGAGGGCCGTCCCGGCAGGTCGAGCAGGGCGTTGCCGGGGGTGGCCCAGCGCCAGGCGGCGCGCAGGAGTCCGTCGGCGGCGGCCTCCCAGTGGGCCCGGGTGTAGCCGGTGCGGGGGCTCAGCACCCGGTCGTCGGAGGGGAGTTCGAAGGCGGGTCCGGCGGAGACGGAGCCGCCGGGGCCGGAGGCGGGGGTGGCGTGGGGTGCGGTCATGCGAGGAATGCCAGCCTTTCGCGTCGTACGGGGTGGACGAAGCCTTCGCCCGCCGCCCAGCGGGTGACCTCACCGACCGCCAGGTCGGCGAGCCGGCGCAGCTCGTTGCCCTGCGAGCCCGCGAGATGCGGGGTGATGGTCGCGTTCTCGCACGTCCAGAGCGGATGTCCGGGCGGCAGGACCTCGGGGTCGGTGACATCGAGGACGGCCCGGATGCGCTCGGCGAGCAGGACGTCGGTGAGGGCGTCCTGGTCGACGACAGCGCCGCGCGAGGTGTTGACGAGCACGCTGTCGGGGCGCATGGAGGTGAGGAGTTCACGGCTGACGAGGCCGCGCGTGGCGGGCAGCAGCGGGGTGTGGACGCTGACCACGTCGCTCTGGGCGAAGAGTTCGGCGAGTCCGACGGGGTGCGCGCCGAGCGCGGTCGCCTCCGCGTCGCCGACGTACGGGTCGTGCAGCAGGATCCGCAGGTCGTACGGGCGGAGCAGTTCGATCACCCGGCGGCCGATCAGCGAGGCCGAGAGGATGCCCACGGTGCGGCCGTAGTTGCCGATGTGGGAGGGGATCCGCAGCCATTCGCCGCGGTCGTGGGTGGCGCGCAGATCGCGGGCGCGCTCCAGCACCCGCTTGCCGGAGAGCAGGATCATCGCGACGGTGTACTCCGCGACGGGCAGCGCGTTGGCGGCGGCCGCCGAGGAGACCTCGATGCCGCGTTCCCAGCACGCCTCGGTGACATGGGAGCGGATCGTGCCGGCGGTGTGCACCACGGCCCGCAGCCGGGGCGCCGCCGCCAGGACCGCCGCGTCCAGGGGCGGGCAGCCCCAGCCCGTGACGAGGAGTTCCACGTCCGCGAGCGTGGCGCGGGCCCGGTCGGTGGTGAGGTCGTCGAGGACGGGTGGTGGGGTCAGCGCGCAGACCGCGCCGAGGGCGGCCAGGCTCTCCGGGTCGAGGACGGCCGCCGCGGCCTGCGGTGACATGGCGAGCGCGGCGCGCGGGCGGGGGCGTGCGGTCGGGGTGGGGGGCATCTCTCTCCTGGTACGGGTGGTACAGGACGGCGGTCCTGCCTGGCCGGGCGGCTGTTCCCGCGGCGCCGCTACTTGACGGAGCCCGCGGTGAGTCCGGACTTCCAGAAGCGCTGGAGCAGAACGAAGGCGACGATCAGCGGGAGGATCGCGAGCAGCGAGCCCGTGATCACCACGGGGTAGTACTCCGGGGAGACGGACGCGGAACTGTTCCAGGTGAAGAGGCCGAGGCTCACCGGATACAGGTCCTGGTCCGAAAGCATCACCATGGGGAGGAAGAAGTTGTTCCAGATGGTGGTGAGCTGGAAGAGGAAGAGGGTGACGAGCCCGGGGCCGAGCATCCGCAGGGCGACCCGTACGTAGGTGGTCAGTTCGCCGGCGCCGTCGACCCGGGCCGCTTCGAGTACTTCGTTCGGCACGTACCCCTGGCTGAAGATCCGGCCGAGATAGACGCCGAAGGGGTTGAAGAGCACGGGGATGAAGACGGCCCAGAAGGTGTTCACCAGGCCCGTGCCCGAGGCCATCAGGTAGAGCGGCAGCGCGAGGACGGTCTGCGGGACCATCACCGCGGCGAGGACCAGCCCGAACAGCTTCTCCTTGTGCGGGAAGTGGTACTTGTCGAAGGCGTAGCCGCAGGCGATGGAGATCAGGGCGCCGAGCGCGGCGCCGACGACCGCGTACAGCAGGCTGTTGCCGTACCACCGCCCGTACAGCCCGCCGTCCATGGCGAACAGGTCCTTCATGTTCTGCACGAAGGAGAAGTTGCCGAGGGAGAGCAGATCGCTGCTGAACAGGGCGTCGCGGTCCTTGCCCGCGGCCAGCACCAGCCAGAGCACCGGCAGCAGGGTGTAGAGCACGGAGACGCCGACGACGAGGTTGACGACGGCGCGGCCGAGGAGGGGCGGGCGTGGCGGGCCGCCGCGGGGGACGGCCGGCAGCGGGGTGCGCGGGGCTGTGCTCGTCGCGCTCGTGACACTCATCGGGCGGCCTCCTCTGGGGCGTTGACGCGGTTGGTCCAGCGAGTGACGCCGTAGGAGAGGGCGACGGTGAAGACGAGCAGGACAACGGAGGCGGCGGCGGCCAGACTGTAGTTGTTACGGGTGAACGCCGCGTCGTAGATGTACATGCTGGGCGAGAAACGCGAGTTGATCATCGGGGTGGACTCGCTGAGCAGCATCGGCTCGGTGAAGAGCTGGAGGGCGAAGATGAGGGTGAACATGGCCACCATCACGATCGAGGGACGCACCAGCGGTGTCTTGACCTGGAAGGCGGTACGGACCGGTCCCGCGCCGTCGACGACGGCCGCCTCGATGACCTCGCGGGGTACGGCCTGGAGCGCGGCGTAGAAGACGACCATGTTGTAGCCCAGGTTGCTCCAGAGCGCGATGTTCACGATGGACGGCAGCACGGTGTTGACACCGAGGAAGTCGATGGTGACGTCGGCCTTGCCGAAGAACTCGATGATCGGGCTGATGCCGGGGGTGTAGAGGTAGAGCCAGATGAGGGCGGCGATGATGCCGGGCACGGCGTGCGGCAGGAAGAGTCCGAGCTGTGCCCAGGAACGCAGCCGTACCACCCCGGAGTCGAGCAGCAGGGCCAGCGCGAGGGCGCCGATCACCATCAGGGGGATGTAGATCACGCAGTACAGGGCGACGGTGCCGAGTCCGCCGAGGAAGGTCGGGTCGGTCAGGACGGCGGCGTAGCTGCGCAGTCCGACGAAGACGGTGCGTTCGGGGCCGAAGCCGAGGCCGGGCTGGTCGTTGCTGAAGAAGCTCAGCCAGACGGCCGTGCCGACGGGGATCAGGAAGACCGTGACGAGAAGGGCGAAGAAGGGGGTCATCAGGACCCCGCACGCGCCGAGTTCACGGCGCCGGGCCGACTTCCGGGTGGAGCGGGCGGTGGTCGCGGGGCCGCCGGGGACGCCGCTCGCGGTGGATCGTGGGGTGGTGCCGGTGGCCGGGGGCGTGGGGGTGGCGAGGGGGCCGGACGCGGGGTTGGTCATGGGGGTGGTCACGAGGTGTCACCTGCCTCTCGGGTGCTGGGACGGGACGGGGGGAGGGGCACGGTGCTCAGGTGCTGCGTTCGGTGGTGGCGAGGCCCAGTGCCTTGAGGTCCGGCATGGTGCCGTCCTGCGCCGCGCGCACCGCCGAGATCAGGGAGCCCCGCCCCCCGCTCGCCCGGGCGAACCCGTCCTGCATGACCCGCCCGGTGGCGCTCGACCGGGGGCCCCAGATCCAGCCGTCGCGGATCGTGTGCGCCTGCTGCTCGAAGAGGGTGTAGATGTCCTGACCGCCGTAGTAGCCGCGGTCGAAGGCCTCGCGGCCGACGGCGATCAGACCGGGCGCCGCCGGGTACTGGCTGCTGGCGCCGCTGGAGAGCCGGGCCCGGAGGGAGTCGGGGTGGGAGATCTGCCACTCGATGAACTCCATGGCGGCCTCCGGGTGGCGGCTGTCCTTGGTGATCGCGAAGGTGGAGCCGCCGTGGGTGCCGACGGCGGGCCGGTCGACGTCCCACTGCGGGAGCGGGGCGATCGCCCACAGCCCCTTCTGGCCGGGCTGCTTGTTCATCTGCGCCCCGGCTTCCCAGGCCCCGGTGAGCCGGGTGAGGACGAGGCCGTTGCCGATCTGGGCGTCGCTCTGCCGGCTGTTGACGGCGTTCATGAAGACCAGGTCGTCGTCGATCAGCCGCTGCCAGTACGCCGCGACGCGGCGGGTCGGCTCGTCGGCGAGCGAGACGTTCCAGGCGCCTCCCGCCGTGTCGAACCACTGGGCGCCGGCCTGCCAGGACCAGGCTCCGAACTGGGTGAAGCCGTCCGTGGGGAAGAGCACCAGCCGGCGGTCCCCGGCCTTGCGGCGTACGGTCCTGGCGAGGGCTTCGAACTCCTCCCAGGTGCGGGGCAGGTCGAGGCCGTACTTCTCGAAGAGGTCGACGCGGTAGTGCATCACCATCGGCTCGATGTCGAGCGGCAGGCTGAAGGTCCGCTTCTCGAAGGTGGTCAGGCTCAGCGCCTGCGGCAGCAGCTTCGCCCGCAGCCCGTCGCTGACCAGGTCCGTGATGTCCCGGGCGACGCCGTCGATGGCGAAGCCGGGGACCTGGGGATATTCCAGCGTCGCGACATCCGGGGCGTTGCCTGCTCGGGCGGCGTTGCTGAGCTTCGCGTAACCGCCGGCGTCTCCGGAAGGGATCTGCTGGAAGTCGACCTGGATGGTGTCGTGGGTCTTGTTGAACGCGTCCACGACCTCCTGACTGCCGCGCAGCGCGGACCAGAAGGTGATGTGTGTGGCTTTTCCGCTGGTGCTGGTGGTACTCGCGCTGCCCGATCGGGTGTCCGCGCCGCCCCCGGTGCAGGCGCCCAGGGCACCTGTCAGGGGCAGCGCGGCGATCGTGGCCAGCACGGATCGACGGCTCTGTCGACCAGGCATGGGGGCCTCCCGCGGCTCCGGTTCGAGACACGGGGAATCCTGATCGGCTGATCACAATTGGTCAATAGACCGCTCAGAAGAAAGTTGAAACGGTCAAACGCTCACTTCTGAACGGGGATCGGGGCGGGGAACGGCGAAACGCTCGGCACGTCGGACGGCAGTTCCGGCGGCGCCCCCTCCAGCACGTCGGACGGCGCGTCGGACCGCACGTCGGACGGGCGCTGGGTCGAACCGCGGACCTTCAGCTCCGGCAGCAGCTCGATCCTGCGTACGGGGACCGCCGTGCCCACCGGCCGGGAGAGCCGGTGCACCAGCAGTTCCGCCGCCGCCCGGCCGACCTCGGCCTTCGGCGGGGCCACCGCCGTCAGCGGGATGGAGCCCAGCGCGGCGACCACGTCGTCGTACGCGACGACCGAGCAGTCCTGAGGCACCCGTACGCCCCGCTCCGCGAGGCCCTGGACCAGCATCAGCGCGTCCACGTCGCCGTGCAGCAGCGCCGCGGTGGCACCGTACTCGCGCAGCAGTCCCGCGAGGTCCAGCGGGTTCCGGCCCCGGCTCGGGGGCGGGTCCGCCTCCGAGCCGGGGACCGGGCCGGGCACCGCGTCGGGCGAGGAGAGCGCCGTCGTCCAGTCCGTGACCTCCGGCCGGTCGGCGGCGATGCGGGCGAACGCCGCGCGGACGCTGCGCGCCGTGGGGCTGTCGTCGCGGGCGGCCAGCACGATACGGCGGTGGCCGAGTCGGACGAGGTGGTCGACGGCCAGATGCACGCCGTAATAGTGGTCCGAGCAGACCGTGTCCAGAGCGTGCAGCGCGCTGCCGGGGCGGGGCCGCCGCTCCATGAGGACGGTGGGCACGCCGACCTCGGCGAGCCATCCGTAGTCCGCCTCCTCGGCCGCGGCGCTGCGCCACCTCGGGGCGATCAGCAACCCCCGCGCCCCGCCCTCCAGCGCCCGTTCCACCAGCGGCCGTTCGGCTCCGGGGGCCTGCGGGGCGATGTGCAGGGCGACCCGGAACCCGGCCGCCTCCAGCACGGGTCTGGCGCCGTACGCCGCCTCGTACAGGTACGAGTGGCGCTCCGGCACCATCAGGGCCACCGCGCCGCCCTCGGCCTGCTGTTCGGACGCGCGCGCCGCCGGGACCGCCGCCGCCTCCTCGACGGACCCCACCGCGCGCGCCACGCCGTGACCGCGCCGCAGCCTGCCCGCCCGGGTCAGCTCCTCGACGTCCCGCCGTACCGTGACGACGGAGACCTCCAGCTCGGCGGCGAGCACGCTGACCTTGACCGCGCCGCGCGATTCCACCACCGCGAGGATCCGCTGCCGCCTGAGTTCGACCGGCTCCCGCATACCGCCTGCCCCCTAGGGTCTGTTCCGCCACCGCTCGCCGTACCACGCGCTTGTTCGTTTGATTGTTTCGTATGAGCGCTTGGAGCGGCAGCATAGCGACAGGTCGTCCGCGGGCACGGACCGGCGGAGGGCGGTCAGCCCGTGGTCTCCTCCTCCAGCGCGGCGGTGTGCCTCCGCAGTACGGTGCGGGCCTCGGCCAGCTGCGCGGCGGACGCGGCGACGGAGGGGAAGCCCTCGGGCAGGGCGTCCAGCACGGCCGTGTGGACGGCGGCGCGGCGGGTGTAGCGGCGGGACGGCGGGAGCCGGAAGAGGGCGGCGACCAGCCGGTCGGCGGCCTCGGTGTCGTGGACCGCGTCCCAGGCGGCGCGCTCGGGTCCGGCCCCGGCGGGCGGGGCCGGCGGGGTGCGCCGCAGCTCCGCGGTGGCGGCCTCGTCGAGCACGGGGCGGCCGTCGGCCCCGGTGGTGACGGCGACTCCGTACATGGCCGCCGCGGCCCGTTCGGTGACCAGCCCGCGCCCGAGGTCGGCGAGGACGGCGCCCGGGTCACGGGTCCAGGGGTCCCCGTAGCCGCCCGCGCCGGAGGTGCGCAGGGTGACGGTGTCGCCGCGGCGCAGCGCGACCATGTCGATCTTGGTGTACCGGCGCTCGCCGGGCAGGCCCTCGTTGATGACGAGTTCGGCGGGCGCCCCCGGGCCGCCGCCTGCGGTGCCCCAGGGGCGGAAGCGCATCCGCTCCAGGCCGCGGGCGAGCAGCCTGCTGTCGTCGCCGAGGACGCGGAAGACGAGTTCGAGGCCGCAGCCGCCGCGCCAGCGTCCCGGGCCGCCGGAGTCGGGGCGCAGCGCGTAGCGGACGATCTGCGCGCCGATCTCGGTCTCGACGGTCTCCACGGGGTTGTTGGCGAGGTTGGAGATGCCGCTGTCGCGGCCGTCGACGCCGTCCGCGCCGTCGCGGGCGCCGGTGCCGCCGACCATGGGTTCGAGGACCTGGACGTTCTGGCCGCCGCCCGGCGCGCTCTCGGCGACCACGACGGGCACGACGAGGCCGCTGCTGGCGGCGGGCATCACCTCGGGCGCGGCGAGGCCGAGCGCCCCGCCGAGGGCGTCGTTGACGCGGGAGGCGGTGGCGTGCCGGATGCCGACGGCGGCGGGCGGCGTGGCGTTGACGACCGAGCCCTCGGGGGCGGTGACGGTGACCGGCCTGATCAGCCCGCCGTTGAGCGGGATGCCCGGGTCGAGGGTGCAGATCAGGGCGAGGACGCGGGTGGTGATCCAGGCGTGCGCGCGGCCGTGGCTGGCGATGTTGAACGCGGCGTCGACCTGGGGGTCGGTGCCGGTGAAGTCGAGGTGCAGGGCGCCCCGGTCGAGCGTGGCCGTGACCGAGATCCGTACGGGCACCGGGGAGA
Source organism: Streptomyces sp. NPDC059255 (assembly GCF_042752355.1). NCBI lineage: Bacteria > Bacillati > Actinomycetota > Actinomycetes > Kitasatosporales > Streptomycetaceae > Streptomyces > Streptomyces sp. NPDC059255. Next base: position 9,864 of record NZ_JBHYZP010000030.1, read on the forward strand.
CGGCGTCGTCGTCGAGGTAGTCGGTGAACCGGTAGGTCCCGTCCCGCAGGGTGGCGAGCGCCGCGGTGGCCTTGTCGGCGGTGTGGTCGACAAGGTCGGTGTGGGCGGCGGCGACATCGGCGGCGCCGTGCTGCGCGACGACCCGGGCCAGCCGCTCGCGGCCGGTGCGCAGGGCGGCGAGCATGGCGCGCAGGTCTCCGTCGTTGGCCTCGGGGGTGCGGCTGTTGGCCTGGAGGAGCGCGGCGATGTCGCGGCTGGGCTCACCGGCCCGCAGGAGCTTGACCGGCGGTATCCGCAGGCCCTCCTGGTAGATCTCGTGGTTGGTGGGGGCCAGGCTGCTGGGGACCCGGCCGCCGATGTCGGAGCAGTGGATGAACGCCCACCCGTAGCCGATGATCCCGCCGTCGTGGAAGTACGGCTCGATGAGCTGGATGTCGGTGAGGTGGGTGGCCAGGCCGCCCGAGGTGTACGGGTCGTTGGTGACGATGACGTCGCCGGGCTCCAGCGGTCCCACGTGGTCGACGGCCGTACGGACGTCGAGTCCGACGAAGCCGGAGACGCCGATGCCGCGCGGGTAGGCGGTGAAGGCGCCGTCGGGTCCGGCGAGCGCGCAGCAGAAGTCGGCGGTCTCCTTGACGTACAGCGAGCGGCTGGTGCGCTGGAGGGTGAGGCACATCTCCTCGGTGAGGGCGCCGAGTTTGTTGCCGATGATCTCCAGGGTGACCGGGTCGAGCTTCATGGTCGGGGGTGTCCTTGCCTTGCCGTGGCGTGCTGTGCTGGTGGTCAGGAGTGCCGGAGCCGGAGGTTGCCGAGCGGGTCGACGGTGGCCGACCAGCCGGGCGGTACCAGCACGGTGGTGTCGTCCTGTTCGATCACGGCCGGTCCCGTGAGGGTGTGCCCGGTGCGCAGCGCGTCGCGCCGGTGGACGTCGGCGGTGACGCGCTCCCCGGCGAGCAGGACGGTGCGGTGGCCGTCGGGCGCGGGCGGCGGGCCGCCGGCCGGGGCGGCCTCGGCGGGGGCGGTGGCGAGATCGGGTCCGGCGGCGCTGATGGCGAGCCGGGCGGTGCCGAGCCGGACGGCCGCGGTGGCGTCGCGGAAGCCGTAGAGCCGTTCGTGTTCCCGGTGGAACGCCTCGGTGAGCGCGGCCAGGGTGAGCCGGTCGGGCAGCGGTACGCGCAGCTCGTACGCCTGGCCGGTGTAGCTCATGTCGGCGGCCAGGGTGAGGACGGGCGGGGCGCTCGCGGGGCCCTGTTCGGCGAGCCAGGTACGGGCCCGTTGCTCCAGCCCGGCGAGGATGTCGCGGAGCGCGGCGACGGTGGTGTCGTCGAGGTCGCGGCGCAGGCTGCGGGCGAAGTCGCGGCGCAGGTCGGCGCCGACCGCGCCGAGCGCGCAGAAGGTGGCGGCGGCGGGCGGGACGACGATCTCGCGGATGCCGACCTCCTCGGCGAGCACGGCCGCGTGGGTGGGTCCCGCGCCGCCGAACGGCACGAGGGTGAACTCGGCGGGGTCGAGGCCGCGTCCGGCGAGGGTCTTCTGGAGTTCGACGGCCATGCCGGCGGTGGCGACCCGCAGCGCGCCGTCGGCCGCCCGGTCCGCCGCCGCGCCGGGGTCGGCGGTGGTGAACCCGAGTTCGTCGCCGACCAGGCCGAGGGCGCGGGCGGCGGCGGGCGCGTCGAGGGTCATCCGGCCGCCGAGGAAGGTGGCGGGGTCGATGACGCCGGTGTGCAGATTGCAGTCGGTGACGGTGGGGCGGGTGCCGCCGCGGCCGTAGGCGACGGGGCCCGGGTCGGCCCCGGCGCTCTGCGGGCCGACCTTGAGGGCCCCGTACGCGTCGGCCCGTACGACCGAGCCGCCGCCCGCGCCGATGGCGTTCACCGCAACGACGGGCAGGATCAGCGGGAGTCCGCCGATGGTGGTGTGCGTGGCGAACTCCGGTTCGCCGTCGACGGCGACGGCGATGTCGCTGCTGGTGCCGCCCATGTCGAAGGTGACGAGCCGGCCGATCCCGGCGGCGCGGCCGAGCCGGGTCGCGGCGGTGACGCCCGCCGCCGGTCCGGAGAGCACGGTCTCGATGGGGCGCTCGGTGGCCGAACGCAGGCTGAGCGAACCGCCGTTGGACGCGGCGATGTAGACGGGGGCGGTGACGCCGAGCCCGTCGAGCAGGCTTTCGAGCCGGTCGAAGTAGCGGTGCATCAGCGGCTGGATGTACACGTTGAGGCAGGTGACGAGGGCGCGTTCGAACTCGCGGACCTCGGGCCAGATCGCGGCGGACGAGGTGAGCGGCAGTCCGGGGACGAGCGCGGCGAGCCGCCGGGTGATCTCCGCCTCGAAGGCGGGGTCGGTGTGACCGTGCAGCACGAGGACGGCGGCGGCCTCGGCGCCCGTGGCGCGCAGTTCCTCGGCGACCCGGGCCAGTTCACGGTCGTCGGGTACGCGTACGGGACGGCCGTCCGGGCCGAGCCGGGCGGGGATCTCCACGATCCGGTCCCGGGGGACGAGCGGTTCCTCCTTGGCCGCGTGCAGGTCGAAGGAGGACGGCATCCGGCTGCGGCCGATCTCCAGGATGTCCCGGTAGCCCTCGGTGACGACCAGGGCGATCCGGGCGCCGCGCCGCTGGATGATCGCGTTCAGCCCGATGGTGGTGCCGTGGGTGACGGCGGCGAGATCTCCGGGGTGCAGTCCGGCCCGGTCGAGGACGGCGGCGAGCCCGTCGGCGACGGCGCGCGCCGGATCGCCGGGGGTGCTGGGCTCCTTGTGGTGGAGGAGAGCGCCCCGGTCGCCGGGCACGGCGAGGACGAAGTCGGTGAACGTGCCGCCCACGTCGATGCCGACTCGGGCGCGCGGGGCTGCCGCGGTGGGGTCAGCGGTGGGGTCGTCGGGCACGGTCAGAGCACCTCCGAGAAGTTGGTGAACCGGTCGACGGCCACCAGGACGAGCACGCTGACGAGCATCAGGAGCGTGGAGACGGCGGCCACCGACGGGTCGAGCTGGAACTGGACCGCCGAGAAGATACGGACCGGCACGGTGGTCGTGTTGGAGCCGGAGACCAGCGCCGAGACCGCGACCTCGCCGAGCGAGGTGACGGCGGCGAAGACCGCTCCGGCGAGGATGCCGGGGCGCAGCAGCGGCAGGGTGACGGTGAGGAAGGTACGGACCCGTCCGGCGCCGAGCGTGGCCGCCGCGCGTTCCAGGGTCGGGTCGAGCGCCTGGGCGCTGACCATCACCGTACGGATGACGAAGGGCAGGGCGACCAGGGAGTGCGCCAGCCAGAGCCCGGGCAGGGTGTTGACCAGGCCGAGGCCCTGGAAGTAGTAGAGCAGCCCGAGGCCGATGATGATCTCGGGGACCATCAGCGGGGCGAGGGCCAGCCCGGAGAGCACGCCGCGGCCCGGGAAGTCGCCGCGTACCAGTCCGTACGCGGCGAGCGTGCCGATGGTGACGGTGGTGAGGACGACGAGCAGCACCAGGACGCCGCTGAGCCGGAAGGAGACCAGCCAGTCCGGCGAGGACAGGACCTCGGAGTACCAGCGCAGGGAGAGCCCGCTGGGCGGGAAGCTCAGTGAGCTGGTGGAGTTGAGGGAGCTGAGGGCCAGCACGGCGAGCGGGGCCAGCAGGTAGAGGAAGACGGCGACGGCGGGGAGCGCGGCGGCGGTCCGCCCGGCGCGGCGCAGCAGGGCGGAGCCCCGGCCCGCGCCGGCCTTCGCGGGCGGGCGGGAGGTCGCGGACGCGCCGGCCTTCGGGTCCACGGTGGGTGTGCCCGTCCCCACGGGCGGCCCGCCGGGGGCGGGGTGGTGGTGCGTACGGTCGAGGGCGGGGTCAGCCATGGAGCCTCCGTTCCCAGAAGCGGAATGCGGTACCGAGGGCGGAGACGCCCAGCAGGGTCAGCAGGAGCAGGGTGAGGCTGAGCGCCGCCGCCACCGGATAGTCGAAGACGCTGGTGATCTGGCTGTAGACGCGCAGCCCGGCGAGCGGCTGGTTGGCGCCGCCGACCAGCAGCGGGGTGATGTAGATGCCCATGGCGAGCGGGAAGACGACGGTGGCGCCCACCGCGATGCCGGGCAGGCTGAGCGGCACCGTGACCTTCCAGAAGGTGCGTACGGGCCCGGCGCCCAGGCTCCGCGAGGCACGGGAGAGGTTGTCGTCGATGCCACCCAGCGCGGTCGTCAGCGGCAGGATCGCGAACGGCAGCAGGACATGGGTGACGGAGACGACGACCACGAGGTAGCTGGTCAGCAGCGGCGCGGGCTGGTCCAGGATGCCGAGGCCCATGAGGGTCCGGTTCACCACGCCGTTGGCGGAGAAGAGCACGACCCAGCCGTAGCTGCGGACGACGACGCTGGTGAGCAGCGGCGAGACGACCGCGACGAAGAGCAGGGTGCGCACCACTCCCTTGCGGGCGCGGGCCAGCGCGTACGCGGCGGGGAAGCCGAGCAGCACGCACAGGACGGTGACCAGCAGCGAGGTGAGCAGGCTCTGCCACAGGGACTCGGAGAAGAACGCCTCGGTGAAGACCCTGCGGTACTGCGTGAGCGAGTAGCCGTCGAGCGGATAGCCGTTGGCGTCCGACGGGTGGAAGCTGAGCGCGAGGACCCGCACGAGCGGGATCACGAACAGGGCCAGCAGGAAGACCACGACCGGCGTGACGGGCAGCAGCCCGCGCAGCCGGCGCGGCGCGCGGGCGGCGGGCGCGCTCATCCGGGCGTCGCCTCCTTCGTGGCGGCGTCCCGGGTGCCCGCTCCGGCCGCGCCGCCGGTTCCGGGGACTCCCCCGGCCCCGGCGACATCCCCGCCCTGGCCGGGCCCGAGGAGGATGACGTCGGCGGCCGACCAGCCGAAGGTGACCCGCGCGCCGACGGCCGGGGGCTCCTCGGCGGTCCTGGCGTTGACCGCGACGCCCTCGGCGACGACGATCTGCGCCTGCCACGCCTCGCCGGTGAACGCCCGGTAGCCGACGATCCCGGAGCCGCGGACGGCCCCGGCCGCGGCTCCGGCATCCGCGTCGGCCGGGGCTCCGGCGTCCGCGTCGCCGTCGTTGTCGGCCACCGCGTCGGCATCCGCCTCGGCGGCCCGGACGGTGACGCGTTCCGGCCGTACGGCGAGCGTGACCGTGTCCCCGTCGGGCAGCGTGGCCAGGCCGGAGTCCAGCCGTACCCCGCCCAGGTGGAGCGTCCCGTCGCGGGCTCCGGTGCCCTCCAGGATGTTGGCCGCGCCGATGAACTCGGCGACGAAGCGGGTCGCGGGCGTCCGGTACACCTCGGTGGGCGTGCCGAGCTGTTCGACCCGGCCGCCGTTCATCACGGCGATCCGGTCGGAGAGCGACATCGCCTCTTCCTGGTCGTGCGTGACGAAGACCATGGTGATGCCGAGGCGCTGCTGGAGCTCCCGCAGCTCCACCCGCATCTCGCGGCGCAGCTTGGCGTCGAGGTTGGAGAGCGGCTCGTCGAGCAGCAGCACGGCGGGCCGGGTGGCCAGCGCGCGGGCCACGGCGACCCGCTGCTGCTGGCCGCCGGAGAGCTGCCGCGGCCTGCGGTCCGCGTACGCCTCCAGGCCGACGAGGCGCAGTGCCTCGGCGACGCGTTCGTCCCGCTCGGCGCGCTCGATGCGGCGCACCTTCAGGCCGTACGCCACATTGCCGGCGACGGTCATGTGCGGGAAGAGCGCGTAGTTCTGGAAGACCAGGCCGAGCCCCCGGCGGTGCGTGGGGACGTCGGTGAGGTCCGTGCCGTCCAGGGTGATCCGGCCCGCGGTGGGCCGGACGAACCCCGCCAGGCTGTTGAGGAGAGTCGTCTTGCCGCAGCCGCTGGGGCCGAGGACGGAGAGGAACTCGCCGCGCCTGATGGAGAGCCGGCCGACGTCGAGGATGCGCTGTCCCTCGTACCCGGCGGCCAGGCCCTCGATCTCGATGTGCGCGGCGGTCCCGCCGCCGGCGTCGTCGCGCTGCCCGGTCACTTGAAGATCTGATTCCACCGCTGCTGCCATTCGTTCAGCTTGGGGGTCGCCGTCTTGTAGTCGACCCAGGTGAACGTCTTGTAGACGGCCTCGCCGTACTTGACCTTCGTCTTGAAGTCGGGGCTGTAGTCGATGGTGTCGTTGCCCGCGCCGTAGAAGGTGCCCTCGGCGAAGGGCTTCTGGTACTGGGCGGCGCTGAGGTAGTCGAGGAACTTGTAGGCGGCCTCGGTGTGCGCGCTGCCCTTGGGGACGTAGTACGAGGTCAGCGCGCCGACGGCGCCGGAGGCGGGGTAGCTGAAGCCGATCGGCTGCCCCTCCTTGGCCATGGCGAAGGCGCGGCCGTCCCAGAAGGGCACGATCCAGGCGTCGCCGTTCTGCAGGACGGTGGAGACGCTGCCCGCGTCCGCCGGGTACGCCGAGACGCAGTCCTTGAGCCGGGCGAGCTTCTCGAACGCCTTGTCGACGTCGGCGGGGTCGGAGAGCTTTCCGCCGTCCTGGGAGACCAGCGCGGAGAAGAACTCCAGGCCCGCGTTGTAGGTGAGCGGGGGCAGCGCGACATGGCCGCAGTACTTCTTGTCGAAGATGTCGGTCCAGTCGCGGGGGGCCTGCTTGATCTTGTCGGTGCGGTACAGCAGCCCGTTGGAGCCGGTGGTCAGCGGCACGCCGTAGGAGGAGCCCTCGACCGTGGACTGCTGGGTGAGGACCGGGTCGAGCTGCTTCCAGTGGCTGAGGTCACCGGTCTTGAGCGGCTGGAGGAGACCGCCGCCGACGGCCTGGTGCAGGGAGCCGGGGGTGAGGGCGACGACGTCGAACGGCGCGTCCTTCCCGCCCGCGGCACGGAGCTTGGTGAGCCAGGCGGAGTCGGCGCCGTAGACGAGGTTCACCTTGATGCCGGTGTCCTTCTCGAACGGGGCGACGAAGGACTTCTTGAACAGCTCGCCCCAGGGGCCCGCGAAGGCCGTGACGGTGATCTGCTCCCCCTTGGAGCCGGACCCTCCGTCGCCGGAGCCGCCGCCGGAGCCGCCGGTGTCGACCCCGCAGCCGGCGACGGCGGCGAGGACGGTGGCGGCCGAGGCGAGGGCCAGCAGGGGGCGTCGCCCGCGTGGGCGTGACAGGGCAGCTCTCATGAGGGGAGGACTCCTCGGTGCGGGGTGACGGCGAACGGCGCGCCGGCCCATGGGTGATGGTTCGCCGGCCGCTCGTCGAGCGGGGGCCGCTGGGCGGGGCACCATGACGACGCGCCCTGAGGCATCACGTCCGCTGTCATCTCGTGCTCCCGTCACAGGTACTGGACCTGGGTGACAGGTCCGCGCTTGCTCCCGGCACATCGGTGTGCGCGTGGAGCCGTGTCATCACCCGGGGCACCCCACCGCAGAAGGAGGGTTGCCGCCCAGCAAGCCGGGGCTTGTCGCTGGGACTCGTGACGGCCAAAAACGTAACACTCTGTGGCTGGTTTCTGAAGATGAGGCGGATCACATGATGATCACACCTCGATCACAGGGCGGATCTTTCCGGACAAGATGGCAAAAATGCCGCCGCGCGAGGCCATGCACCGCCGCCACCGAGGCAGCATCGAGGAGATACCGAGTCGGCATCACCACCGCCATCAGGCCATTCATTAATTAGGAATACTTCTTGACACGGTCCGGGACCGTGCCGACGATGAAGCGATCTCCCGAGCCGTCGTCGACGCAGGAGCCGCCCGTCGTGTTGTCGCTGCGCACTCATGACCTGACCGCTCCACCCGCCGGCCCGACGGGGCATCTGCGGATGGGCAGCCCGGACGGCGTCCCCGCGCCCCTGGTCCCCGACAGCCGCAGAATCCTGCGGGGCCGGGTCCCCTGGCTGCCCGTCATGGCGGAGTTCCACTTCAGCCGCTATCCCGCCGCCGAGTGGCGCGAGGAACTGCTGAAGATCCGCGCGGGCGGGGTCGACACCGTGGCCACCTATCTCTTCTGGAACCAGCACGAGGAGACCCGCGGCACCTTCCGGTTCGACGACGGTCTCGATGTGCGCCGCTTCGTCCTGCTCTGCGCCGGACTCGGGCTGTCCGTCGCCGTACGGGTCGGTCCCTGGTCGCACGGCGAGTGCCGGGGCGGCGGCTTCCCCGACTGGCTCGACGGCGCCGGCTGCGTCCCGCGCACCGACGACCCGGCCTATCTGGCGCTCGTCGAGCGGTACTTCGCCCGGATCGGCCATGAGCTGCGCGGCCTCTCCTACGACGAGGGCGGCCCCGTCGTCGCCGTGCAGATCGAGAACGAGCTGTACGACGCGCCCGGCCACCTCGCGACGCTCCGCCGCGTCGCGGCGGCCGCGGGCATCGCCGCCCCGCTGTGGACCGCCACCGGATGGGACGCCGCCGATCTGCCGCGCGATGTCCTGCTGCCGGTGTACGGCGGCTATCCGGAGGCCTTCTGGCTCCCGGCGCACGACGGGTGGGCCCGGGAGATGCGCCGGCACTACGTCTTCACCCCGGTCAGGGACGACCCGAACATCGGCGCCGATCTGCGCCCCGCGGTGCGGGCGGGCCACGGGGTGCCCGACGACGGCCGCTACCCGTACATCACCTGCGAACTCGGCTCGGGCATGGCCGTCGCGTACCACCGGCGGCCCCTGGTGCGGACCGCGGACGTCTCCGCGCTCGCGCTGGCGAAGCTCGGCAGCGGCTCGGTCTGGCAGGGGTACTACCTGTACCACGGCTGTTCACAGCGGCTGGACCTCGCGCTGCCCAACCAGGAGTCGCACGCCACGGGTTACCCCAACGACCTGCCGTCCGTCAGCTACGACTTCCAGGCGCCGCTCGGTGAGTACGGGCAGGTGCGCCCCTCGTTCCACGCGCTGCGCGCGCAGCACCTGCTGATCCAGGACTCCGGGGCGCGGCTCGCGGACATGCCGCTGCGGCTGCCCGACGTGACACCGGCCGGCCTCGACGACCGGTCCACACTCCGCTGGGCGGTGCGCTCCAGCGGTACGCAGGGCTTCCTCTTCGTCAACAACCACCAGCCCCACGAGCCCCTCCCCGACCACCGCGAGGTCCGCTTCTGGGTCGAACTCGACGGCCACGCCCGGCAGTTGCCCGCCACGCCGGTGACCGTGCCCGGCGGCGCGCACTTCGTGTGGCCCCTCGGGTACGAGGCGGGGCCCGGCGTACGGCTCGACTGGGTGAGCGCGCAGCCGCTGACCCGGCTGGAGATCGACGGGGTGCCGACCGCGGTGTTCGCCGCCACGGCGGGGATCACCCCGCAGTTCCCGCTGCCCGCCGGGGCCGTGGTGTCGGGTCCCGCGCGGACCGCCGGGCGGGACGGCGCGGCGGTGGTGGAGGTCACCGCGCCGGGGACGGACGCGGCGGTGACCGTGACCGGGCCCGCGGGCCCGGTCCGGCTGCTCTTCCTCACCGAGGAGCAGGGGCGCCGCCTCCAGCGGGTCCGGATCTGGGGCGCGGAGCGGCTGGTGCTCTGCGACGACGCCGTCCTGGCCGACGGCGGCGAACTGCGCGTCCACACGGAGGCGGAGACCGTCTCCCTCTCCCTGGCACCCGCGCCCGCCACCGCGATCCGCGCGACCGGGTCCGGTACGCCGGGAGCCGATCCGGCGGGAGCCCGTACGGCAGGATCCGGTCCCCCGGCGCTCTCCCGGCCCCGTGCCGACGGCCTCTTCACCACGTGGACGGCACCGGCCCCGCGGGTGGCCGGGGCCGGTGCCGTCACCGTCGACCGGGTACGCGCCCGGGCCGTCGCGCCGCCCGCCCGTGACGGCGGCTCGCAGCGGCGCGCCTCGGCCCCCGTCGACGCCGACTTCGCGGAGGCGGCGGTCCACCGGATCGCCGTCCCCGCCGCGGTGTTCGACGAGGGCGGGGAGGTGCTGCTGCGGCTCACGTACACCGGCGACGTGGCCCGCGCCTTCATCGGCGGGCGGCTCGTGGCCGACCACTTCTGGCACGGCCCCGCGTGGGACATCGGCCTGCGGCGGCACGCGGCGGCGGCCGTCGAGCACGGCGTCGAGATCCGGGTGCTGCCCCTGGGCCGCGCGAGCGGGGTGTACGTCGACCCCTCGGCCCGGCACGGCCTGGCGGCGGCCAGGACCCGGGCGTCGGTCGACTCGGCGGCGCTCGTCCCGGTCCGCCGGATCCGGCTGCGCGGGTGACGTACCCCTTCGGCTACTTCGGCGCGTAGACGACGCCGAGCTTGTCGATCTCGTCGTCCGCGCGGCCGGTGAAGCCGACGATCCGCCACCCCGGCGGAGCGGTCCGGGTCACCGTGTCGGAGGTGGGCGTGCCCGCCGCGAGGGTCCGGCCGGCGTCCGTGGTGAACGCGGCGGAGAAGATCCGGGTACGGCCGTCCTTCTGGCCCTTGGTCAGCTTGACCGAGGTGAGATGTTCACCGGCGGCGAGGGTGAGCGAGGACGCGGTGCCGCCCGTGCCGCCGTGGTTCAGCGCCGTACCGCCGTCGAAGGTGAGGCCGACGGCGTCGAGGCGGCTGCCGCCGCGCAGGGTGAGGGTGCGGGGCGCGGGGGTGGCCGGAAGCGCGCGGGCGTCGTTGAACGCGGTGCCGTGCGGGCCGCCGAAGAAGTCGGAGGCGCGGCGGTTCGCGGGCAGCGACCAGGAGAGGCCGACGGCGTGCGGGTAGTGGTCGGAGAGGTGCTTGCCCGCGCCGTCGAGGAAGGCGCGCCAGTCGTTGGTGAACGAGGTGGCGTCGAGGCCGACCAGCGGACCGCTCCGGTAGAGGACCTTGTCGACGACCTCGCAGGTGTCGGTGGGCGCGGCGGAGTCGCAGACCAGCGCCTCGCTGCCGAGGGCCGGGGCGGAGCCGCCGCGTACCAGCTCCACCCAGGCGTCGGTGAGGCCGTTCTCCGAGAGGAGCGTGCGGATGTTGTCCCCGGTGCGGGTGTAGCGGGTGTTGGTGTCGCCCATGACGATGACGGCGTTGCCCGCGCTGTACGTCCGGATGAAGGATGAGAGCTGGACGATGTTGGCGCGCCGGGCGGCGAGCGCGGCGTCCGTCGTGTCGGCGTTGGTGTGGACGTTGTAGAGGTCCACGAACACACCCTCGGCGAGCCGGACCCGGGCGAGCGAGAAGCCCTTGGGGGTGAGGCAGTCGGTGCCCGTGCAGTCGTTCCAGCGGACCCGTTCGAAGTCGTCGAAGGGGTGGTCGGAGAGGGTGTTGAGGCCGTCGCCGAAGGCGGCGCCGCCGCTGGTGGCGGTGCGGTACGGGTGGGCGTCGTTGGCGTACAGCGAGGCGTGGTAGTTGAAGTCCTCCTGCACGTTGACGATGCCGTACGGGCCCAGGCGCTGCCCGATGAGCGGGGTGTTGGTCTTGGGATCGCTCTGGCCGAGGCCGAGCGGGAGCCCGGCGATGTTGTACGTCAGCAGCTTGAGGGTGCCGGAGTCGGCCGCCGGGGCCGCCGGGGCCGCGGCGACCGGCGCGGCCGCGCCGGTGGCGAGGCCGGTGAGCGCCAGCGCGCCGGCGGCGAGGACGCCGGCCAGCGCGCGGATCGGGGTTCGCATGTGGGGGCCTTCCCGAGAGGGCGGGAGAAGAGTACGGAGAAGTTACCGCGCAGTCATCATCTACGGTCAAGTGCCCCGACACACAAGGGTAGTTGCCCGATCGATCGGCGGGAGCGGCGAGTCCGCCGTCCCGCCGCGCGGCGGTCGCCCGCCGATCGTCCCGGGATCGCCGGGTGTTCATGTTTCCCCCGGGAACCTCTCTGTGCCCCTTGACGGGGATTACCGGTCCAGCAGGCTCCGCAGCGCCTCGACGACCTCGGCCGGGGCCTCCTCGGCCATGAAGTGGCCCAGGGCGACGGAGGAGTGGACCAGATCGGGGGCCCACGCCTTCCACAGGGCGGCGGCGTCGAAGCCGAGGGCGGCGCCCCAGTCCTGCTGGAGAACGGTCACCGGCATCCGCAGTCGGCGGCCGGCCTCGCGGTCGGCCCGGTCGTGGGCGACGTCGACGGTGGCCGAGGCCCGGTAGTCGGCGACGATGGAGACGACCGCCGCCCGGGACGCCCTGAGGTAGGCGGCGCGGATCTCGGCCGGGATCGCCTCCGGGTCACGGGCCCAGATGTCCAGGAAATGACCGAAGAAGGCGTCGGGGGCGGCGCCGATCAGCGTCTCGGGCAGGCAGGGCGGCTGGGCCATCAGATAGAGGTGGAAGCCGACGGCGGCGGAGGTGCCGTGCAGCACGTCCCACATGTCCAGCGTCGGCAGGACGTCCAGCGAGGCGAGGTGGGTGACCGCCTCGGGGTGGTCGAGGCCCGCGCGTACGGCGACCAGGGCGCCCCGGTCGTGACCGGCCAGGGCGAACCGCTCGTGGCCGAGGGCACGGGCGAGGGCGACGGTGTCGGCGGCCATGGTGCGCTTGGCGTAGGCCGACCCGTCGGTGTCGGCGGGCTTGTCGCTGTCGCCGTACCCCCGCAGGTCGGGGCAGATGACCGTGTGGTCGGCGGCCAGGTCGGCGGCGACGTGCCGCCACATGAGATGGGTCTGGGGGAAGCCGTGCAGCAGCACGACGGCGCTGCCGGAGCCGCCCACGGCGACGTTGAGGGAGACGCCGTCGGCGACGGTGACGCGCCGGTAGTCGAATCCGGTGATCCTGGGCTCCATGGTGCGGCCCTTTCGCTCGGTGTGGTGTCCCGCCGGGTACTCGGTATGTCGTCCCTCGGGTACGCGGCCACTCTGCGGGCCGCCGATCAGCGACCGGTCAGCAACCGGTCAGCAACGGCTGCCAAGGCGTACGGGCAGGTCTGCGGGCCGGCGGTACGGGCCGGTGGCACGGCCGGGGTCCACCGACGCGGGCCCGCTACATTGGCCGGATGACCAGCGAGGCGGCCCCACCGGATGTGACCTTCGGGGTGCTGGGCCCGCTGGAGGCGGCGGACCGGCACGGCCCCCTCGCCCTGAAGGGGCCCCGGCACCGGGCGGTGCTGGCCCGGCTGCTGATCGCCCGCGGCAGGGTCGTCCCCGTGGACCGGCTCGCCGCCGACCTGTGGGAGCGGCCGCCGGACGGTGCCGCCGGGGCGATCCAGACGTTCGTCGCCGCGCTGCGCCGCGCCCTGGAACCCGACCGCCCGCCCCGCACGCCCGCGCGGCTGCTGGTGACGGACTCCCCCGGCTACGCGCTGCGCGCCGCCCCGGAGGCTGTGGACGCCTGGCGGTTCGAGGCGGTGACGGGCGCGGCCGGTCCGCTGCTGGCGGCGGGGCGGGCAAGGGAGGCGCTGGCACGTCTCGACCACGCGCTGGCGCTCTGGCGCGGACCGGCGTACGCGCAGTTCACCGCGGAGGCGTGGGCGCACGGGGAGATCACCCGGCTGGACGGGCTGCGGCTGCTGGCCGTGGAGCGGCGCGCGGAGGCGCTGCTGGAGCTGGGGCGGGCCGCCGAGGCGGTGCCGGATCTGGCGGCCCACGCCGGGGCCCATCCGCTGCGCGAGGACGCCTGGCGGCTCTGGGCACTGGCGCTGTACCGGTCGGGGCGGCAGGGCGACGCCCTCGCGGCGCTGCGCCGGGCCCGGGAGACCCTGGCCGAGGAGCTGGGGGTGGACCCCGGCCCCGGGCTGCGCGGACTGGAGGCGGACATCCTCGCCCAGGACCCCCGCCTCTCGGCGCCCGCCGCGCCCGCCGGGGAGGGGGAGAGCGGCAGGCCGGGCAGGGGCACGGGGGTCCCCCGGATCACCGCTCCCCCGGCGGCCGGGGAAGCACCGTCCACCGGGGCGCCCGCCGGACGGCCGTTCGTGGGCCGCACCCGGGAGCTGGCCCTGCTGGAGGAGGCCGCCGCGACGGCCGTACGGCGCGGCGGCCTCGCCCTCGCCCTCGTCTCGGGCGACCCGGGCGCGGGCAAGACCGCGCTCGCGGACGCGCTGACCGGCGCGTTGACGGCGCGGGGGTGGACCGCCGCGTGGGGCCGCTGTCCGGAACACGACGGGGCGCCGGGCGGCTGGCCCTGGACCCGGATCGTGAGCACCCTGTCCGCCTCGGGGGCCGGCCTCCCCCCGGCCTCCCGGGCCGTCGGCCGCTTCCGCGCACACCAGGAGGCGGCCTCGTATCTGAGCGGGGTGGCGGCCGACCACGGCCCCGTGCTGCTGGTCGTCGACGATCTGCACCGGGCGGGCGAGGAGACCCTGGACCTGCTGACCGCCCTGGTCACGGCGTCCGTCGCGGGCCCGGTGCTGCTCGTCGGGACCTACCGCGCGACGGAGATCTCCCCGGGGCTGACCGACGCGCTCGCCGGGTTCGCCCGCGCCGAACCGGCCCGGGTGTACGTGGGCGGTCTGTCGGAGGCGGCCACGGACGCCCTGGTCCGTACCCTCGTCCGGCGCGACGTGGACCCGCGGACCACCCGCGCCGTCCACCGGCGCAGCGGCGGCAACCCCTTCTTCGTACGGGAGTTGGCGCGGCTGGTCGACACCGAGGGGCGCGCGGCGCTGGACGCCGTCCCCGCCGGGGTACGGGACGTGATCCGGCACCGGCTGGCGCGGCTGCCGGACGCGGCGCGCGCGGTGCTGCGGCAGGCGGCGGTGGCCGGCCCCGACGTGGACGTGGAGGTGCTGCTCGCCCTCGGGACGGACGAGGACGTGGTGCTCGACGCGCTGGAGTCCGCGCTGGCGGCGGGCTTCCTCACCGAACAGGGGCCCGGCCGGCCGCGGTTCGCCCACGCCCTGGTGCGCGACACGCTGTACGACGACGTCTCCGGTCCGCGCCGGGCCCGCTGGCACGCCGCGGTCGGCAAGGCCGTCGAACGGCTGCGCCCCGACGACACCGCCGCCCTCGCCCATCACTTCGACCGCGCCGAGAGCCGGGCCACGGCCGCCAGGGCGGCGCGCTACGCCCGGGCGGCGGCCGTCGAGGCCGAGCGGGGATTCGCCCCGCACGAGGCGGTACGGCTGTGGCGGCAGGCCGTCGCCGCCCATGACCGGGGCGGCGAGGGCGATGTACGGGGCCGGCTGGAGGCGGTCATGGGGCTGGTGCGCGCGCTGGCCGTGACCGGCAGCCTGGAGGCCGCGCGGACGCACCGCGCGGAGGCGGTCGCGACGGCCGAGGCGCTGGGTGATCCGGCGCTGACCGCCGAGGTGGCCGGTGCCTTCGACGTGCCCGCAATCTGGACCCGTAACGACGACGAGGACCTGTCCCGGCGGATCGCCGGGACGATCGGGCGGACCCTGGCGGCGCTCCCCGGGGACCAGGTGGCGCGGCGTGCCCGGCTGCTGGGCGCCCTCGCCCTGGAGCTGCGCTCCACCGCCACCGGCCGCGGGGACCGGGCGGCGCGGGAGGCGGAGGCCATCGCGCGGCAGTTGAACGACCCCGCGCTGCTCGGCCTCGCGCTCAACGGCCGCTTCCTGCACTCCTTCCAGCGGGCCGGGCTGGCCCCCGAGCGCGCCCGGATCGGCACGGAACTCGTCGAACTGGCGGGCCGCCACGGGCTGGTGACCTTCGAGGTGCTGGGCCGCCTGGTCCTCGTCCAGGCCCGCTCGGCGCTCGCCGACCTCACCGCGGCCGACGCGCACGCGGCCGCCGCCGACCGGCTCGCGGAGCGGTACGACATCCCGCTCGTGGGCGTGTTCACCCAGTGGTACGCCGCCCTGCGGCTGACCGTCGCGGGGCGGCGGGCCGACGCGGAGGCCGCGTACCGCGCGGCCGACCGGGCCCTGGGCGGCAGTGGTATGCCGGGCCTGGCGGAGGGCATCCTCCCGCTCGCGCTGCTGTGTCTGCGCCTCCAGGCGGACGGATGGGCCGAGGAGGCGCCGGCGGGCGAGGAGACGCGGTCGGCCGACGGCGCGGAGGATGTGGGCGACGAGGCGGAGGATGTGGCCGACGAGGCGGCGTGGGGGCCGCACGCGCCCTGGATCCGCCCGCTGGCGCTGCTCGCCGCAGGCCGCCGCGAGGCCGCCGGGGCGGCCCTGCACGCCGCCCCCGAGCCGCCCCGCGATCTGCTCCTCGAAGCCCGGCTGTGTCTGGTCGCCCGGGCCGCCGTCGCCGTCGGCGACCACCCGGTGATGGCGGCCACGTACGAGCGACTGCTGCCCGCCGAGGACGAGTTGGCCGGGGCGGGCAGCGGTCTGCTCTGTCTCGGCCCGGTGGGGCGCCACCTCGGCGACCTGGCGCTCGCGCTCGGGGAGCGCGAGCGGGCGGCGGCGCACTACCGGCGGGCTCTGGAAGTCGCGCGGAGGGCCGGCGCGCCGCACTGGGCCACGGCCGCCCGCGCCGCTCTCGGCACCCACAGATCCTAGGCCCTGTCTGACAAATAGCGCCGTCCGCCCCTTGGGGCGGGGCTCGCGGCGTCTGGTGCGTGCAATCGCAAGGCGGAGGATCGCCCGTGTACTGGACGTACTCGGGCGACTCCGACAACGCAGCGAGTGTGCGTGCCAGGCGTCGCGAGCCAGGCGGGATTTGTCAGACAGGGCCTAGGTCCTACCCCGCGTCCGGGCCCGGGTCGGGATCCGGGCGCAGCCAGGTGGTCAGCGCCCACCACCAGTGCAGGGTGGCCAGCGGCCCCGGCCGGCCGTCGTAGCGGGGGTCGGTCAGCGACTCCCCCGTGATCTGCTGGAGTCGGCCGAGCCGGTAGCGGACGGTGTTGGGGTGGGTGAACAGGGTCGCAGCCGTCTGGTCGAGCCGACGCCCGTGGTCCAGGAACGTCAGTGCG
Organism: Streptomyces sp. NPDC059255; assembly: GCF_042752355.1. Lineage (NCBI taxonomy): Bacteria > Bacillati > Actinomycetota > Actinomycetes > Kitasatosporales > Streptomycetaceae > Streptomyces > Streptomyces sp. NPDC059255. The sequence goes on from NZ_JBHYZP010000030.1 coordinate 26,443, forward strand.
GTGAGGGCGAGTTGACGGTGGAACTCGTCCGAGGGGTCGAGGGACCCCAGCAGGCCGCGGGTGAGGTACGTGCCCAGGAGCGGCTGGTCCGCCAGGGCGATCTCGGCGGCGAAGTCGGTGAGTTCGTACATCCCGTGCCACCCACGCCGGGCGCCGATGTCCAGGGCGCGGACACAGAGCCGGTACGCCGGGCGGAGCGCGTCCAGGGGCACGGCCGGCGAGAGCACGACGAGGGCGCCCGGCGGGATCTCGTCACCGCTCGGCGGCCGGGCGCACAGGCCCACCAGGCGCCCTTCGACCGGCGCGAGGTCGCCGCAGGGGGAACCGGCCCTGACGGCGGCCCCAGGGGTGGGCGGCCGGGGGTGTGCGAGGCCCGCGGCCTCCGTTACCAGGCAGTGGCGCACGCTGCCGGGCCGGAGGCCGGCCCGCGCCAGTTCGTCGGGGCCCGGGGGCGCGCCACCCGCCAGGAGTTGTCGCAGCACCCGCGCCCGCGCCCCGCCCGCCGGGTGCGGCGCGCCCTGTTCGGCGGTGCGGTAGCCGTGGACCACATGGCGCTCGACGGCGTCGCCGTACTCCTTGAGCCGCAACACCGCCGGGAGCAGCAGACCGTCGGTGATCCCGGCGGCCCGGCCGCGGTCGACGGTGATCTCCACCGCGCGGGTCAGGGCGGCCTGCACGCCGCGCAGGACGGCGGTCACCGGGACGGCCTGGCCCGCCCGGTCGGCGCCGAGGAGCAGGGCGGCGGCGAAGTTCTGTTCCTCGACCCGGTCGAAGGTGGCGGCCCACTGGCCCGCGGCGGTGACCAGCGCGGTGACGTGCCGGCGGTTCTCCGCCTCGGCGAGCCGGGCGACCTCGGGCGAACGGCTCCGCGCCGCGTGGACGAGTTCGCCGCACACGGCCGGGTCGAGGGCCATGGCCCGCAGGATCCCGGTGACCGGCTCGCGCTGATGGGTGACCGTCATGAGCCTCGCCCTTCTGCGTTCTCCGTCGGAGCGCTGTCGCGGAGCACCGTCGCGGGAGCACTGTCGCCGGGTGACAACGACGGGGCGGATGCGTTGGCGTCCGGCTACTACCGCGCTTCTGTGGCGACCTGATTATCTGTGAGCTACCGCACGGTAACAGCAGGGTCATCGTGACAACACCTCCCACGCGCCCCCTTTCGGAAGGCCCCCCATGGAGACGCCGGTGCATCCGGAGAAGCCGCACAGCACGGAGAAGCCGCACAGCACGGAGAACGCGCAGGAGCCGGAGAAGCCGGCGGAACGAACCGTGTTCAGCCGCCGCCGCGCGCTGACGGTGGCGGGCGGGGTGATCGCCGGTGCGACCGCCTTCTCCGGGACCGTGCCGGCCTTCGCGGCCGCCGGCTCCGCCTCGTCCTCGGAGGCCGACGCGATCGTCGTCGGCGGCGGTCTCGCGGGGCTGGTGGCGACCGCGGAACTGGCGGCGGCGGGGCGGAAGGTGCTCCTCCTCGACCAGGAGCCCGAGTCCAATCTGGGCGGGCAGGCGTTCTGGTCGTTCGGCGGCCTCTTCTTCGTGGACTCCGACGAGCAGCGGCTCATGGGGATCAAGGACTCGCACGAACTGGCCTGGCAGGACTGGCAGGGCGCGGCCGGCTTCGACCGGGGCGTGGACGATCCGCGCGGCCAGGACCACTGGGCGCGCAAGTGGGCCGAGGCGTACGTGGACTTCGCCGGCGGGGAGAAGCGGTCCTGGCTGTACGGGCTGGGCGTGCGCTGGTTCCCCATCGTCGGCTGGGCCGAGCGCGGCGGGGGTCTCGCCGAGGGGCACGGCAATTCGGTGCCCCGCTTCCATGTCACCTGGGGCACCGGGCCCGCCGTGGTCGAGCCGTTCGAGAAGAAGGTACGGGCCGCGGTCGCCTCGGGCCTGGTGACGTTCAAGTTCCGGCACCGGGTCGACGGTCTGGTCCGGACCGGCGGCGCCGTCACCGGCGTCCGCGGCGCGGTCCTGGAGCCCAGCACCGCGTCCCGCGGCAAGGCCACGTCCCGCACCGTGGTCGGTGACTTCGAACTCCGCGCCCCGGTGGTGATCGTCACCTCCGGCGGTATCGGCGCCAACCACGATCTCGTACGGCAGAACTGGCCGGCCCGCCTCGGCGCCCCACCGAAGACCATGATCACCGGTGTGCCCGCCTACGTGGACGGCCGGATGCTCGCCATCACGGAGCAGGCGGGCGGACGGATCGTCAACCCCGACCGGATGTGGCACTACACGGAGGGGCTGCGGAACTACGACCCCATCTGGCCCGGCCACGGCATCCGGATCCTGCCGGGGCCCTCGTCGATGTGGTTCGACGCGACCGGGAAGCGCTTCTCCGCCCCCGACTTCCCGGGGTACGACACCCTGAACACCCTGAAGTCGATCACCGCGAGCGGATACGACTACTCCTGGTTCGTGACGACGCAGAAGATCCTGGCGAAGGAGTTCGCCCTGTCGGGCTCGGAGCAGAACCCCGACCTGACGAACAAGGACATCCTCAAGCTGCTCTCGCGCATCTGGCAGACCCCCGAGCCGATCGAGAAGTTCAAGAAGAACGGGGTCGACTTCGTCGTCGCGACGAGCCTCTCCGAACTGGTCACCGGCATGAACAAGCTGACCGGGAACAGCCTCATGAACCTGGCGGATCTGAAGCGCCAGATCGACGCGCGGGACCGTGAGATCGACAACCCGTACACCAAGGACGCCCAGGTCATGGGCATCCGGAACGCCCTCGCCTACCCCGGGGACACCCTGAGCCGTACCGCCTCGGCGCACAAGATCATGGACTCGGGCGCGGGGCCGCTGATCGCCGTACGGCTCAACATCCTCACCCGCAAGACCCTCGGCGGGCTCCAGACGGACCTCTCCGGCCGGGTGCTGGACACCTCGGGCGCGCCCGTTCCCGGTCTGTACGCGGCCGGTGAGGTGTCCGGGTTCGGCGGGGGCGGTGTGCACGGATACCGGTCCCTGGAGGGCACGTTCCTCGGCGGCTGCCTGTTCTCCGGCCGCCAGGCGGGCCGGGCGGCGGCCGCCGAAACCGCCTAGGTCCTGTCGCACGGCGGAAGCCGGGTCCGGCCCCCTGGAAGGGCCGGGCCCGGCTCCGCGCGTGCCGTCCGTCAGCCGGTGGCGATGAGCTTCTCGAAGAAGAACTCGTGCTTGAGGAAGGACGTCTCGTACTCGTGCCCGGGCTGCGGGGGCAGCAGCGGGGACGCCTGGAAGAGCCGCCAGCCGTCCCTGAGGGCCGCCACCCCGGTGTCGTACGGCGGCACCTCGCTGTCGCCCGTCGTCGGGGAGGTCTCGCCCGTACCGTCGTAGACGGCCCAGCCGATGACGTCCGAGTCGAGCGCGGAGGTGGACAGGTAGAGGACCAGGACGCGCTGGCGCAGGGCCGGTTCGGCCGCCGGGGTGGTCGGGGTGGTCATGCGTGGCTCCCTGCGGCTTCTGACGTCACGGACGGGACGGGCGGGACAGGCGTCACGGACGGGGCGGACAGGGCGGACGGAACGGACGGCGGTCGCGGTGCGACGCGCCGCGGACGGTTGGTCACCCGGGTCACCCAGTAGGCGGGGTCGTAGGTGGTGTCGCCGGTCAGGGCCCACCACAGCCGCGTCCGGTTGTACACCTCCAGGCGCGCGGCGGCCTGTTCGTACCACGGGAAGGTGACGCCCAGTTCGTCGGCCACGGCCGGGTCCGCGAGGTCCGAGGTGTCCCAGAGCCGCACCTGACGGACCGTCGGGTTGAAGCGGATCTTGAACATGTAGCGGTCGGCGTCGCTGTCGTTGCGGCGTCCGCCGTGCCAGAGCCCATGGTGCACAAACACCACCGTCCCCGCCGGGCACACCAGCCGGGACTGGCCGCGCAGATTCTGGTACCGGCCGGTGTCCGACTCGTTCGTACGCCGCAGATGGCTGCCGGGGACGCTGAGCGTGCCGCCCATGTCCAGGGTGACCTCCTGCGGGTAGTACATGAGCTGGACGTCGAACGCGTCCGTACGCGTGTCGATGATCGCGTCGGCGTGCAGCGGCTGCGCCTCGCCCTCGCGAGCCCGGCGGATGTGCACCGCGTGGTGGTCCACCAGCGGCGACGGGCCGACCAGACTGAGCAACGCGCCCGCCACCTGCGGAATCTCCACCAGGCGCCGGGCGAAGGAGCCTTCCGCGTACGCCTCGTCGAGCGGGGTGCCGGCCGGTGCGCCGGGTATCCCGGTGGCGAGGACGTCCAGCGCCTCGGTGTTCATGGCTCCGGGGACGACGGCGTCGAGCCGCAGCGAACCGTAGGCGACGAATCGGGCCATCCGCACGGAGCTCAGCAGAGGGCGACGAGCGTCGGTCGGTGTGGTTGTCATGCGTCCCAGGCTAGGAAGCCGGGGCCCGGCGGCGCGTGGCCCCGGCTCACCACTACTGGTAGATTCTCGCCCTCGCGGGGAGACTCCGGGTCTCCCGGGAGGGAGCCGCGTGCGGACGGTGGAGGTACGGCTCGACGAGCCCCCGGAGGTCGTCAACATCGGGATCGGCGTGCACGGCACCGAGGGCCGGCTGAGCGATGTCTTCCGCCTCCCCGACCTCTGGCAGCTCCATCTCTACCGGTACGCGGCCGAGCTCACCGTGGACGGCACCGCGCACCCGGTCCGGCCCGGTCATGTCAGCCTCGTACCGCCCGGCGCGACGGTCCGCTACCGCTACCGGGGCCGCTCCGAGCACCTGTACGCGCATCTGCGGCTCACCGGGGGCGGTACGGCCCGTACGCTCCCCGTCGTCCAGCCGTCGGGCGCGCAGTTCCCCACGCTCTCCGCCCTCCTGCTCCAGGCGGTGGCCGCCGCGCCGAGCACCCCCGCCCGGGTGACCGCCGAGGTCTGGGCCGTGCTGTGGCGCGTGGCCCGTCTCGCCCCGCCGGAGAGCCCGGCGGGACCGCACCCCGCCGTGACGGCGGCCATCGTCCATGTCGAGGCGCGGCTGGCCGATCCGCTGACCGTCCCGGAGATCGCGCGGGCAGCCGGGGTCTCGCACAACCACCTCACGCGGCTCTTCCGCGCCGAGACCGGTGACACCGTGATCGGCTATCTGCGCCGGCGCAGGCTGGAGCGCGCGGGGCATCTGCTGCGCGAGTCCACCCTCTCGATCCCGGCCGTCGCCGCGTCCGTCGGCATCCCGGACCTCCAGGCGTTCAACAAGGCGTGCCGCCGCGAACTCGGCGCCTCCCCCCGCGCCGTGCGCGCCACGCGCCACGCGGGGCCCGGCGCGTCCCCACCGCCCGCCGCGTCGCCCACGCCCTCCGGGGCCCCGCCGTCCGGCAACCGCCCGGAGCCGGAGGGGGAGGCCCCGCTCAGCCCTTCTCGGGGGTGAAGACGAGCGGCAGCCGGACCACTCCCCGTACCTGGGTGGCGTGCGAGACCACCCGGTCCTCCGGGTCGATCCGGTAGTCGGGGATACGGCGGTGGATCTCCTCCAGCGCGATGCGCAGTTCGATCCGGGCGAGATGCGAGCCGAGACACCGGTGGGGTCCCGACCCGAACGAGAGATGGCGGTTGGGCGTACGGTCGACCCGCACCTCGTCCGGGTCGGTGAACTCGCCGCCGTCCCGGTTGGCGCCGTTCAGCAGGAGCAGCAACTGGTCGCCCGCGCGCAGCCGTACGCCGCCCAGTTCGGTGTCGCGGGTGACCCGGCGGCCCGCCGAGACGGCGGCCTCCAGCCGCAGGATCTCCTCGACGGCGCCCGGCACGAGCGCCGGGTCGTCCACCACGCGCCGGCGCTCCCCGGGGTTGGCCGAGAGGTGCATCAGCCCCCACGCCAGCGAGCCCTGCACCGTGTGCAGCCCGGCGATCAGCAGCAGAAAGAACATCCGGCACAGTTCGTCGTCGGTCGGCGGGCGCGTCGTGTCGCCGATCCTGAGCGGGGTGTTGATGATGGCCGCCGTGACGTCGTCGCCCACGTCCGGCCGGCCGCGCCGCTCCGCGATCACCTCGGCGAAGTAGCCGAACATGCGCTGTGCGGCCTCGGCACGCGCGGCGTCGGACTCCTCCTCGCTCGCGCCGGGCCTGCCCTGCAACGCGGTGTCGGTGCACTCGGTGAACATCGGCGCGTCCCGCTGCGGCCATCCCATGAGCGCGAGGAACACCGCGGTCGGCAGCGCGTGGGCGAACTCCTCGACGAACTCGCACTCCCCGCGCCCCGCGAACCGGTCGATCAGCCCGTTCACGATCCCCCGGATCTCGGGTTCGAGGACCTTCATCCGCGGCGGGTTGAACAGCGGCTGGAGCGCCTGCCGGTACGGGGTGTGCTCCGGCGGGTCCAGTTCGAGCGGCAGGAACTTGCCGTCCCCCGCGTTGACCAGGTTGTTGGGGTAGCTCGAATAGGTCCCGGGGTTCCGCAGCACCTCGTGGATCTCCGCGTACCGGGTCACCAGCCAGTGCCCGCCGTGCGCGCGGGAGAACACCACCGGTCCCAGCGCGGCGAGTTCGGCCACCCGCTCCTGGAGGGTGTCGACCGGAGCCGCGACGGACGGATCGTAGATGTCGAAGTCCACGCACAGGTGCTCCGGCAGGTGTTCCGGGATCTCTGTGGCTCGCACGGTCATGCGGTCGCACCCCTGTCCAGTCCCTCGGATGTCCCTTGGATGATGAACGGGCATGCTACATCGCGGAGTTGGGACGGAAGCGGGTTCGCCGCCGGGCACCGGCGACGGTTCCGCCACTCCCGGTGGGTGACAGGAACCCCTTATAGTGCCCGGAACACCCGGAGGGCCGTGATGACCGTACGAATCAGCGTCGACCGGCAGGCGTGCGCCGGACATGGCCTGTGCTACGGCGCCGCGCCGGAGATCCTCGACTGCGACGACCAGGGCGACCCCGTGGTCACCCGCTCGCCGCTGCCCGAGGAGACGGTGGGAGCCGCGCGCCACGCGGTGGACCTCTGCCCGGAACGGGCCCTGACCCTCACCTTCGAGGACACCGGCCGGCCTTCCGGTCCCTGAACCCGCTGGTTGAACCGGCTGGTGACCCACAGCCCGGACGTACCCGACCCCGGAGACACAACAGCAATGACACCGGCCGAACCCACCGCCCAGCCCTCCGGGGCGACCGCCCCACCGCCCGGGTGCCCCGCGCACCGAGGGGACGGGGGACGCGGCTCCGCCGTGCCACTGAGCGGACCCCGCTTCCAGACCGAACCCAGCAGGCTCTACCGGGAGATGCGGCGGGACCACGGCGCCGTGGCCCCCGTCCTCCTCGACGGCGGCATACCGGCCTGGCTGGTCCTCGGCTACCGCGAACTCCACCAGGTCACCGGCGACCCGGTGCTCTTCAGCCGCGACTCCGAACTGTGGAACCAGTGGGACAACGTCCCCGAGGACTGGCCGCTGGCGCCGCTGATCGGCCGCGGCCAGCCGTCCATCCTCTACACGACCGGGGAGCGCCACCGCGAGCGCGCCACGATGGTGAGCGACGCCCTGGAGTCCGTCGACCCGTTCGTGCTGCGGCACTTCGCCGAACAGCTCGCCGACGAGCTGATCGACGGCTTCTGCGCCGAGGGCGGCGCGGACATCATCTCCCGGTACGCGATGCCGTTCCCGGTCCGGGTCCTCGCCAAGATCTACGGTTTCCCCGACGACCAGGGGCCCGGTCTGGCCGCCGCCGCGATCGATCTGGCCGAGGGCGGCGAGCGGGCCCAAGCGGCGCAGGGCTATCTCTTCGAGGCGACCATGTCGCTCCTCGCCGCGAAGAAGGACGGCGCGGGTCCTCCCGATGTCGCCTCCCGGCTGCTGCGGAACACCGCCGGGTTCACCGAGGAGGAGGTTCTCCACGACCTCATCGTGCTGGTCATCGCGGGCCATACGCTGACCGCCGACTGGATCGGCAACTCGCTGCGGCTGATGCTCACCGACGACCGGTTCGCCGCGTCGCTCTCCGGCGGCCGGCACAGCGTCGCCGAGGCGATGAACGAGGTCCTCTGGGAGGACACCCCCGCGCAGAACGCGGTGGGCCGCTGGGCCAGCCGCGACACCAGTCTCGGTGCCCGCCACATCAAGGCCGGCGACCTGCTGCTCTTCGGGATCGCCGCCGCCAACAACGACCCGCAGGTCCGCACCCACAGCTCCGCGCTCACCGGCGGCAACAACGCCTACTTCTCGTTCGGGCACGGCGAGTACCGCTGCCCGTTCGCCGCACAGGAGATCGCCGAGACCATCGCCCGTACCGCCATCGAGGTACTGATCGACCGGCTCCCCGACGTCGACCTCGCGGTGGCCGCCGACTCGCTGACCCGGCGGCCCTCCCCGTGGGCGCGCGGTCTGACGTCCCTTCCGGTGAGCTTCAGCCCCGCGCACGCCATGCACTCCGGGGGCTGACCGGATCGGCGGGCAGGACGTGATCGCCGAGCCGGTCGGTGCTCAGGCAGAGCGAGCAGACCACCGCGTCATGGGTGTGGCAGGCGGCCAGGTCGGGCCGTTCGAACTCCTGGCGGCAGACATGGCAGGGGTAGGTGCGCGCGCTGGGGTTGCCCGTGGCGTCGAGCAGCGGCTCGTCGATCCCGTCGTCGGCGCGCCGGAGGTAGTAACGGCCCTTGGTGGCCACGGCCATCAGCGGGGTGAGGACGAAGGCGATCAGCGCGGCGGCGACGGGCGAGTACGGCTGGAGGGTGTCGCCCAGGGCGTGGAAGTACAGGGCGATGGAGAGCCCGGAGGCGACCACGAAGGAGACCACCCCCACCGGGTTGACGGCGTACAGCATGCCCCTGCGGAACTCGGGGGCGTGCGGGGAGAGTTTCAGCAGATATTTGTTGATCATGATGTCGGTGGCGACGGTGACGACCCAGGCGATGGCGCAGTTGGAGTAGAAGCCCAGGAGGCTGTTGAGGAAGCTGAACATGTCGGCCTCCATCAGGATCAGCGCGAACGTCAGATTGACGAGGACGAAGACCATCCGGCCCGGGTACCGCTTGGAGACGCGGGTGACGGAGTTGGTCCAGGCCAGCGAGCCGGAGTAGGCGTTGGTCACATTGATCTTGATCTGGCTGATCACGACCAGGACCACCGCCAGCGGAACCACCAGCCAGGACGGCATCATCGCGTCGAAGGCGCCGCGGAACTGCTGGATGGGCTCGGTGGCGGCCACCGGGCCGACCTCGGAGAGGATGTATACGGCGAGGAAGACACCCATCGCCTGCTTCAGCGCGCCGAGCACCACCCACCCGGGGCCGGCCATGACCACGGCCGTCCACCAGGAGCGGCGGTTGGCGTCGGTCTTCGGCGGCATGAAGCGCAGGTAGTCGATCTGCTCGCCGATCTGCGCGATCAGCGACAGACACACCCCGGCGCCCAGCAGCACGGACGCGGTGTCGACCGCGCCGTCGCCGTCGGTCCCCGCGTACGCCAGCCAGCGGTCCACCGTGCCCGGGTCGGTGACGATCAGGTGGATCAGCGGGCCCGCCATCAGCAGCAGCCACACCGGGGTCGTCCAGACCTGGAGCTTGCTGAGCGCCTTCATGCCGTAGATGACCAGCGGGATCACCAGCAGCGTGGAGACCAGGTATCCCGCCCACAGCGGCAGCCCGAAGCCGAGTTTCAGCCCCTGGGCCATGATCGAGCCTTCGAGGGCGAAGAAGATGAAGGTGAAGCTGGCGAAGATGACGCTGGTCACTACGGACCCGTAATAGCCGAATCCGGAGCCGCGGGTGATCAGGTCGAGGTCGATGTTGTACCGCGCCGCGTAGTAGGCGAGCGGAAAGCCGGTGAGGAAGATGACGGCCGCCGCGAGGGCGATCGCGGCCAGCGCGTTCCCGGTGCCGTGGGTGAGGCCGATACCGGCACCGATGGAGAAGTCCGCGAGATACGCGATCCCGCCGAGCACGGTGGTCGCCACGACCATCGGCGTCCAGCGGCGGTAACTGCGCGGGGCGAACCGGAGGGTGTAGTCCTCCAGCGTCTCGTCGGCCGCCGGACCGGCGCCCCGTGGTGCGGTGGGCGGCTCGTGGTCACCCGTGGGAACTATGAGCTGTGGCTCGCTGCTCATGCCGCGCCTCCTGGGGAGAATGCGGGCCGCGGCGGTCCCCGTACCGGACGGCGCGTACCGGCCCGTATCCATGACGTGGAAAGGGTAGGGAGGGCCTGTTTCCGCCAGGAGCCCCCCGCGTGAAGCGGCTGTTACCGGGTGTCGCCGTCCCCGCTCAGCGCGCGGATCAGCGTCGCGCGGTGGTGTGGCGGTGACGGGCCCAGAGGGGGAGGACGAACCAGCAGTACGTGTACCAGGCGACGACCGCGGCCACGATCCACGGCACGTACGGGTCGTGGGTGGCGACGCGCAGGACCAGGAGGAGCGCCGACGTCATGGTCGCCAGCAGCAGGATCAGCCCGGCGAAGGTGAGGCGGGAGGCCCACCGTACGGCCTGCGGCTTGATCCGCCGCCCCACGACCATCCGGTGGAAGGAGACGGGCCCGATCAGCGCTCCGGTGGCCGCGGCGCCGAGCACGACGGTCACGACGTAGATCGCCTTGTCCGTCCGGGCGAGACCTTGGTACGCCGGGGTGAACACGACGGTCAGCAGAAAACCGAAGAGGATCTGTACGCCCGTCTGGGTGACCCTCACCTCCTGGATGAGCTCACCCCACTTGCGGTCGGCACGCTCCTCGTCCGTCTCGTGGCGGCCGTTCGCCGCGCGGGGCCCCGCCCCGCCGCCGTCGGTGGACCTCACGCCGCTTCCCCGCTCTCCGTCCCTCGTCACGTTCCGGAGCGCGGCGCCGAGGGGGCGCCGCGCTCCGGGCGGTTCCGGCCTCCGGCGTGTCCGACGCGGAAAGGCGCCGGTTCGCGCTCCCCTCACCGTGTCACCCGCCGCTCCGGTGTCAAACCGCGTACGGGGCGCGCGGGTGACGGAGGGCGGCCCGGGGCGCGGTCAGTCGATCCGGGCGCCGTACACGTGGTCGACGGTCATCGTCATCAGCACCCGGCGGTCGGAGACCATCACCGCCCGGTACTCGTCCCAGTCGGAATGCTCGCCGGCGGCGAGGCGGTAGTAGCGCACCAGCGCCTCGACCTCGGGACCGTGGGGGTCGGTCCCCGGCCCGGTGAGGATCACGGCGCCCTCGGCGGTGGCCCAGGACCGCCCGTCGGGTGCGGTGACCTCCAGGGCGGCTCGCGGGTCGCGGCGCAGGTTCGCCGTCTTGGCCCGTCCCTCCGTCATGGACACGTGGAGGACTTCGGTCCCCCGGTCGTAGAAGGGCATGACGGGAGAGAGCTGGGGACGGCCGTCCGCCTTGATCGTGGCGAGGACACCGAGCCGGCTCTCCGCGAGGAGTGTGCGTGGATCGAACGGGGTGACAGTCATGTCCGGGGCCAAGTCACGGCGGGGCGCCCGTTATTCCCGTCCTCGCGCGGCGAGCGGCCGGACGGGTGACGTACGGCGGCCGTCCGGCGGCGGAGGACGGGAGAAGAGAGTACGGAAGAAGGCCTGATCGAACAGCAGGCCTCAGGCGCAGGACGGGCACAGTCCGCGGTAGGTGACCTCGACCTCGGAGACCGTGAAGCCGAACCGCTCCACCGCCGGAAGGTCCGCCAGCGGATTGCCCGTCGGGTGGACGTCGCGGATGGTGCCGCAGGCGGAGCACACCAGGTGCTGGTGCGGGTGGTGGGCGTTGGGGTCGTAACGCTTGGCCCGGCCGTCCGTGGAGACCTCGATGACCTCGCCGAGGGTGACCATCTCGCCCAGCGTGTTGTAGACGGTCGCGCGGGAGATCTCCGGCAGCCGCCGTGCCGCGCGGGCGTGCACCTCGTCGGCCGTGAGGTGGACGTGGTCGCCGTCGAGGACCTCCGCAACGACGCGCCGCTGGGAGGTCATCCGCCAGCCACGTCCTCGCAGTCGTTCCAGCAGGTCACTCATGTCGGTTCACCTATTCAGGTTTGGTGGGATACCCGAAGTTTACCGGTGGGTGCCCAGGTTCCGATCCGGCCACGCACGTGGCCTTCTTCCGCTTGGCGTTCTTCTTGACTAAGACTCTGTCCATTGTAGGATCGGATCCGGCAATAGCCAAGGGACAGGAAGACTCCAGCGGCGCGGGAGGCCTCGCGAGAGGCCCTCCCCGCATCCGACGGGCCCCGGCTGTTCCACCGCCCCCAGTGTTCCTGAGCACCATGATCGACCTGGTCCGGAAGGATTCCGATGTCTGAGAACCATGAGGAAATCGTCGTAGAAGCGAAGGCTGAGGGCGGAGGCGGTTGCCCGGTCGTGCACGGGCGTGCCCCGCACCCGACGCAGGGTGGCGGCAACCGCCAGTGGTGGCCGGAGCGCCTCAACCTGAAGATCCTTGCCAAGAACCCCGCCGTGGCCAACCCCCTCGGTGAGGAGTTCGACTACGCCGAGGCGTTCAAGACCCTCGACCTCCCGGCCGTGAAGCAGGACATCGCGGCGGTGATGACGGACTCGCAGGACTGGTGGCCGGCCGACTTCGGGCACTACGGACCGTTCATGATCCGTATGGCGTGGCACAGCGCGGGCACCTACCGGATCAGCGACGGCCGCGGCGGCGCGGGCGCCGGGCAGCAGCGCTTCGCCCCGCTCAACAGCTGGCCGGACAACGGCAACCTCGACAAGGCCCGCCGTCTGCTGTGGCCGGTCAAGAAGAAGTACGGCCAGGCGCTCTCGTGGGCCGACCTCATGATCCTCGCCGGCAATGTCGCCCTGGAGACGATGGGCTTCAAGACCTTCGGCTTCGCCGGTGGCCGCGCGGACGTGTGGGAGCCCGACGAGGACGTGTACTGGGGCCCCGAGACCACCTGGCTCGACGACGAGCGCTACACGGGCGACCGCGAGCTGGAGAGCCCGCTCGGCGCGGTCCAGATGGGCCTCATCTACGTCAACCCCGAGGGCCCGAACGGCAATCCGGACCCGATCGCCGCGGCCCGCGACATCCGTGAGACCTTCCGCCGGATGGCGATGAACGACGAGGAGACGGTCGCCCTGATCGCGGGCGGTCACACCTTCGGCAAGACCCACGGCGCGGGCCCGGCGGACCACGTCGGCGCCAACCCCGAGGGCGCCTCGATCGAGGAGCAGGGCCTCGGCTGGAAGAACTCGTTCGGCACCGGCAAGGGTGGCGACGCGATCACCAGCGGCCTTGAGGGCATCTGGACCAACACCCCGATCACGTGGGACAACAGCTTCTTCGAGATCCTGTTCGGCTACGAGTGGGAGCTGTTCCAGAGCCCCGCGGGCGCGAACCAGTGGCGTCCGAAGGACGGCACGGGCGCGGGCACCGTCCCCGACGCCCACGACGCGTCGAAGACCCACGCCCCGACGATGCTCACGACCGACCTCTCGCTCCGGTTCGACCCGGCGTACGAGCAGATCTCGCGGCGCTTCCTCCAGGACCCCGACGCGTTCGCGGACGCCTTCGCCCGCGCGTGGTTCAAGCTGACCCACCGCGACATGGGCCCGATCGTGCGCTACCTCGGCCCGGAGGTCCCGGCCGAGGAGCTGGTGTGGCAGGACCCGCTGCCCGCGGTGGCGCACGAGCTCGTCGACGCCGAGGACATCGCCGCCCTCAAGACGCAGATCCTCGGCCAGGACCTGTCGGTGTCCGAGCTGGTGTCCACGTCGTGGGCGGCCGCCTCGTCCTTCCGCGGCAGCGACAAGCGCGGCGGCGCCAACGGCGCGCGCGTCCGCCTGGAGCCGCAGAGCGGCTGGGAGGTCAACGAGCCCGACCGGCTGGCGGCGACGCTGCGCGCCCTGGAGGGAATCCAGGAGTCCTTCAACGCCGCCCGGAACGGCGGCAAGCAGGTCTCGCTCGCCGACCTGATCGTCCTCGCCGGCGGCGCGGCCGTCGAGAAGGCCGCGAAGGACGCCGGCGTCGACATCGAGGTCCCCTTCACGCCGGGCCGCGTGGACGCGTCGCAGGAGCAGACGGACGTGGAGTCGTTCGCCGCGCTCGAACCGGCCGCCGACGGGTTCCGCAACTACCTCGGCAAGGGCAACCGGCTGCCGGCCGAGTACCTGCTGATCGACCGGGCGAACCTGCTCAACCTGAGCGCCCCCGAGATGACGGTCCTCGTCGGCGGTCTCCGCGTCCTGGGCGCGAACCACCAGCAGTCGTCGCTCGGCGTCCTCACCGCGACCCCCGGGTCCCTGACGAACGACTTCTTCGCCAACCTGCTCGACCTGGGCACCACGTGGACGGCGACGTCCGGGGACGCGAACACGTTCGAGGGCCGCGACGGCGCCACGGGCGAGGTCAAGTGGACCGGCAGCCGCGCCGACCTCGTGTTCGGTTCCAACTCCGAACTGCGGGCGCTCGCGGAGGTCTACGCGAGCGACGACGCGAAGGAGAAGTTCGTGAAGGACTTCGTCGCGGCGTGGACCAAGGTCATGAACCTCGACCGGTTCGACCTGGTCTGACCTACGGCGTCCGGGCCGGCCGGCATCGGCCGGCCCGGACCTTCCCGCCTCAGGGGATCACTTCGGTGGTCCCCTTTTCGCGTGCGCCCCGGGGCGGGCGCACCGGAATCACCCATGCCCACAGAAATTTACGGACCGTCACCCGCGCGGACGAACATCGCGCACCCAGCGTCACACGGCGCACACTCTTCTTGTAACTTGAGGACGCAGAGTGATCGCATGAACATCATCATTACGCTGGGTGAGAAGGTGCCATGCCGCACAGCCTTCCCCACCACCGTGCAGGTACAGGCGGTGCAGGACTACGTCGACGCCGAGCTGCCCTTCTTCGTCGACAGTCCGCGCATTCTGGGCGTCGCCTCCTCCGTCCACTGCTACCACTCCGTCCTGTCGCTCGGACGCCTGCTGTTCAGCGACCGCGCGGCGGGGCTACGACCGGCCGAGAACCAGGATTACGCGGTCGTCGCCTGCCAGGACTGACCGTTCGGGCGGCGGACCGGCGGCCCGGCCGTCCGGCCACCGTGAAGGGGCGCGCGCCCGAGAGAGACAGCGCAAGACAACTCCGGCTCATCTGGCCTTCGGCGCCGGCCCGCACTTCTGCCCCGCCTCGGCGATCTCCCGCGTCCACGCCGCGCAGGCTCTCACCGCTCTCCTGGAACGCCTGCCGGCGCTGCGCCTGGCCCTGCCCGCCGACCAGTTGGTCTGGCGTACCGGCAACATCAAGCGCGTACCCGAACGGCTTCATGTGCTCTGGTGAACCGCCGCAGCCCTTCGGATCAGGGGTCGTAGCCACTCGTACGTCCAGGTCCGGGCTCGCACGGTCGGCACTCCTCTCGGCGACCGCCGGGCCCGAGCCCGGCGTCACCCGAAGAACACCCCGAACTCGTCGTACAGCGACGGGTCCACCCCTTTGGTCCTCGTCCCGGCGTCGGGCAGGGGGACACGGACGATGTCGGTACCGCGCAGGGCCACCATCGTGCCGAAGGCGCCGTCCTTGACCGCGTCGACGGCATGCAGCCCGAAGCGTGTGGCCAGCCACCGGTCGAAGGCGCTCGGGGTCCCCCCGCGCTGGGTGTAGCCGAGCACCGTCGTGCGGGCGTCCGTACCGGTCCGCCGCGAGATCTCCTGGGCCAGCCACTCGCCGACGCCGGAGAGCCGCACATGGCCGTACTCGTCCAGCGAACGGTCCTTGAGGATCATCCGGCCCTCCCGGGGCACGGCTCCCTCGGCCGCGACGACGATCGGCGCGTAGTTGAACTCGAACCGGCTCTTCACCCAGGAACAGACCTGGTCGATGTCGAACGGCCGCTCCGGGATGAGGATCACGTTGGCGCCGCCCGCGACACCGGCGTGCAGGGCGATCCACCCGGCGTGCCGCCCCATCACCTCCACCACCAGGGTGCGCCGGTGGGACTCGGCGGTGGTGTGGAGGCGGTCGATGGCCTCGGTGGCGATGGAGACGGCCGTGTCGAAACCGAAGGTGTAGTCGGTGCCGGGAACGTCGTTGTCGATCGTCTTCGGCACGCCGACCAGCCGGATCCCGTGACGGCTCAGTTCGGCCGCCACGCCGAGCGTGTCCTCGCCACCGATCACGACGAGGGCGTCGACGCGGTGCTCGGCGAGAGTGCCCTGGATACGCCGCACCGCGTCCTCGTGGTGGAACGGGTTGGTACGGGACGAACCGAGGATGGTTCCGCCGCGCGGAAGGATCCCCCGCACGGTGGAGACGTCCAGCGGCAGGACGTCGTTGCGGAGCGCACCGAGCCAGCCGTCGCGCAGGCCCACGAAATCGAAGGCGTACTCCTGGACGCCCTTACGGACGACGCTGCGGATCACCGCGTTGAGGCCGGGGCAGTCGCCGCCGCCGGTCAGCACTCCCACCCTCATGGTTTCCGCCTTCCTCCGCACCGCGGGACGGCACACGACGCGTCCGGCTCCCTGTCGGCCGGTGTGCTTCCGGGATGCGGGCCGAAGACCCGTGCCCCCTTCACCGTGGGCTCCGGAGAACAGTGCCGGGACGAAGCCACGTCCACACGGACCGTGCTCCGCGTCCTGAAGCGACCGGTCACTTCCAGTGTCGGCTCCGCGTCTCTCCGGCGCATTCCCGGAGGGCACGGCGGCTCCCCGTCATGTCTCTCGCAGCGACCCGCCATGTCTCCCGCAGCACGAAGTGGGCGTCGCGGACGGCCGGGGTCACGCGTTGGATCAGCCGCGGAAGCGCTGCCGCCACCGGTGCGCCGTCGCGCCCGGTGAGCAGGGTGCCCGCGGGTACCCGGGGACGTAGCGCCTCGACCACAGCCGGAGGAGCCGACTGGTCGTACCGGGTGCCCAGTTTGTGGGTGAGCCACTGACGGTAGCGGTTGTGCGGCGAGGAGCGGACCGGACCGCCGGACAGCAGGGAGAAGTCCCGGCGTTCCCCGGGGAACGTCCCTTTCACCGATAAGCCCACGCCCGGACAGAGGCCGGGCGCCCCCGACAGGTCCAGATGGTCCAAACGATCAGGATCTGAAGGGGTGCGAGCGTCACAATGGGAGCACTCGCCTTCGAGGACGGGGACACACACTCTTCCAGCAGCACGGAACTTGGCGCACGAAGCGGCCGCAGACCCGGAGCAAGGCCGACAAACGCCGCGGGAAGAGGGACGCCTCTTGAGCCTCGCGGGGTGAGCCTTCGCGGGTGCCTGCCCCCGGCGAGATGCCGGGGCGGCGTGGTGAAAGGAGACCCGTGCCCCGGCACACCTGCGACGGCAGCGGGACGCGGAAGGGGCTCCGGTCCCGGTTGCCCGGTGTCGCGCTGCTCACCGGCTACCGGCGCTCATGGCTGACAGGAGATGTGCTGGCCGGGGTCACGGTCGCGGCGTACCTCGTGCCCCAGGTCATGGCCTACGCGAGTGTCGCCGGTGTGCCGCCGGTCACGGGTCTGTGGGCGGCGCTGCCCGCACTGGTGCTCTACGCGCTGCTCGGTACGTCCAGACTTCTCTCGGTCGGCCCGGAGTCGACGACAGCGCTGATGACCGCAGCGGTGGTCGGACCGTTGGCGGCCGGGGATCCCGGGCGCTACGGGGCAGTGGCCGCCACGCTCGCCGTCACGCTCGCGCTGCTGTGTCTGGCGGCGTGGGCCGCCAGGCTCGGGTTCATCGCCGATTTGCTGTCACGACCGGTCCTGGTGGGCTACCTGGCCGGCATCGCCCTGCTGATGACCGTGGACCAACTGCCCAAGCTCACCGGTGTGCCGACGACGGGCTCCGACTTCTTCCCACAGTTGTTGTCCTTTCTGCGCGACCTCTCCGGTGCAGAGGCAGCGACCGTGGCGTTCAGCACTGCTCTCCTCGCCTTTCTCTTCGTGGCACCCCATCGATGGCCGGCGGTTCCCCGGCCGCTGCTCGCCGTGGTCCTCGGAACCGGCGTCGTCGCACTGTTCGGCTGGGAGGACCGCGGCATCGCGGTGGTCGGCACGGTCCCGTCCGGGCTGCCCCACCCGGCGCTGCCCGACCTGAGCGAGCTTCCCCGCCTGCTGGTGCCCGCGCTGGGTGTCCTGCTCGTCGGCTACAGCGATGTCATCCTGACCGGACGCGCATTCGCCGAACGCGACGAGCGCGAGCGGCTCGATCCGAACCAGGAGTTGCTCTCCCTGGGCGCGGTGAACCTCGGCGCGAGCCTCTTCCACGGATTCCCGGTGAGCAGCAGCGCCAGCCGGACGGCGCTCGCCGCGTCGACGGGAGCACGCACCCAGGCATATTCGCTCGTCGCCTGCGCGGCCGTCCTCGGTGTGCTGCTGTTCCTCGGCTCCGTCCTCGGCCGTATCCCAGTCCCTGTGCTGGGGGCGCTCGTCGTCTACGCCGCGGTGCGGCTGATCGACCTGGCGGGATTCCGACGGCTGGCCGCCTTCCGACGCCGGGAGTTCCTTCTGGCGACAGGCTGTCTGCTCGGCGTGCTGGCCCTCGGTATTCTCTACGGGGTACTCGTCGCGGTGGGGCTGTCGGTGGCCGAACTCCTGAGCCGGGTCGCACGCCCGCACGACGCCGTCGAAGGGCTTGTGCCCGGGGTGGCCGGCATGCACGACGTCGACGACTACCCGAAGGCCCGCACCATCCCCGGGCTGCTCATCTACCGGTACGACTCCCCTCTCTTCTTCGCCAACGCCGAGAACTTCAAGCGGCGTGCCCTGGCCACCCTGGACAAACAGACCGGTCCTGTGCTCTGGTTCGTCCTCAACACCGAGGCGAACGTGGAAGTGGACATCACCGCGCTGGACTCCGTGGAGGAACTCCGGCGTGAAGTGACTGAACGGGGAATCGTGTTCGCCATGGCCCGGGTCAAGCAGGACCTGCGCGACCAACTGGACGTCTATGGGCTCTCCGAGTCCGTCGGCAGGGAGCTGATCTTCCCGACCCTGCCGACCGCCGTGGCCGCCTACAGAAAGTGGCGCGGGCGTCCGGATGGTGAGGCGAGCGGTTAGCTTTTTCTTTTTCTGTTCTGCCACGTCTACGGCCGGGCGAAGCCGGCGTCGCAGTTCCTTCCGGGCCGGCCCTACTTCTTCGTGGCCGTGCTGGAGCCAGGTGACACGTCCTGGACCGCGATCCTGGACGCGGTCCGGCTCGGCCCGATGGACGACGCATCTTCGACGAGGGCGGCAGGGCCGACCGCTTCTGGATCATTCACACCGGCACGGTCGCACTCGATCTCCGCGTGCCCGGTCGGCAGGCGGCAGTGATCGAGACTCCGGGAGCCGCGAGCCTGCTGGGCTGGTCCTGGCTGGTCCCACCCCATCACCGGCATCTGGGGGCCGAGGCCGGCAGCCCGGTTCGTGCCTACGAGTTCGATGCGGCGGTGGTCCGTGAGATGTGCGCGAGAGACCCGGCGCTGGATCACGAATGGTGCACCTACGTTGCCGGCGACCCGCCGGCAGAAGAACGGCGTCATCCGTCAACCGCCGCGCGGGTGCCCGGATCCCGCGGCCGCTGCGAGTACGTGGTCCTCGATACGGCGCCGGACACGTTCGGTGAGCGTGTCGAGCCGCTCCACGGCCCCAGGACTCCCCCGGTCCGCGGACCAGATGCGCCGCCCGGAGATCTGGGGTACTCCTCGTGGGAGAAGGACCCTGCTCGAGTCGGCGGCACAGAAAGCTGATGCGCTGTGCGGAGCGCGCCCGAAGGCCTGCTCCCGAGGCGGCCGCACCCGGGGCAGCGATCCGACAGCGGCCACGAACACCTTCTCAGCCTCGTACGAGACGGAGGCAGTCGCCATGGGACGAGTCATCACCGTGGGCCTCGACGGCTCACCCGAGAGCCTTGCCGCCGCGCGCTGGGCCGCGGAGGAGGCCCAGCGCCGCGGTCTCTTCCTGCGCCTGCTGCACGCGTGGCCTCTGCTGGTACCGGAACCGACCCGCGTCCCCGCGGAAATGGACCAGAACTACTGGGCGAAGCGATTGATGCACAACGCCCAGACGGAACTCCAGGCACACCACCCGGGCCTCACCATCATGGGCAACCTCGTCGCAGACGACGCCCAGAACGCTCTGCTCCAAGCGGCGACGGAGTGCGAGATGCTCGTACTCGGATCCCGCGGCCTGACCCCCGTCGAGAGCTACTTCCTCGGCGACATCAGCATGATCGTCGTGGGTCGCGCCGAGCGGCCCGTGGTCCTGGTGCGCGCCGACGGGAGTGCGGAGAAGGCCTCGGCGGGCGAACCCGGCGCGGTCGGCGACGTCGTGGTGGCGCTGAAACTGCACGGCCCGTACGACGAGTTGCTCGACTTCGCCTTCACCACCGCTGTGACACGGGGACTGCCACTGCGGGCCGTTCACGGCCACAGCACACCGATCCACGCGTACACCCCCTGGGGCGTGGACCACACCGTGACCCAGGAGATCGTCCAGGACGCGCAGAAGCAACTGAACCAGGCCCTCCGCCCCTGGCGCGAGAAGTTTCCGGGCGTGGACGTGACGGACGCCATCCGTCTCGAAAGCCCCGCGAGCGCCGTCGTAGGGGCCGCCGGAGGTGCCGGACTGCTGGTCGTCGGCCGACGCAGGCACCACCCCGACCTGGGGCCATATCTGGGCCCCGTGGCCCAGGCCGCCGTCCACCACGCGCGCTGTCCTGTCGCGGTCGTCCCCCACGACTGAACCGGGCCACCGCGGAAGCGGTGCGGCGGGCAGACCCGTGAGTATTCCGGCTCCGCGCCGCTCGTGCACCGCGCCGCTCCCGGTGCGAAGGTGCGCGCCGCACACCGTGCCGCCCTTCGTCGGCACAGGCGCCGGGCGGGCAGTCACCGGCGGGGATCCGGTCCGGGCCCGTCATGCCGACAGGTCCCCGCCCGAGGGCCGGACGGCCCGCACGACGCCCCCGGCCAGCCCCAGCGGTCCGCCTGCCCGGGGGCGGATCGTGATGGGTATCTCCTCCCGATCGGCTGAAGGGCACGAGATGAGATTTCGCAGGGCCGGTGACGTGATGACCGCGGACACCGTCCGCGCGGGCCCGTCCACGCCGGTCGCGGACGTGGTCCGGTCGCTGGCGGAGCGCGGCATCGGCGGTGTGCCGGTCGTGGACGAGGACGACAAGGTGCTCGGAGTCGTCACCCGTTCCGATCTCACGCGGCGCGGGGGCGGGACGGGGCGCTCAGGCCGGCCCGGGGTGGCCGGCGGGCCGGGCACCGCGGGCCCCACCGCCGGTGAACTGATGTCGGTTCCGGCGGTCACGGTCCGCGCGGTCGACTCCATCGCGCTGACCGGTCGCACCATGGCGGCCCGTGACATCGGCCGGCTCCCGGTGGTGGACGAGGAGGCCCGGCTCATCGGCATCATCACCCGGCGTGATCTGCTGCGGGTGTTCGTCCGCCCCGATTCCGACCTCCGCGACGAGATTCTCGACGAGATCGTGGTCCGCGCCCTGTGGCTGGATCCCGCGCCGCTCACGGTCGCGGTCGTCGACGGAGTGGTGACCCTGCGTGGCCGCCTGGCACGTGAGGCGGACGTGTCCGTCGCCGCGGGGATGGCAGCCCGCGTCGACGGGGTGGTCGCCGTGGTGAACGAGCTGACCGGTCGGCGCGCTCGGGCTTCCGGATGAGATGCGACGACGATGACCAGGTCGGGAAACCTGTTCGACGAACTGTCCCCCGCCGGGCGCGAACGGCTGCGGGAAGCCGCCACGGAGGTGACGTTCCCGGGTGGCGCGCGCATCTTCGACGAGGGCCGGCGCGCCGACCGGTTCTGGGTGGTGCGCAGCGGCCAGGTCGCGCTGGACCTGCACGTCCCCGGCCGCCGGGCGGCCGTCGTCGAGACACTCGGCCCCGGTGAACTGCTCGGCTGGTCCTGGTTGCTCCCTCCGTACGTGTGGCACCTGGGCGCCCAGGCCGTCCGCACCGTCCACGCCGAGCAGTTCGACGCGATGGTCGTACGGGCCCTGTGCGCGGCCGACCCCGTGTTCGGCCGCGCGGTGTACCGGACCGTCGCCGAGGTGGTGGCGGACCGGCTGCGCGGCAGCCGTACCCGCCTCCTGGACCTGTACGGACCGCAGGGCAGCGGCACCACGCCCGGGTGACCCGCCCGGTGCCGGGCGCCGGAGGCCCGTTCGGCCCTGGCCCGCCCGGCCGACCCGGGCCACGATGGAAGGCGTACGGAAAGCCTGGTGCGCGAGCGCGTCGGAGGAGCGAGCATGAGCGAGGTACGACGGTTCTCACCGCAGAGCCCGATCCGGGTCTTTCTGCTCGACGACCACGAAGTCGTCCGGCGGGGCCTGCGGGACCTGCTCGACGCGGAGCCGGACCTCGATGTGGTGGGCGACGCGGCCACGGTCGACCACGCCCTCGCCCGGGGGCCCGCCCTGCGGCCGGACGTGGCCGTGCTCGATGTACGGCTGCCGGACGGGGACGGGATCACGGTCTGCCGGGAGCTGCGTTCGCGGATGCCGGAACTCGCCTGCCTGATGCTGACCTCGTTCGACGACGACGACGCGCTGCTGGACGCGATCATGGCCGGGGCCGCCGGCTACGTGCTCAAGGACATCAAGGGGGCGGACCTCGTCGCGGCCGTACGGACCGTCGCCTCCGGTCAGTCCATGCTCGACCCTGCGACCACGACCCGGCTGATGAGCAGCCTGCGTGGCGAGGAGGACGCGTCCGGTGCCGAGGAGGACGCGCTGTCGCAGCTCTCGCCACGGGAGCGGGAAATTCTCGTCCTGATCGGTGAAGGTCTGACCAATCAGGAGATCGGCGGGCGCCTGTACCTGTCGGAGAAGACCGTCAAGAACCACATCTCGCGTCTGCTCGCCAAGCTGGGCGTCTCGCGGCGCGTCCAGGCCGCCGTTCTCGCCACCCAGTCCGCCGCACGCCCCGCCACGGGCGAGCACGGACACCGCTGACCCTGGGCGTCCCGGCCCGGGGCCGGACACCGGCTCACGTGTGGCGGAGCGGCACCGTCCAGACGAGCCGGGTGCCGCCCTGCCGGGGTGTTCCGACCGTCAGCCCGCCGCCGAGGCCCTCCGCCCGCCGGGCGAGGTTGTCGAGCCCGCTGCGTCGGCCGTCCGGCGCGATACCCGTGCCGTTGTCGGAGACGGTCAGGGTCAGACGGCCGTCACGGACCACGAGGGAGACCTCGGCGGCGTCGGCGTGGGCATGGCGCCCGACATTGCTCAGCGCCTCGCCCAGGACGGCCACGACATGGTCCCCGGTCGCCACCGGCACATCGGTGTCGATCAGGCCCTCCATCCGGACCGCGGGGGTGAAGCCGAGGGCCCGCACGGCCTCCTCCACGGAGGTGGTGACCCGGGCCCGCAGCCCCTGGCGGGCGCGCCCTGTCCCGCGGGACCGCAGTCCGAAAATCGTCGAACGGATGATCTTGATCGTCTCGTCGAGATCATCCACGGCGCGCAGCAGCCGTTCACGTGCCTGCGGGTGATCCACGAACCGGAGGGAGCTCTGCAGGGTCATGCCCGTCGCGAACAGCCGCTGGATGGCCAGGTCGTGCAGGTCACGGGCGATCCGGTCGCGGTCCTCCAGCAGGGCGATCTGTTCGGCGTCATGGCGCCGCTCGGCCAGTTCCATGGCGAGCGCCGCCTGCCCGGCGAAGGCCAGCAGCGGGTCCGTGCCGGCCTCGGTGAAGGGTTCCCGTGCGGCGCTCCGTGCCAGGAGCAGGACACCGTGCACCGTGTCGCCTGCGGCCAGGGGTACGGCGACGGCGTACCGCAGACCGCGCCATCGCGGTGGGCCCGCGGTGATGCGCGGATCGTGCCGTACGTCCACGCTGATGAGCGGCTTTCCGGACCGGAACGACGCGCCGACGAGGGAACCCTCGCAGGGGAGGACCAACCCGTCGTGGACGTCCGCGTCGACACCGGTGGCGTATGCCACCCTCAGCTCCCCGTCTCCGTCGGCCGGCAGTGCGAGCGCGCCCAGATCGGCGGCGAGGATGCGGCGCGCGTGACCCACGATCAGGCGCAGCACCTCCTCCCCGCCCTGCCCCGACAACAGGGCGGCGACGATCTCCGCGTTCGCCTCCAGCCGGCGCTGCCGGTCGCGCGACATCTCGTACAGCCGCGCGTTCTCGATGGCCTCCCCCGCGGCCATGGCCAGGGTCAACAGGACCGTCTCGTCCTCGCTGTCGAACGCCTTGCCGCCCCGCTTCTCGGTGAGATACAGGTTGCCGAACACCTTGTCGCCCGCCTTGATCGGCACCCCCAGGAACGAGTGCATCGGCGGGTGGTTCGGCGGGAATCCGTACGAGGCCGGGTGTTCGGACAGCTCCGACAGGCGCAAGGGCTCGGGGTGCCGGATCAGCTCGCCGAGGATTCCATGGCCGGAGGGGAGGGAGCCGATCGCGCGTACCTGCTCCTCGCTCACGCCGGTGGTGAGGAACTGCGAGAGGCGGGTGGGGTCCTCGCCGATGACGCCCAGGGCTCCGTACTCGGCGTCCACGAGCACCGTGGCCGCCTCGACGATGTGCCGCAGCACCTGGGGGAGTTCCAGCTCCCGGCCGACCGCGAGGACGGCTTCGAGGAGGCTCCGCATGGACTCCCCGGTTCCACGCTCCACGGCGGCCAGATGCGCCCGCAGTTCCCGGGGCAGCACGTCCAGCCCGGGAGGCGCGCCGTCCCCCCGCTTGCCGCCGTCCTCGGTCACCGTGTCCTCCGTCGGGCCCGGCCGAGCGGAGCGGAGTGCTCCACGTGTCCACGGTAACGGTCCACGGCGGCCGGGCATCTCGGCGCCCCGCCCTCATGACCGTACGTGAGCGGATCACCCGGATCAGCTCAGCCCGCGGACCGTTCCAGGACCACCTTCAGGGCCTCGTTGGCCGCGGCTTCCGAGAAGACTCCGTACGCCTCCTCCATCGCGTCGAGGGAAAAGCGGTGCGTGACCAGTGCCGACGCGGGCAGCCGGCCCGCTGTCGCCATCCGGAGCAGCATCGGCGTCGAGTGGGTGTCGACCAGCCCGGTCGTGATCGTCACATCCTTGATCCACAGCTCCTCCAGGTGGAGCGCGGCCGGTTTGCCGTGCACCCCGACATTGGCGACATGGCCGCCGGGACGCACCACCCGGGTGCACAGCTCGAAGCTCTCCGGCACGCCCACGGCCTCGATGGCCACGTCCGCCCCCAGTCCGTCGGTCAGGTCGGCGACCAGCCGTGCGGGGTCCTCCTCCGAACTCACCACCGCGTCCGCCCCGAGCCCGCGTGCCGCCGCCAGGCGGGACCGGTCCGGGTCGACGGCGATGATCCGGCCGGGGCCGAACAGTCCCGACGTGGCGATCGCGGCGAGTCCGACCGGGCCCGCGCCGACCACGACCACGGTGCCACCCGGCCGGACGCGCCCGTTCAGGACCCCCACCTCGTAGGCGGTCGGGAAGATGTCCGCGAACAGGACCGCGTCGTCGTTGCCGAGAGCGGGTTGCAGCGGGTGGACGGAGAAGTCGGCGAAGGGAACGCGTGCGTACTCGGCCTGGGTCCCGTCGATCAGATGCCCCAGCACCCAGCCGCCACCGCCCAGGCACTGGCCGTACCGGGACTCCCGGCAGTAACCGCAGCGCCCGCACGCGCAGATACAGGAGACCAGGACCCGGTCCCCGGGCCGTACGGACCGCACCTCGCCGCCCGTCTCCACGACCTCACCGACGGCCTCGTGGCCGAGGACTGTTCCCGGTTCGACGTCCGGTACATCCCCTTTGAGGATGTGGAGGTCGGTGCCGCAGATCGTGACGGCGTCGATCCGTACGATCGCGTCCGCCGCGTCCTTGACGGCGGGATCCGGAACCTCGTCCCAGGAGGACTGTCCGGGCCCGTGGAAGACCAGTGCCTTCATGTCGTCACCTCCTCACGGCCACGAAGCGCGGCCCGCGTGTTCAGTCGTGCTGCACCGGGATGGTCCGGGTCGCGGTCTCCGCGCCGGGGACCGGAACGGAGACGGTGAGTACGCCGTCCTTGTACGCGGCTGTGGCCTCCTCGCCCCGGGCGCCGGCCGGCAGCCGCACGGACCGCATGAAGGTGCCGTAGTGGAATTCCGTGCGGTTCTTCTCCCCGGACTCCGAACTGCGTTCGGCCCGCAGGGTCAGAATGCCCTCCGCCACGGTGAGTTCGAGGTCCTTGGCCGGGTCGATTCCCGGCAGCTCCGCGCGGAGGGCGTAGGTGCCGTCCGTGAGGGATTCCTCGATACGGATGCTGTGGAGTCCCGGTACCTGGTGAAGCCAGGGGGCGCCTTCCTCGGCCCATCCCAGCAGGTCGGGCAGCCCGGAGGGCCAGCCCATCCGGCGTTCGATCTTCCCGCTCATGTCTGCCTCCTTCTGGTTCTCTCCTGAATTTCCGCCTTCTGAGTTCCGGTTTCCGACCCCACCTCACGCGTGAGGGACGACGGCCACCGGGCACGGCGCGTGATGCACCGCAGCCGACAGCACGTGGCCGATACGGGGGGAGAGCGCGGGGCGCTTCTTCCGGCGTCCCACGACGAGCAGTCCCGTCCCTGCGATGTCGCGTACGACGGCGCGGGCCGGGCTCTCCATCCGCACGCTCTCCACCACCCGTACATCCGGGAACCGGTCGCGCCAGGGGCGCAGTGTCCGGCTCAGGTCACGTTGTGCCTGGACGGTCATCTCGTGGGAGATGTAAGGGTCGACACCCCCGCGGTTGTACGCCGGTGGCGGCAGACTCCTGCCGTGCACCACCCGCAGGACGGCCGCGCGGCGGGCCGCCGTCCCGAATCCGTAGGTGAGGAGCGCGTCGGGCGTCCCGCGCAGGCTGAGTCCGAGCACCACGTCGCCGTTCTCCTCCATCGAGGCCGGATCCTCCCTGGCGCGTACGAGGACCGTCACGGTCTCGGACCGCGCCAGTACGTGCATACCGACGGCGCCGAGGAAATAGCCGGCCAGACCCGTCACGTCGCGCGAACCGAGCACCAGCGACTGCGACTCCGCCGCGGCGCCGAGCAGCGCGTCCACCGGCTCCTCCGCGGCCAGGTCCTCGTACACCGGCAGGTCGGGGAAGCGCTCCTCGATCATTCCGCATGCCTCGGCGACGATCCGCTTGGGCCAGTAGTTCCGGTCGTTCTCCCGCGGGTGGTCGCCCCGTTCGGGAACGATCATCGCCCAGGCGTGCAGAAGCCGCAGGGTGGCGCCGCGCGCCGATGCCTCCTGTGCTGCCCAGAGCGCGGCGGAGAGCGACTCGGGCGTGCCGTCCAGCCCCACGGTGACCACCGGTTTCACGGCATCGTCCGTCACGGCGCGGCTCCGCTTCCGGCCCGGACGTCACGCCCGGTTCGGTCCGCCCGGTAGGTGAGCCTCTCGGAGACCGAGACGACGCCGTCCACGCTGCCGCACAGCCGTACGAGTACGGGGATCATCCCGCTGTCGTCCACCGTGCCGCGCAGGAAGACCTGCCCCTCGGTGACCTCGACGGTGACGTCCGACGGCGCGAGGCCCAGCGTCGTGCCCAGCACGTCGTGGGTGATCTCCTCACGGATCGCCGGGTCCCGCCGCAGGAACACCCGGAGCAGGTCCGCCCGGCTGACGATGCCGAGCAGCCTGTCCGCCTCGTCGACCACCGGCAGCCGCTTGACGTTCTGCACGGCCATGAGCCGCGCGGCCTCCACGACCGTCCACTCCGGGTGCGCGCACACCGCGGGGGCGGACATGATCTCGCCGGCGTCGCGGCCCTCGGCCCGGGCCTTCTCCCACGCCTCAAGGTGCGGCAGCGGTGTCCTGCCCGACAGGTCCGAGCGGTCGGCCGCCTTCCGCAGCAGATCCGCTTCCGACACGATCCCTGCCGGCCGGCCCGCGCCGTCGAGGACGGGCACGGCGCTCACGTTGTGCTCCATGAGCGTCCGGGCAATTTCCTTGAACGGTGTATCGACCCGCACGCTCACGACATCATGGGTCATGAGTTCACTGATCCTGCGGTGATCCATGTCAAGGCTCCCTCTCGTCACCCACGGCCCCGGGCCGCGGCCACGTCCCCAGCGTGGGCTCCTCCCGTCGGTCCGCGGCAGGTGCCACCCGGCCCCTTCCGTATGACCGTGAAGCCCCACGGGCCGTAGTCCGAATGGGGCCATGAGGCACGGGTCAGGGCCTACCGGCCCCTGCCGCGAGGGGTCCACCCCGTCGGACTCTGGGAACGGAGAAACACGACACGACCGGGAGGACCTGGTGTCCGTACACACGCCGGGCAAGGTGGCCGTGAGCCACCTCGTCCGTGACGCGACCGCCGCACCGTCCATGCACAACGCGCAACCCTGGCGCTTCCACTACGCCCGCGGCAGCCGCACCTTCAGCCTCTTCGCGGACCTGACCCGCGCCCTGCCGCACGCCGATCCCACCACTCGCGGACTGCACATCGGCTGTGGCGCGGCCCTGTTCAACCTACGGGTCGCTGCCGTCCACGCCCATCTGCGGCCGATCACCCAACTGCTTCCCGACCCCGCGGTCCCCGGGCTGCTGGCGACCGTACGGCTCGACGACCCCGACGATCGGATCGACGGACTCGCCGTGCTCCACCCGGCGATCCACGAGCGTCACACGAGCCGGTTCCCCTTCTCCGGCCGGCGCATCCCGGCGGAGGTCCGGCGCGCGCTCACCGAGGCGGCACGCCACGAGGACGCTGATCTGGTCTTCCCGGCCGGGTCCCATCTCGAGAGCGTGCTCGACCTGATCCGGGACGCCGAGGGGTACGGCCACATGGACACCCGCAGGGAGGCGGAGACCGAGCGGTGGACGCGGGACACCACGGAAGCACCCGTGGACGGCATACCGGAGTATGCCTTCGGGCCGCTCAAGCGGGGCGGATCGGCACCCGTCCGGGACTTCGCCGGCCGCACCCCGGTCCACGGGCGTGGCCTGGCCGACTTCGAGGACCGTCCCCAACTGGCCCTGCTGCGTACCGTGCGGGACGGACCGGCCGACTGGCTGCGCGCGGGACAGGCGCTGGAACGGGTCCTGCTCATCGCCACGCTCCACGGTCTGAGCAGTTCCTTTGCCACCCAGGCACTCGAATGGCCCGACCTGCGCTGGGTGCTGCGCGACCCGGACTCGGGCGCGGGGCACGTCCAGATGGTGATCAGGCTGGGCTACGGACCGACGGGGCCGAGGACGCCCCGCCGTCCGGTACCGCACGTACTGGTGGTCGAGGACTGACCACCGGTCATCAGACGAACCCGAGGAAAGGCGGTGGGAGGGATGGAGCTTCCCGTGGTAGTGGGAGTGGACGGATCGGAGGGCAGCCTTCAGGCGGTCGACTGGGCGGCAGCCGAGGCGGAGCGCTCCGGCCGGCCCCTGAGACTGGTGCACGCCTCGCTGTGGGAACACTACGAGGGGATACGGCCGAGGCTCTCGGAGGACCGCCCCTCCGAACAGGTCTTCGCGGAGAATCTCGTCGCGGCGTCCGAGGAACGCGTACACCGGCAGGCCCCCGACGTGAAGGTCTCCACCGATGTGCGGCCGGATGATCCCGTGACGGCGCTCCTCGACGAGGGGACCGAGGCGGCGCTCCTCGTCGTCGGGCCACGCGGCCACGGTCCGATCGTGGGCATGCTCCTGGGATCGGTGAGCCTGGCCGTCGCCGCCCGGGCGTCCTGCCCGGTGGTCGTGGCCCGGGGCGCCGAACCGAACAGGCGTTCCACATATGGCCGTGTCGTGCTCGGCGTCGGGGAGACCACCGGGTCCACCGCCGTGGCCCGCTTCGCCCTCCGCCAGGCACGGGCGAGGAGGTGCGAACTGACTGCTGTACGTGTCTGGCGTTGTCCCCCGTACGAGAACATGCCGTACCCGCTGGTCGACGGGGAGCAGACGCGGGCCTACCGGCAGGAGGCCGACGAGTGCCTGGACCGGGTACTCGGTGTCACCGTCCGCGACGTCCCGGAGGTCACCGTGCGGCGGAAACTCATCCAGGGCACGGCGCACCAGGCACTCATCGAGGAGTCGGAAAGCGCGGACCTGCTGGTCGTCGGAGCACAACGGCGCCGAGGCGTCGTCGGGTTGCAGCTCGGCCGGGTCAATCACGCGATGCTGCATCATGCCCCGTGTCCCGTCGCGGTGATCCCGGAAGGACACTGACCGGCCGGGCGGGACGAACGTGCCGAAGAGACCGGGCCCACGGGAAGAACGCGGGCCCACGAAGGGAGCGACCATGAAGGCCAAGCAGTGGAGCGCGCAGATCTACCTCACCGAGGACGGTGACGAGACACGGGCGCGTGCGGTCCTGGTGACGCAGGACTCCTCGCGCACGGACACCTCGCATGTGGTGGGCAGAGGGGTGGCGCGCCGGAATCCGATCGACCGCTCCATCCCCGAGATCGGCGACGAACTGGCGGCGAGCCGCGCGCTGGAGGACCTCGCGGTCCGTCTGCACGATGTCGCGTCCAAGGACAT
The DNA here is from genome assembly GCF_042752355.1 of Streptomyces sp. NPDC059255. Classification (NCBI taxonomy): domain Bacteria; kingdom Bacillati; phylum Actinomycetota; class Actinomycetes; order Kitasatosporales; family Streptomycetaceae; genus Streptomyces; species Streptomyces sp. NPDC059255. The sequence continues at coordinate 56,651 of NZ_JBHYZP010000030.1, forward strand.
CGTGCAGTTGACCGGGCCCGCCGATCCGTCCCTGTGGTGACGCCATGCGGTGACGTCACCTGATCGTGGTCGCCATTTCGTGCTCGTCGTTTCGTGCTCGTCGTTTCGTGCTCGTCGTTTCGTGCTCGTCGTTTCGTGCTCGTCATGTGATGTCAGGCGACGTCAGGCGCGCGGGATCACCGCGACCGGGCAGGGCGCGTGGTGCAGGACGGCGTGTGTGACCCGCCCCAGTGGGGAGCCGATACGGTGTGCGGGCCTGCGGGCACCCATCACCAGCAGGTCCGCCGCGGCATCGGCGGCCGCCTCGACCAGGGCCCCGGCGACCGAGGTGGCCCGGACGGTCTCCACCATGACCTCCAGGTCCGGGAACTCCTTCAGGACCGGTTCGACCATGTGCGACGTGGCCTCGCCCTCCGCCTCGGCCATACCGCTGAGATCGTCGACCATCGTCGCCATGGAACCCACGTTCTGGAGGAACAACCAGACGCTGACCACTCGGAGCGAGGCATGACGCAGCCGCGCGGTCCGCGCGGCGAACGTCAGGGCGTCCCGGTCGCCGTCGTCCCGGACCGCGACCGCCACGACCCCACCCGTGTCTTCCGTGACGTGGCGCACCACGATCACCGGGCCTTTCGCCCGCGCGGCGGTACGCAGTCCGACCGAACCCATGAGCAGGGCGGTGAACCCGCCCAGCCCCCGGGAGCCCACCACCACGGTGCCGTCCTCCCCCGCCGCCTCCAGCAGGCTCTCCGCCGGCTCGTCACGGCTCAGGACGGTGGAGACGGGAAGGTCCGCGTACTCACGCGCCACCCGCGCCGCCGCGGCGTCGAGCGTCTCCCGAGCCTTGCCGAGGACGGTGTGGGTGTCGTCGGAGTGTTCGACGCCGATCGCGTGAACGATGGTCAGTGGCCTCCTCCGTGAGGCCGCCTCGCCGGCGGCCCAGAGCACCGCCGTGGTGGCGTGGTCGGATCCGTCGGTGCCGGCCACCACCGGCCCGAGTGCTCGCGTACCGAACGTGCCGTTGTCGCTTGTGCTGCCGTCCATGGCCGACCTCCTCCTGGTCCGGTGCTCTTCCGGTCCGATGCCCGCCGAGGAGCACGAGGAGCGGTCTCCTCTCCGTGGCCCTTCCCACGCTGTCAAGGCAGGTGCGGACGCGGCGAGGGCCAACGGGGGTGCTTCGGGGGCCGAAGGGGCCCAGGAGCCGGGGCGGGGCCGGTGTGCGGACCGCTCAGTCGGGCGCCATGTACGGCCGCCGGAAGACGCTCGTCCGTTCGGCGCCGTCGGGCCGTACCGCCGCGACCGCCCGCCCGACCGCGGCGTCCAGGGGCCCGCTGGTGTCCAGCGTGACGGCCTCCGGCCACGGTTCCGCCGCCGCCTCCATGGCCTCGCCCACATCGGGGCCGGCGTCGGACGGGCCCGGCGGGCGGGCCGCGAGCCGGTGCGCGGCGACCTCACGCGGGACCTCGCAGCGCAGTGGAACAAGCTCGGCACCGTGGCGCCGGGCCGCCTCGGCCGCGGCCCTCCGCCACTCCCCCGCGTTCCAGGTCGCGTCGAGCACGACGGATTCCCCGGCGGAGAGCAGTGCCGAGGCACGGTCGATCAGCTCGCCGTACGTACGCCGCGTCCACTCAGGGGTGTAGACGCCCCTCTCGTACTCGGCGGGCGCGGGCCGCTCCGGCGGGAGGCCCGCCAGTTCCTTGCGCAGCCGGTCGCTGCTCAGAAGGGTGAGGCCGAGCCGGTCGGCGAGCGCCCCGGCCAGGGTCGACTTGCCGCTGGCGGGCAGGCCGCCGACCAGGACGAGCCGTACCGCCGAGGTCCGCAGGTGGCGCACCGTGATGTCGGCGAACCGTTCCGCCTCCGACCGCGCGGTGGGCACGCCCTGCACTTCTCTGAACAAGGAGACCTTGGCGCGGACGAAAGCGCGGTAGGCGACGTAGTGGTGACGCAGGGACGGTGGCGCGTGGTCACCCGAGTACTCGCTGTACCGGGCGAGGAAGTACGCGGCGGCCTGCGGCGCCCCCAGCCGTTCCAGGTCCATGGTGAGGAAGGCGGCGTCGTCGAGACCGTCGACGTAGCGCAGTGTGTCGTCGAACTCCAGGCAGTCCAGGACACGGGGACCGTCGTCGAGACAGAAGATGTCCTCGGCCTGCAGGTCGCCGTGGCCGTCGACCACCCGCTCCTCACGGACACGAGTGTCGAAGACGTCCTTCCGGCCGGCCAGATAGCGGCGTACGAGATGCGCTATCTCACCGATGTGCGACAGGGGAGGCCGCCCGTCCAGGGCATGGATCTGTTCGAAGCTCGCCTCCCAGCGGGCGAGCAGGGCATCCCGGGTTCCCTCGTGGGAGATCACGGCGCTCCGCGGGGAATCGGCGTGGCATGCGGCGAGCACCCGGGCGGTCCGCCGCAGCGCCTCATCGACCGGTGCGCCGACGGCGACCAGATGCGCGAGTCCGCGCTCGGCCGGCATCCGGCGCATCACCACCACCGGCTCGGGCGGGCCGCCCCACGGCAGGCTGACCTCGGCGACTCCGTCGTACACGTCGGGGGCGAAGCGCCGGTTGAGCACGACCTCCCGCTCACACGCCGCGCGCCGGGCACGGGGGCTGCGGAAATCGAGGAAGCCGAGGTCGACGGGTTTCTTCACCTTGTAGGCGTGGTGTCCGACGAACACCACGACCGCGGTGTGTGTCTCGGCCACCGCGGCGGTCCGCGAGATGTCCGCGCCGCTCGGCCATTCTCCGGAATTCGATGACATCACCGGCTCCTCCGTACAGCGACCGGCCCCACGCCGAGGCCGGGGTCCCAGCCTCTACATGGTGCGCGGCCACGGCCCCGGTCGTGTAGGGCCGAGTAGTCCTTCCACGGACCCGTGGGGCCGGTCAGCCCTGTGCGGGGAACCGTCCGGCCCACGCGCCGGACCCGGTCCGGCGCACAGTGTGGCAGTGACAAGTGACAGCAGGGGGCTCGTTCCCGAACCCGAAGGATGTGCGTTCACCATGCCGGATCACAGGCGAGGGGAATCGCGCGGGCGGACCGTCCACGCATCCCGCAGCGACCTGGGCAGGCGTGTCACGGCTCGCCGGGAACAGCTGGGACTGAGCCGGGAGGAGGTGGCCGCGCGAGCGGGATCCGTTCCCGGCTACATCGAGTTCGTCGAGGAACGGCAGTCGACCCCGGGCATCGGATTCCTGCTGCGGCTCGCCGACGCCCTGGAGACCACGGTCGACACACTGACCGGAAGCACGACGGAACTGCCCCCGGGCACGGGGCCGGCCGCCTACCATCCGGCGCTGACGACTCTCAGCACCGAGGAATGCCGTGAGCTGCTGTCCACCCACGGGGTCGGCAGAGTGGCGGTCTCCACGTGGGACGGCCCGGCCGTCGTTCCCGTCAACTACGTCGTCGCCGGCGACGACGTCGCGTACCGCACCGCTCCCGGAACAGCGGCGGCCGAGGCCGTCGGCCAGGAGGTCGCCTTCGAGACCGATCACATCGACGACGCGATGAGCAGGGGCTGGAGCGTCAACGTCGTCGGGACCGCGCGGGCCGTCACCGGTGACAACGACGTGCGGCGTCTGGACCGGCACGCACACACCACGCCGTGGGCGGGCAGCGGGCGCCGGCTGTGGGTGTCGATCGCCCCCACCCGCACGACGGGGCGCCGTATCGACATCCAGTCTTCGGCGGGCGGTTGACCCCGACGGGACGTGCCCGGGCGATCCGGACTTCACCGGTACCGCTCGGACGCCCGGGCGGCGGATGTCACGGCCGCTGTGGAGGCGGGAGGCAACCTGATCGAGATCGTCCTCTCCGACGGGTAACCGGGACGGCAGGGTCGACGGGGGCGAACAGCGGTGACGGACGGCACCGGTGACCGCGCGGAACCCGCGATCCGCGTCGAGCGGTCACTCGTCGTAGCGGTGGAAGCCCCGGCCCGTCTTCCGGCCCAGCGTGCCCGCGGCGACCATACGGCGCAGCAGCGGGGGCGGGGCGTGCAGCGGCTCCTTGAACTCCTCGTACATCGACTCCGCGACGGACTGCGCGGTGTCCAGGCCGATGAGGTCGAGCAGCCGCAAGGGCCCCATGGGGTGGGCGCAGCCGAGGACCATGCCCGCGTCGATGTCCTCGGCGGAGGCGAAGCCGGACTCGAGCATCCGGACGGCGGACATCAGGTAGGGAACCAGAAGGGCGTTGACGACGAATCCGGACCGGTCCTGGGCCCGGATCGCGGTCTTGCCCAACCGTGTGGTGACGAACTCGGTGACGTGGTCGACGACATGGCCGGAGGTGAGCTGTGTGGGAACGATTTCGACGAGCTTCTGCACCGGGACCGGGTTGAAGAAGTGCATGCCGATGACACGGTCCGGCCGGTCGGTGCACGCCGCGAGATCCATGACGGGGATGGAGGAGGTGTTGGACGCGATGATCGCGTCCGGGGACCGGAGCACCTTACCGAGCGTCGCGAGGGTGGCGGTCTTCACCTCGAATCGTTCGGCCACGGCCTCTATGACCAGGTGGCGGTCGGCGAAGTCCCCCAGATCGGCGGAGAAGGTCAGCCGTGACAGCGCCGCGTCCCGGTCCTCCTCGGACAGCTTGCCGCTGCGGACGCCACGGTCGAGGGAGGCGACGACGCGACGACGGCCGGCCATCGCCGCCTCGGGGCTGACCTCGCCGACGAGGACGTCGAGACCCGCGCGAGCGCAGATCTCGGCGATTCCGGAACCCATCAGCCCGCAGCCGACGACCCCTACTGTGACGATCTCACCCATGCGAAAAGCCTCTTCTCACCGAGGTAACGGCTGGACCGGTCGACGCCGTCCGGGCCCGCCGCTCAGCGCCGCGGAGGAACGACGAACAGGCATCCTGGCCAGAGTATGGCACCAAGTGCCACAGGTAAAGGAACTGAGTTCCCTCCAGGAAGGGGGCGACATGGGGCGTGATTCAGGCTTCGTCGAGGGTGGCCTCGACGCCCCGGACCACGCGCCACATCGGCGTTCCGCGTTTCGCGATGAGCACCACCACGTCGTCCGTCGCGCCCTCCCCCTCTCCGGGAGCCTCCGCCCCCGAGCCCCAGGTGCTCCGCACATACTCCAGGGCGTGGTCCACGCGGGCCGTGACATCCCCCTGACCGCCGGAGCGAAGCCAGGAACGGAGCGCGTTGTTGTGGGCCGCGACGACGGCGGCGGCGATCACGTCCGCCCGCAGGGTTCCGCCGGACCAGCCGGTGAACCTCCGGCGCAGGTAGTCGGCGAGGGCGCGTTCATATCGCCAGACCACGGACAACTCATGGTGACGAAGCCCGGGCACGCTCCTGGTCAGCCGGTAACGCTGCACGGAGAAAGACGGATTGGCCGCGTACATCCGCATGACCAGGCGCGCGGCGTCACAGACACGCGCCACCGGCTCCTCCTCGCCGCTGCCGTGGCGCAGGAAGTCCGTCATCTCCGCGAGGCATCCCTCATGGTCGGGGAAGACCACGTCCTCCTTCGACGGGAAGTAGCGGAAGAAGGACCGCCGTCCCACCCCGGCGAGCTTGACGATGTCGTCGACCGTGGTCTGCTCGAACCCGCGCTCCCGGAACAGCTCGAACGCCGCATCGACAAGGGCGCCCCTCATCGAGGGCTTCGCAGCGCCGTCGCCGGATCCCGGACCGTGTCCCTGTACCGCGTTCATACCGGGAACCTAACACCGGAGGAAGCCCGGCCACGGCCTGATCACGGCGTCGGCGCCTCCTGCGCGGGCGGGGCACGCAGATCTCGACCCATGACACTGAGTGTGCATACTCTAGGGTACTGAGTACCTCGATCGAGTCGGATATCGAGGGCACTCTCCAGGTCCAGCGGACCACAAGGGCACGCGATCCGCCGCGAGTTGCCCGCGTCGGGCCGCGTACGCCAAGGACACTCCCCGCCTCGGCGAGTGATCGCCGCGAAGGGACGCCAGTGAGCTTGCGCATCGTTCTCGGTCCGGGTGCCGCGGCCGCCGCCCCGGTGCTGGCCGAGCACGGCGCGGTGAAGGTACTCACCGCGGACGCGCCGGAGTTCGCCGACTACCTCGTGGTCCCCCACGTCGACGCGCTCCAGGCCGCGTACGACGCGGTCTCCCCCCGTCGCCGTCCTCGTGTCCTCCTCCGCGGAGGGCAAGGAGATCGCCGCGCGGCTGGCGGTACGGACCGGCTCCGGCATCATCACCGACGCCGTCGACCTCCACCTCGGCGACGACGGGCCGGTCGCGACCCAGTCCGTGTTCGCCGGTGCCTTCACGACCACGTCACGGGTCCGCAAGGGCGCTCCGCTCATCACGGTCAAGCCCAACGCGGTCCCGGTCGAACGGGCTTCGGCGGCCGGCGTGGTCGAGTGGCTCACGGTGACCTTCTCCGAACAGGCCACCGGCACGAAGATCACCGCCCGCACCCGCCGCGAGCCGAGCGGGCGTCCCGAGCTGACCGAGGCAGCGATCGTGGTCTCCGGCGGCCGCGGCGTGGGCGGAGCGGAGCACTTCCCCGTCATCGAATCCCTGGCCGACGCCTTGGGCGCGGCGGTCGGTGCCTCCCGCGCGGCGGTGGACGCGGGCTGGTACCCGCACACCGCGCAGGTCGGCCAGACCGGCAGAACCGTCTCCCCGCAGCTGTACATCGCCGCGGGCATCTCCGGCGCGATCCAGCACCGGGCCGGCATGCAGACATCGAAGACCATCGTGGCCGTCAACAAGGACGCCGAGGCACCGATCTTCGACCTGGTCGATTACGGCGTGGTCGGCGACCTCTTCGAGGTCGTCCCCCGGCTCACCGAAGAGATCACCACCCGCCGCACCGGAGATCCTCGCCTTTGATCAAGCCCTCCGCGCCGACGGGCGCGAGGCAGGACGGTGGCGAGAAGCACCGGCCACCCCGGGACAGGAAAGGGCCGGGCGGCCCCTCGTCAGGCGGTGGCCGGGGTGACCGGTGCTTCTCGGCACCGCCGTCCTCGCCCTGCTCGTCGCCCTCGACGGTGACGGCACCACCAGCTACATGATCATCTGTTCCGCGTTCCTGCCCATCTACCGGCACCTGGGCATGAACCCCCTCATCGTCGCCACCATCGCGACGATGGCACTGGGCACCCTCTCCGGCACCACCCCCTGGGGCGGCGCCGCCACTCGCGGCATCAGCGTCCTGCACCTGAACGCACCGAGTGCTTCGTCCACATGATCGGCCCGATGGTGCTGACCTCGCCGGCCATCATCACCGTCGCCTACTGGCTCGGCCTGTGCGAACGCCACAAGATCGACGCCGAGAAGCTCGCCGCGTACAAACTGGAGATCGCCGATCCCCTGGTGCTGTTCATGGTCGCGTTCGTCATCGCCCTGCTCGTCAACATCCGCGGCATCGGCGACCAGCAGGAACTCATCAAGCGGCAGACGGCCAACGCCGTCCCCGTGATGATCCTCGTCCTCGCCGCCGGCGTCGGCCGACGCCGTCATCACCGGAGCCATCTCCGTCACCTGAAACCGGCCGCGGACCACCCCTGTGGAGCGGGCGGTGCCGGCTCAGCCGCTCAGCCGCTCGGCCGAGTCGGGCCCGTGGCCGGTGGCCAGCTTCGCAGGGCCATGTCGGCCACCTGCTGGAGGTCGTCGCGCGTGGCGCCGCCGACGGCTTGGACGGCAATGCCGTTTGCCACGGTCATGAGGTAACGGGCGAGCAGTTCGGGGTCGGTTCCGGGCGGCAGATCGCCTTCCTCGACGGCTTGCCGGAGCCGGTCGCGGAGGAGGGAGGTGTGCTCGTTGCGCCAGGCGATGAGGTCGTCGCGGGCGTTGCGCCCCGGCTCGCCGGCGGCGAGGGACCCTTGGACGCCGAGGCATCCGGTGGGGCCGCCGGGGCGGGTGGTGGCCCGGACGGAGCCGTTCAGGAACGCGGTGGCCACCTGGCGGGCGGTCGGCTCCCGCAAGGCGCGCGCTCCGTACGAGGCGGGGCCCTCCGTGTAGCGCTCCAGGGCCTTGCGGAACAGGTCCTCCTTGTTACCGAAGGCCGCGTACATGCTGGTCCGGGTGATGCCCATGGCGTTGGTCAGGTCGGTGAGGCTGGCTCCGTCGTAACCCCGTTCCCAGAAGACCCGCATGGCGCGTTCAAGGGCCTGGTCGGTGTCGAAGCCTCTTGGTCGGCCGATCGGCGCCTTCTGTCGTGTCTCCATGCAAGGGATCGTACCTCTTTTGTACTGGCTGGTGCGGAAGGCGCTACAGCCCCCTTCGGTATCGATCGGTACATATATTTGTGGAGGTCATGCGCATGGGACAGCTTGAGGGGATGACCGCAGTCGTCACCGGCGGCAGCACCGGGATCGGCCTGGCGACCGCGAGGCGACTTGCGGCCGAGGGCGCGCACGTGTTCATCACCGGCCGGCGCGAAACCGAGCTACGGAAGGCCGTCGCCACCATCGGCAACGCCACCGCGGTGTCCGGTGACGTCAGCGTCGCGGCCGACGTGGACCGCCTGTACCAGCGCGTGCGGGAGCACGGGCAGGGCCTGGACGTGCTGTTCGCCAACGCGGGCATCAATCACATCGCGAGGTTGGACGAACTCACCGAGGACATCCATGACGCGGTCTTCGACAGAAGGCCCTCCCGCTGCTCAACGACGGTGCCTCGGTGATCCTCACCGCCTCCACCGCCGCCGAAGGCGGCGGGGCGGGTATGAGCGCCTACGGAGCGTCGAAGGCGGCCGTGCGGGCTTACGCCCGCGCCTGGGCCGACGAGCTCGGCAGCCGGGGCGTCCGGGTCAACGCGATCCCGCCGGGCCCGGTGGACACCCCGATGTGGGACGCGGCTTTCGGCGATCGCGCCAGGGAGAAGATGGAGGCCCTCGCGGCCGGCGCGGCCCTGCTCCTGCAGGGCCTGACCGCGCACCACTTCGCCACCGTCTCCCACCCGGTACGGCCGGGAGACGTCGCGCTCGTGCACGCCGCCGCCGGCGGGGTCGGGATGATGCTCACCCAGATCGTCAAGGCCCGTGGCGGCACCGTGATCGGCCTGGTGTCACGACCGGAGAAGGCCGGATACGCCACCGACGCGGGCGCCGACCACGTCCTGGTCTCCTCCGGTGACGCGTTCGTCGAACCGGTGCGCGAGCTGACCGGCGGCGAAGGTGTGCACGTGGTCTTCGACGGTGCGGGCGCGACCACGTTCGCCGCTTCGCTCCAAGTACTGCGCACGCACGGCACGATGGTGTTCTACGGGCCGCTGATCGGTGACGTACCGACCATCGCGCTGAACGACATCCCCCGCAGCACCCGCCTCACCTACCCCGTGACCGGGGACCATGTCCGTACCCCCGAGGAACTCGCGGCGCGCGCGGCCGAGTTGTTCGCGCTCGTCGAAAGGGGCGAGCCGGTCGTCCGGATCGGCGGCCGCTATCCGCTGGCGGAGGCGGCAAGGGCCCACGCGGACATCGAGTCGCGTACGACCACCGGGAAACTGCTGCTCATCCCGTGACGGACGACCGGTGACACCACCCGCGCGATCGGCCGGGCCGGAGTGTCGGCCACGCTCCGACCCGGCTGCCACCTCCCGCCGCACCGCGGCTAAGCGCGCTCGGAGGTCACTCTCCGGCCTGCTGCCGACGCAGCAACTCGGCCGCGATCGAGTACGGAGGTGCCGCGGCCCGGGAGCGGACGGCGTGCTCGACGATCGCGTTCTGGACGAAGTGGTCGTCGGCGGGTCGGGGGTATGTGGCGTAGATCGGCCGGAGCACCGCGGCATTGAGGTCGGTGAAGTAGCCGGCGTCGGTGAAGACACCTTTGTGGGTCAGGTAGGTCAGCAGTCCGCGCCGGTCGGCGATACCCAGGGAGGAGTGCAGGGCGATCGCTTCCCATACCCGGTCGACGTCCGCCGCCGCGACGCCGTGCTCGGTCAGCACGGATGCCGCCAGATCGGCGCCTTCCACTTCGAACCGGGCTTGGCCGGCCGCGAGGGTGCCCAGTCCCAGATCGTGCAGCACGCAGGCGGCGAAGAGCAGATCCTCGTTGTACGCCGCGTCGTTCAGGCAGCCTTCCCGCTCGGCCAGCAGACGGGCGAACAGGAAGCTGCGGATGCTGTGGTCGGCGATCGGTGTGCTCTCCGACTTCTGTACGAGGGCGAGGCTCGCGTCGGCAAGCGGACCCGTGGGCAGGGCGAATATGTCGTTCATGCCCCGACCGTACGAGGACGGTGCGTGAACGAGAAGTGGCCCGAGTGCCGCGCATCGCCAGGATCGGGTCATGGCATCGACGCAGGCAGGCGGCTTCAACTGGCGGGCCGGGCCGGGCGGTACCGGCCGCGGAAGGCGGCCGGTGTGGTGCCGGTGCGCTGGACGAAGTATTTGACGAAGTTGCTGGTGTCGAGGAAGCCGAGGCGGACCCCGATGTTCGCGACGGGTTCGTCGCCGTGGGCGAGGAGGCGTTCGGCCTCCAGTACGACGCGACGGTCGATGAACCCCTTGGCGCCGACGCCTGCCGCGGCGTACGCGGCCCGGGTCAGGGTGCGCGGCGCGTATCCGAGGACGCGTGCGTAGTGTCCGACGTCGCGGGCCCGGGTGAAGTCGGTTTCGACGGCGGCACGGAAGCGCTGGAAGGTTTTCGTGTGCTCGGCGGGCAGGGTGCCGACGGGTGCGGTCCCGTGGGTCAGGCGCAGCAGGAGCACGGCGAGCAGCCGCTGGAGGATGGCAGCACGGGTGGGGGGCGGCATGTGGGTGGTGCCGTATTCGTGGGCGAGGTGGTCGAGGGCGCGGTGCAGGGCGGGGGCGTCCTCGCCGGTGATCTGCCACAGGGTGCGTCCGAAGGGGTCGTCGAGGCGGACGTCGGTGGCGGTGACGGGGTCGAGGACGTCGGGCCGGAACAGCACCAGGGTGCCGGTCGCCGCGCCGAGGTCGCCGAAGCGCTGTACCTGGCCGGGGCGGACCCACAGCCAGGTGCTGTCGGTGACGGCGTAGTCGGCGAAGTCGACCATGTGCCGGAGCAGCCCCTGTTCCACCGTGAGAAGCAGGTGGAAGTCCGGGCGCTGTGCGCGGCCGGCTCCCTCGGCGTCCCGTGCGCCGACCGCTCCGCCGAGGCGGTGCATGCGGCGGCGCAGTTCGGCGATCGGCATCACCTCGACCCCGACCGTGCCGGGCGCGGGCGGGACGTACGGGATCTCCGGGATCGCTTCGTGTCCGTTTTTCACCACGCCGAGACCTCACCGTGCCTGGGCGGAACCTTTCGCGGCTTCTACGTTTGAAGTCGGTGGGGAGCATATGCGGCGGCAAGGACGTCGCAGCTCCCGGCCCCTACCGATGACTGACTTCTACCCGTGTCAGGAGGCCCCGTATGACCGACCTCACCCGTCTGACGAACGCGTTCGACGCCTGCTGCGGCTGGTGCTGCGGCTCGGGGCCGGCGCTGCGGGAGTTCGCCGACCGCAACGCGGACCGTATCGAGCCGCGGGTGTTGTCCGGCGGCCTCTTCTCCGGCCCGCGTGCCCTGCCCGTGGCGGCGTACCCGCGCATCCCGGCCGCCGACCGGCGCATCGCCACCGCTACCGCCTGAACGCCCACCGAACCACCACCACAGATCACGAAGGAAACACCGTCATGACGAACATCGCTGTCTTCGGAGCCAACGGCACCATCGGCTCCGCCATCGTCCGCGAGGCCCTCGACCGTGGCCACACCGTCACCGCCGTCGTCCGTGACCGCGCCAAGGTCACCGAACGCCACGCGAATCTCACCGTCACCACCGGCGACATCCTCGACAGCCGGTCGGTCGCCGCTGCGGCGAAGGGCCAGGACGTCGTCGTCAGCGCTGTCGGCGGCGGTGACGGCCCCGGTCACATCGCCACCATCAAGCCCGCCGCCGTCGCCCTCGTCGAAGGACTGCGGCCCCTCCGCGGGCAGGGACCCCGCCTGGTCACCGTCGGCGGCGCCGGCTCTCTGCGCACTCCCGACGGCAAGCAGGTGTGGGACGCCCCGGGCCTGCCCGACTTCCTGCTGCAGATCATGCACGCCCACGGCGACGCCCTCGACTACTACCGGACCGTCACGGACGTCGACTGGACCAACATCAGCCCCGCGGCCATGATCGAGCCCGGCGCGCGCACCGGCGGCTACCGCACCTCACTCGACGACCTCGTCGCCGACGACGACGGCAACAGCACCATCTCCGTGGAGGACTACGCGGTCGCCCTCCTCGACGAGATCGAGCGGCCGGGCCACCGCCGGCAGCGCTTCGCCGTCGGCTACTGACCGACAGGCGCAGCGGAGTGCCGAGCGCGGGGGGCTCGGCACCCCGCTGCTCGGCGACCGACCGTGGCACAACAGTGCTGCGCGTCGGCGGCCGGGCACGGCCGGTGGAACGCTACAACCGCGCACCGACCACCTGATGGACCGAGGATATGGCGCTCGCCCCTTCCCCGACCGCGGCGGCGACGCGCTTGGTGGACCCGTACCGCACGTCCCCGACCGCGAAGATGCCCGGCATGCTGGTCTCAAAGGGGAGTGGATCGCGCCCGAGAATCTTCCACTGCGGCCCCAGATCCTCGTCAGGGATGTGGCTTCCCGTGTATATGAATCCTTTCCCGTCGGTAGAACAGCAGCCGTTCAGCCAGCCGGAAGCCGGGTACGCACCGATAAAACAGAACAGCCCGTGGCACGGCACAACGGCTTCTTCGTCAGTCGAGGAGTTCGTCAGCCGTATCGCTTCAAGAGAAGTCCCGCCCTGAAGCCCTGTGACTTCCGTCGACGTATGCACCGAAATCCGAGGGTGGACAGAGATTCTATTCACCAGATAGGAGGACATGCGAGCGGAAAGATCTTCCCCACGGACCACCAGATTCACCATGCACCCTCGACCCGCCAGGAAAACAGCAGCCTGGCCGGCCGAGTTGGCACCGCCCACGACGGCCACTTCCTTTCGGGCACATGAGCGCGCCTCCATCTCGGTCGCCGCATAGTAGATGCCGGCATGCTCGAACTCCTTCCACCGGTCGACGGGGAGCGACCTGTACCGCGCCCCCGTGGCGATAATGGCGGCCCTGGTGGGAATCTCCGTACCGTCGGAGAGGAGAACGGTGAGCCGATCGGCTCCTGTCCCGAGAGCTACGACCGTGCTGGGGCTGTAGATATTGGCGCCGAATTTCAGCACCTGCACCGATGCGAGCCGGGTCAGCTCCGCCCCGCTGAGTCCGTGGGGAAATCCGAGGTAGTTTTCGATGCGCGAGCTGGCCGCCGCCTGGCCGCCGGGGCCGACCGCGTCCAGCATGACGGTCGCGAGTCCTTCGGAGGAACCGTTGACGGTGGCCGCCAGCCCCGCGGGGCCACCTCCGACGACCACGAGATCCACATCCGGGCTCCGCCCCTTGCGATAAGAGAGGCCAAGGCTTCTGGCGAGTTCGGCCGGAGTGGCCCTCAGCAATTTCTCGCCGGGCAGAAGCACAGCCGGCAGGTCGTCGACGGAGAGCGCCGACACATCCATCAGAAATTTCGCCTCAGGGGTGTCGATGTCCAGCCAGGAGTGAGGCAGTTCGAGGCGTGCGACGTATGTGCGCAGCGACATCGAATCCGCAGAGAAGGAGCTTCCGATAATTTCGATGGTCTGGGCTGCCGCATATTTCAGGATGTGACGCCGAGCCCTGAAAGCCGTCAATATGATGTCCGCGATGTCCGCCTCGGTCGCCATGAGGCGGCGAAAATTCTCCGTGGAGAGTCGGTAGATTCGACTGTTCCGAACGGCCCGCGCGGACAGATACACAGTCTGCCCCGTCAGCAGACCGAGTTCACCCAGGAACGCACCCGGGCCGAAGGTCGCGATCACCTCTTCGGGCGCGTCGGCCGTCGCCTCGCGCACCACCTCCACCTCGCCGTCGGCGATGACGACAAGGTCGTATGTCTCGTCGCCGATGCGGTGTATCACGTGACCGACGGTGACGTCTTCGACCACTCCAAGGTCGAACAAATAATCCAGCTGTCGCCGGCTGAGGGTCGGGTATGCCAGGTCCTCGGAGATTCCGGGACCTGTTTCTGCACTGCTCATCGTGTCCCCCGGTAACCGTCCGGTTCGGGAACCCGGTCGCGTACCCCATGCACCAGCGTATGACCCGAGGCCCTCACGCGCCCGTCCGAGTAGCCCCCTTGCCTGATGTGGACGGTGGACCGCGGGGCGGTCGTTCAGGCGGTGGGCAGTTCGAAGGCCGCGCGGTTCTGGGCGATGAAGCCCTCGACATCGAGGGGGTCGCTGCCGCCGATCGTCTTCACCAGGTCGTTGGTGCCGGCGAAGACTCCGTTGCGGTAGTCGACGGCCACGGCGAGCAGGTGCTGGATCAGGTGGTCCGGCGCGCCGCGCCCGCGCAGGATGGCGGCGAATTCGTCGAGGTCGATGGGCACGTAGGTGACGTCACGACCCAGCGCCCGCGACATCTTCTCGGCGATCTCGTAGTGGTTGAGCTCCTCGGCTCCGTACAGCGGGTAGATCTGGCCGGCGTGCGGGGCGGGGTCCTCCAGGATGGCCGCGATCACCTTCGCCTGGTCGCTTTCGGCGATGGGGGCGTGGCGTCCGTCGGCGAACGGCAGGCGCAGTTCGCCGGTTCCGTCGGCCCAGGTGTCGATCAGCCACTGGGCGAAGAAGGTCGGGCGGATGTGGGTGACGGGGACCGGGAAGTGGTCCAGGACGCGTTCGGCGACCCAGTGCTGGCGCGCCGCGTTGCTGGCGGTTCTACGGCGGGCGGAGACCTGCGACATGTTCACGATCGCCTGGACCCCGTTCTCCTCCGCCGCCTGGGCCACGTTCGCGGTGGCGTCCATCAGGCCGGGGCGGATCGGATAGGTGAAGTACAGGGCGTCGATCCCCTTGGTCGCCAGGGCAAGGGAGTCCAGGTCGAGGACGTCGCCTTCCACGACGTCCGCGCCGAGGGCGGCGAGCCGCTCGGCGCGGGCGTCGCGGCGGCGCACGAGTGCGCGGACGCGGTGCCCGCGCTGGAGCACGAGTTCGGCGGTGTGGCCACCGGTCTTGCCGGTCGCCCCGATCACGAGCAGGTTGCGTTCCATGATGGTGGCTCCGTTCCAGGTGAGCTTCGTTCGCGGTGAGCTTCGTTCCGGGTGAGCTCCGTTCGGTGAGAGGGAGCTGGCGGGAACTCCACTGTCACTCCATCGCGTGGGCGTCGCACGAGATGAGTGAGAGGCGGTGCGACGCCCGGTCCAGCGGGAGGCTGTGGCCGCGGGCCCGACGCGCGGGCCCGCGGCCCCGTGATCAGGCTGTGCCGACCACCTCGGCCGGGACGTCGCGAACGACCTCGGTCAGCTCGCCGGAACCGATGTCGTAGAAGAGGCCGTAAATCTCGATGTGTTTCGGGGTGCCCGGGCTGTTGCGAATCAGGCTTACGTCGTAATTGAGTGACTTTTCGTAGTCGGCGATGGAGATGCCGTCCCAGTCGTACAACGACGAGATGTCGGTGTGATGCTCATGCTTCCACGCAGCGGTGATTCCCTCCGCCGTGAAGGAAGTGGCGCCGCAGAAGGAGTGGTGTACGACGGCCACCCGCTCGATTCCGAAGAGGTGCTGGGAGACCGTGATCGAGCGAAGAGCGTCCGTCGCGCGTCCACCCCCGACGATGAGGGGGAACACCGTCGCCGTAGAACCTGCCTTCCTGCCTGCCTCGTCGAGAACAAGGTCACCCGGGTAGACCTCGTCACCGAAGTGATCGGCGACGGCTTGCGCGGCGTCGGCCGCGCGGGGGTCGAAGCAGTAGACGGCGATCGTCCTGACGGGAATCGAACTGGTGATGATCTCCCGAGCCGCCGCTTCGTTGTAGCCCGGCTGCCCTCGGAAAGTGAACTCGGCAAAATTTGACATGTTTGACTCCGATCTCGCGGAACAGTCCCGGCTTTTCCTGTAGAAGCCCGGGACACTCGACATATGAGTGGGTGCCTCGGTGAGGGCTTCTCGCCTACTCTCCCCACGGTCCCTTGGCTATGCCGCGCTCCATGGTGGTGACTCCGTCCGCTTCCCGCTCACGCGCCAGATGGAAGGCGAGGGCATAGGGGGGCGCGGCGGTCTCGGAGCGGGCTCCGTGCGCGAGGACTTCGTCGGCGAAATGGCGGACCCACCCGAGCCGTGGGTAGGCGGCATGGATCTGCCGCTGTTCCTTGGCCACCAGGTCGAAATGTTTGCCGAAGTCGATCCAGACGCCTTCGTACGTGAGGTAGGTCAGCAGTCCCATTCGTTCGGGGATCTGAGGAGTGCTGTGCAGGGCGATCGCCTCCCAGACCCGGTCGACGTCCCGGGCCGGAACTCCGAGATCGGTCAGTACCGCAGCGGCGAGATCAGCGCCTTCCATCTCGAACCGGAGCCGGCCGGGTGCGTCGGGGCCTGTTCCCAGGTCGTGCATCACATGGGCGGCGAAGAGGAGTTCCTCGTCGTAGTCCGCGTCGTTCAGAACGCCTTTGTGGGCGGCGAACAGACGGGCCCAATAGAAACCACGAATGCTGTGGTTGAGCACGGACGGGTGCACCGCGGCACGTGCCGCGGCGAGGCTTGCCTCGACCAGCGGCCCAGCGGGAAGAACGAGTACCTCGTTCTGGGGCCCTTCCGGGAGGGCGGGGGTTTTGGCCATGACTCGACCCTAGGAGAGCGGCTCCCCCGTCAAAAGTGGCACGGATGCCATACAGCGCTACAATCGTGCCACTATGACCAACAGACACTCCGTCGCGGTGCTCGTACTGCCCGGTGCGCTCCCGCTCGAGTTCGGTACCGCGACGCAGATCTTCGCGATGGACCCCCACTACGACCTGACCGTGTGCGGTGACACCGACACCGGCCTGGTGCCAGGGTGTGGCTTCGCGATCACCGTCGCGGCCGGCCTCGAAGCACTCGACGACGCCGGCACCGTGATCATTCCGGGTTACGACGACATCGACGCGGCCCTGTCGACCGAGCTTCTGGCCGCACTGCGAGCGGCTCACGCCCGAGGCGCCCGGCTCGTCTCCATCTGCACCGCGGCCTTCGCCCTCGCCGCGGCCGGGCTGCTCGACGGGCGCCCCGCGACCACCCACTGGCGGCACTCCGAGCAGTTGCGTCAGCGCTACCCACACGTCGATGTCCTGCCGAATCAGCTCTACGTCGACGACGGCGACATCCTCACGTCCGCCGGCGTGACCGCGGGAATCGACTTGTGCCTGCACCTGATCCGCACCGACCGCGGCGCCGCCGCGGCGAATACCCACGCACGCGATCTCGTCGCGCCGCCACGGCGACGGGGAGGCCAAGCACAGTTCATCGACCGCTTCCGCCCCGAAGCGAGCGGAGAGGAACTCGCGCCGCTGCGGGAGTGGATGCTCGACAGCCTCGCGGAGCCCCTGACCATCGGCCGCCTGGCGGAACGCGCCAACATGTCACGGCGGACACTGATCCGGCGCTTCCGCGAGGAGACCGGCACCCCGCCCATGACCTGGCTCACCGACGCACGCATCGACCGAGCACGCGAACTGCTGGAGGCGACCACCGTGCCCATCGAGCAGATCGGCCGCCTGACCGGTCTCGGCGCTCCCGCTTCCCTGCGGGCCACATTCCATCGGCACCTCGGCACCTCCCCTCAGGAGTACCGGACCCTGTTCCGTCACCAGGACGAGACCGCGGACGCGTGACCGTCGGAACGCCGGTGCGGGACGCCCGGTTTCAGGATCCCGACGACGGTGTACGGGCGGACAGCACACCGGCGGCGAACGCGCGGACCGCGTCCAGTACGCCCATGCCGTGGTGCGCGACGCCCGGCACGATGTCGAGGGTGACGCCGATCCCCAGCGCGGTGTAGTTGTCGCGCAGGGCCGTGATCCGCTCGACGCGGGTCCGGCCCACGGCGTCGGCGCCGTCCATCCAGTTGGAGTCGCCCGGGTTGTTGATCTCCCAGGTCTCGGTGTCCTCGGAGCCGACCACCATGTGCACCGGCACCTTGCGGATCTCCTCCAGCCGTACCGGCGTGCCGAAACGCTCCTCGAAGCCCGCCGTGCCCAGCCACCACTCGCGCTCCGGGTCGATCAGGGTGACACGGCCGGGCGCGCCGATCGACACACCGCTGAGCCGCTCCGGGTGGAGGTACAGGAAGCGGTGCGCGAACTGTCCGCCGCCCGAGAAGCCGTGCAGTGTGAACCGGTCGGTGTCGATCGTGAAGCGCGTCCCCGCCTCCTCGACGATGGCCAGCAACTCCTCGTCGTAGCGGATGCCGCCGTACTCGATGAACTTGAAATTGTGCAGGTCGTCCGGGTCCCCGATGCCCGCGGGGAACAGCGGGGCGAGCACCACGCAGCCGTACCGTTCGGAGAAGTCCGCCATAGCGTCCCGGTACTGGACGGCGGTACGGCCGGTGCCGTGCTGCATCACCAGCAGCGGGAGCGGGGTGTCGGTGGTCTCGTGCACGGAGGGCACGTGCAAGCAGTAGGAGAACCGCTGGTCGTGCTGTGAGGCGAAGACGGTGGTGGAGCCGGTGCGGTAGAACGCCTTGGTGCTCTTGATGCGCGGTGTCACATTTCCTCCTGCGGTGCCCCGCCGCCTGACACGGGGTGGTGTCCGCCACGATCACGCCGGAGCGGGCGTCCGCTCAAGGTGATTGCCGCGCGTGCGTCAATGGTGGAGGAGCGCTGCCGCGCCGGGCGGTGCGCGGTGGGCGTCAGCGGTGCAGGGCGCCGAGCAGGTCGACGCCGAGGGTCCGGACCGCCTCCTCGTCCAGCTGGTAATGCACCCGGGCGCCCTGCCGGTGCGTGTGCACCATGCCGGCCTCCCGGAGCCTGCGCAGGTGCCGGGACATCTGCGGCGGCGTCATGTCGAACTGGTGGGCCAGTTCGGTGGTCGTCACGGACTGCCGCAGGAGCGCGCGGCACAGCCGGACGCGGATGGGATCGTCCAGCGCCCGGACCCTGCGGAGCACCTCGTCCATGCCGGGCGGTTCCCCGTCCCCCTCGCCGCGCACCGGGTACTGCACCACCACCGGATATCCGGGGTAGTGCTTGATGGCCAGATGAGGGTTGGTGTGGAGCGAGGGCACCAACAGGCACTGCGCGTCCGTCAGGCTCACCCGCGCGTTGTACAGCTTCTCGAAGACGACCCGCGGCGGGTCGTCCTCAAGGCGCGCGGTGGGGAAGTCCGCCAGGATCCGGCCTCCGCGGAGCCGGCGCTCGTGGGTGCGTACGCGCACGTCCGACGTGAGCACACCGCGCAGCCGGATCCACTCCGCCTCGAAGAGCTCCTCGGCCGCGGCGGACAGGAAGGCCGTGAGGTCGGCCCGGAACGCGGCGGGGTCGGCGAGCAGCCGCACCCCCAGCGCGAACCGGCGTTCGGACAGTTGCCGCAGTCGGCCGAGGAAGTCCTCCGGGGACCAGGAGCGACTACGGAGGTGCCGCGCGCTCCCGGAACCGGAGCGCGGTCCAAGGCGTGGTCCGAAGTGCGGCGCCCTGTCGGGCTCTTCCGGCTGGTGGCTGTTCTTTCCGATCAGCGCCTGCTCGGTCATCGCCGTGAACACCCCTTCGGCCAACCCTCCGATGTCGGCCAGCTCCTCCTCCAGGGTGCGTTCCGGCCCCGGTGCGAGGGGAAGCAGATAGCGGGCCCGGAACGCCCCCCACAGCGGTGCCCACTGCGCGGCCCGCGCCAGCAGCCCCTCGTCCGCGCCCTGCCGCACCGCGCCGACCCAGCGGCGGCTGGCCGGGTGATGCCGAGGTCCGTCCAGCGCGTGCAGGCAGGCGCACAACTCGGCTATCGGGGACAGCCGGGTGCTGATGCGCTCCTCCGGGGAGCTTCCCAGGTCGATCACTACGGGCATGGGTCGACCGTCGGTGATTGACGCCTTCCTGTCAATCGTCTTGTGGTCACGACGCACGGGGCGCAAGCTCCGGACTCATCTCCCCGCCACGTCACATCTCCCCCCGCTTTCCGGCCGCCCGGCCCCACGGTCCCCGCGCTCGATTCCGTGATCCTACGATTCCCCCGTCCCGCGCCCGCCATTGAGATCCCACGCCCCCTGAACCTGCGACCCCTGAACCCACGCCCCGTGAACCCGCGACTCTCTGAACCCGCGCCCTCTTGGTCCCGCGCCCCCTGAACCTGCGACTTCCTGCTCCCGCGACTTCCTGACCCTGCGGTTTCCTGACCCTGCGACTCCCCTGATCCTGCGACTCCCCTGATCCTGCGACTCCCTGCGACGGAGCGTTCCCATGCCCCCTTTCCTCCGGAACGGTCCGCGCGTCGCTCTGACCGTCACCTTGTTGGCCACGGTGAGCAGCGCGTGCACCATCGGCTCCCCCGACGACTCGACCGCGGCCGCCGGCTATCCCTCCCGTGGCCTTTCGATCCTCGCCCCCGGCAGTGTCGGCGGCGGCTGGGACGCGCGGGCCCGCGGCATCGGCGCCGCGCTCACCGACTGCGAGATCATCGACAAGGAGGTCACGGTCACCAACAAGCCCGGCGCGGGCGGAGCCATCGGACTCGCCCGGATGGTCGGCCGCGGCGGCGATCCCTACCAGCTGATGACCATGGACACGGTCACGATGTCCGGGGGCGCGGTCCAGAACGACTCCCCTGTCCGGCTCTCCTCCCTCACCCCGATCGCCGGGCTGACCATCAGTCCCAGTGCGATCGTGGTGCCCGTCAACTCCCCGTTCCGCGACCTGAAGTCCGTGCTGGCGGCGATGAAGCGGAACCCGAAGGGCATGTCCTGGGTGGGCGGTTCGCTGGGCGGCCCCGATCACATCACGGTCGCCTCGCTCGCCAAGGCCGAGAACATCCCCACCGGCGAGATCACGTACGTACCGACCGGCGGTGGCGGCGAGGTGCTCAACCTGCTGCTCAGCGGGGCCTCCAAGGCCGGCATGTCGACACTGACGGAGATCCGGCCGCAGATCGAGGCCGGCAAGCTCCGGGTCCTCGCGATCAGTGGCAAGGAGTCCCCGAAGGGGATGGACGCCCCTACCCTGACGCAGCTCGGGTACGGCGAGGCCAGCACCGAAAGCATCGGCGGTGTGATGGCCCCGCCCGGACTCAGCGACGACGAACAGCAGGCCGTCGTACGGATGGTGGACCGGATGCGGCGCACGTCGTGCTGGAAGCAGACCTTGGAGCAGAACGACTGGAAGGCGGTGTGGCTGCCGGGCGACACGTTCGGGGCCGTCATCGACCGGCAGCAGAAACAGGTCACACAGGTGCTGAAGGAAGTGGGGCTGACCTCATGAGCACACAGCAGGAGGCGTCCCCCGAGCTCCCCGAGGTCCCCGAGGCCCCCGAGGCCCCCGGGACGTTCTGGGGCCCGCGTGTCGCGGCGCTGCTCTTTCTCGCGGCGGGAGTGATCGTGCTGGGCTGGGCGTTCGCCGTCCCCGAGCGGGCCACCGACCAGGATGTGGGCCCCCGGGCCTTCCCCCTGCTGGTCGGCGCCGGGCTGTGCGTATCGGCCGCGATCTCCGTGACGCAGGCCTTCCGCGGCGCCGACCGGGAACAGAACGAGCAGGCCCAGGAGGAGGCCCGGCTCACCGACTGGCGTCCGGTCGCCGTCCTGCTCGCGCTGCTGGTCGGCTACCTCTTCGCGCTCAGCCCCCTCGGCTACTGGCAGTCCACGGCGGTGCTGTTCACCCTGGTCGCCCGCGTCCTGGGCAGCGCCAAGCCGTTGCGCGACGCGCTGGTGGGGCTCGTGCTGGCGCTGGCCGTGTACTTCCTCTTCGACCGTCTGCTGGGCATCCATCTGCCGCCCGGCATCATCCGATTGGCGTTCTGACATGGATGTGCTCACCAACCTCGGAGACGGGTTCGCCAGCGCGTTCAGCCCGATGCATCTGCTGCTGGCCTTCGTCGGCTGCACGCTCGGCTCGCTCGTCGGCGTACTCCCCGGCCTCGGACCCGCCACCACCGTCGCGCTGCTGCTCCCGCTGACGTACGTCTTCGACCCGGTCGGCGCGCTGGTGCTGTTCGCCGGGATCTACTACGGAGGGATGTACGGCGGCTCGACCACCGCCATCCTGCTGAACGTCCCCGGCGAGACCGCCTCGGTGCCCACCACCCTCGAAGGCCATCCCATGGCCCGCTCCGGCCGGGCCGGCGCCGCGCTGGCGACCGCCGCCATCGGCTCCTTCGTGGCCGGCACGGTCTCCACGGTCGCGATCACCTTCATCGGTCCGGCCATGTCGCGGGTCGCCGAGCGCGTCCAGCCCGCCGAGTACTTCGCCGTGATGGTCCTCGCCTTCGCCACCGTCACCGCGGTCGTCGCCGACGCCCCGGCCCGCGGGCTGTGCAGCCTCTTCCTGGGGCTCGCGATCGGACTCGTCGGCATCGACAGTCTGACCGGCCAGGTCCGCTACGCCTTCGGTGTGCCGGAACTGTACGACGGCGTCCAGGTGGTGGCCGTCGCCGTCGGGCTCTTCGCGATCGGCGAGGGCCTGTACACCGCCGCCCGCATACGACGCGCGCCCCAGGAGGAGATGCTCCCCGTGGGCGGCCGCATAGGCATGAGCCGCGAGGACTGGCGGCGCTCCTGGAAGCCCTGGCTGCGCGGTACGGCCATCGGCCTGCCCATCGGCTCGCTGCCCGCGGGCGGCGCGGAGATCCCCACCTTCCTCAGCTACAACCTGGAGCGCCGGCTCTCCCGCCACAAGAAGCAGTTCGGCAAAGGCGCGATCGAGGGTGTGGCGGGCCCCGAGGCCGCCAACAACGCGGCGTTCTCCGGTGTGCTGATGCCGCTGCTCACCCTCGGCATCCCCACCTCGGCGACGGCCAGTGTGCTGCTGATCGCCTTCCAGATGTACGACGTCCAGCCCGGGCCGCAGTTGTTCCAGACGCAGTCCGCGCTGGTGTGGACACTGATCGCCAGTCTCTACATCGGCAATGTGATGCTGCTCGTGCTCAACCTCCCGTTGATCCCGCTGTGGGTGAAGCTGCTGAGACTGCCCCGGCCGCTGCTCACCGCGGGCATCATCGTCTTCGCCACGCTGGGCGTGTACGGGCTGTCGCAGAACGCCGTCGACCTCGGCATCGCCGTGGTCTTCGGCATCCTGGGTTTCCTCATGCGCCGCACCGGCTACCCCGTGGCCCCGCTGATCCTCGGCGCGGTCCTCGGCCCCATGACCGAAACCCAGTTCCGCCGCGCACTCACCTTCAGCGAGGGTGACTGGACGGTGTTCTTCACCCGCCCCCTGTCCGCGGCCATCCTGTTCCTGGCCCTGGCGGCTCTGGTCGGCCCGGTGGCCGTACGTGCCCTGCGCGGCCGGCCTGGTCGTAAGGAAGGCGCGTCCGACCACCGGCCGGAGCCGACCTCGGTCACGTAGCCCGTGGCTCTCCCGCGCCGTCGAGTTCCAGGACATGGGCGGCCTGTGCGAGCGAGTCGTTCTGCTGTTGCTCGTAAAGGGCGAACGGGTCGAGGACCTGGCGGCCGATGGCACCGGACAGCCACTCGCTGTCGTAGTCGGTGCCCGCGTGCTGGTCGTTCCGTACACCGTCGCCGGTGAGGTTGGACTGGAAGATACCGGCCGCGGAGCGGGGCAGAAAGTCCTCGTAGACGATGGGGTCGGCCCGCAGCCAGCCCTGCTCCACCAACGCGCCGACGCCGGCGGGCGGCCGGCTTCCGTCCCGCGGCCGGCCGGGCGTCACGTGGTAGGTGAAGTAGGCCAACCGCCGGGCGGCGAGCTGCCGTTCGGTGGAGGGCACGTGTTCCGTCCACAGGGCGCGGGCGAGTTCGCCCCGGTCGGCCGTGGGATGGGCCGCCGCCTGCTGGTCGACGAGGGTGAGCAGCCGGTCGTAGAGGGCACGGCCTTCGCGGGTGAGGGCGATGCCGCGCGCCTCGACCTCACCGAACCGCACCCGCAGCGCCCCGGTGAACACACTGCCGTCCGGGGCACGCTGGGCCCGGGGCTCGGCGAGAGCGCGGAAGGACGTCTGGCGCAGCAGCAGGTCGGGACCGTCCCAGCGCGGCGGTCCCTGGATGGTGTCGATCATCTCGATGCCGCGTTCCTTCATGCGCCGGTAGAGCTCGTCGATGTCCAGGACGCGCGGGGTGAGATGGTTGACATGGGTGCTGCGGACGCCGCCGATGTCCGCGGCGACGGCGGAGACCCGCTCCAGGGTCTCGTACCAGGCCTTGTCGACCGGCTCCGAGGACAGCTCGAAGGCCCGCACGGCCAGGTGGAGAAAGCGCTCGGCCTCCGCCTCGGGCAGTTCCCCTTCGGCTTCGGCCCGGTCGGAGAGAGCGAGCAGCTCCGGCGGGAACAGCTCACGGCCGGCGAGGAAGGTCTCCAGGCCGGCGCGCAGACGGGCATCGAAGAACCGCGGGTCGTCGGGGGTGAGCATGGAGGTGAAGACGCGGAACGGGTTCCGCGCCAGCTCGTCACGGGCGATGGGGCGAAAGGCGGTGGAGACGACCGGGACCGCCCCGACAGGGGCCTCGCGCAGGTCGTAGAAGCCGACCGGGTGCATGCCCAGGGCTCCGAAGACCCGCGCGACCTGCCGCATTTCCCGTGGAGTGCCGACGCGGATCGCGCCATGCCGCTCGGCGGTCACGCGGCTGATGGACCCCAGCCGCTCGGCTCCGGCACCCTGGGCGCGCAGCACCTCCTCGTTGACCTCGCGGGAGACATCGACAAGCGTGGTGTAGGCGGGGACCTCCCGCCCGTACATCTCGGAGAGCCGCGCGGCGAACGCGGCACGCAACTGCCACTGGCTGGTCATCGAGAACGCTGCCTTCCCGTTGGTGGGCGTTACCCCCAAGGCTTCCCTCTTGGAGCAACGTACAAGAGGTGGCGCGACCGGGGACGGAGGACTTCCGCGACGCATTGACGCGGGCACATCATTGCCCTACGTTCTGGGAGCTCTCTCAGCCACCCCCGCCGATCCCGGAGCCGCCCATGTGGACAACGTTGTCGGTCCGGCTGCGTCATCTCGTGGCGCCGCTCGCCGTGGCACTCCTCGCCGCTCTGACCCCACAAGCCGTAGCCCCGGCCGCGGCCGCGGCCGCCGCTCCGGCCGCGGCCATCTGCAACAAGTACTGCGACGCCCGCGACCCCGCGCTCTCGCCGCAGGACCGTACCCCCGTCTCCACCACGCTCTTCTCCCGCTCGATCGTCCTCCACTTCGACGACCAGGACGCGATGGGCTGGGCCTCGACGGACAACGGCAGCCCCGGCGACGAGGTCTGGCTCGACCGGTCCTTCGACGGCGGGCGCACCTGGAGCTCCGGCAGCCGCCTCGGCGCCACCACGGTGCCCGCCGGACAGCGCGGCCGGCGCACCCTCATGTACAACGTGGACGACTGGAACACCAACGGGGTCGGCGCCCTGCGCGCCTGCGGCAAGGCCGGCGACCGTACGGACATCGCCTGCACACCCTGGGCGCGTACGACCTGGAACGCGTGGGACCGCCGGACCGCCGCGGCCACGGCGCAGATGCAGTTCTACAACAACGGCACCGGACTGTTCGACACCACCGGCTGGTGGAACTCGGCCAACGCGCTCACCGCGGTCATCGACAACATCCGCGTCTCGGGAATGCCCAGCTACAGCTACGCCATCGCCAACACCTACAACCGCCAACTGAACGCGCACGGGGGCCAGTTCCGTAACGACTACATCGACGACACCGGGTGGTGGGGGCTGGCCTGGATCGCCGCGTACGACGCGACCGGTGACAGCCGCTATCTGAACACCGCACGCGCGGACGCCGATCACATGGCCTCCTACTGGGACGGTGTCTGCGGCGGCGGTGTGTGGTGGAGCACCGCGAAGACCTACAAGAACGCCATCGCCAACTCCCTCTACATCCAGCTCAACGCGGCACTGCACAACCGCGTCCCCGGCGACACCGTCCACCTGGGCCGGGCCCGCGCCGGCTGGTCGTGGTTCCAGGGGACCGGGATGGTCAACAGTTCGCGCCTGGTGAACGACGGCATCGATCTGTCCACCTGCCGCAACAACGGCGCCGCCGTCTGGTCGTACAACCAGGGTGTGCTGCTCGGCGCGCTCACGGAGCTGAACCGGGCCACCCAGGACGCCGCACTCCTCACCACGGCGCGGCAGATCGCCGACGCGGCCACCACCTCCTCGTCCCTGAACACCGGCGGCATCCTGCGCGACCCGTGCGAGGGCGGTGACTGCGGGGCCGACGGCCCGTCCTTCAAGGGCGCGCACGTACGCGGGCTCGGCAAGCTCAACACGGCGCTCGCCGACCACCCCTACACGGCGTATCTGTCCCGGCAGGCAGAGGCCGCGTACACCCGTGACCGCAATCCGCTCGGCCAGTACGGGCTCCGCTGGAACGGCCCGCTCGACACGACGGACGCGGCACGCCAGCACAGCGCGCTCGACCTGCTGAACGCGGCGCCCTGACCGCCCGACTCCGCACACGGACCCCGGGTCCGCCTCGCACGAACCGGCAGGAGTGCGCCCTGACGGTCGGTCACAGGTCCAGGGTCAGCCGGTCGCGTCCGGATCCGGCCCCGTGAGGCCCGTCAGGCTGGTGCGGAGCGTGGCCTTGTGGATGGCGTCATGCTCGGGCGAGGGAGGCAGGGGGCCGCGGGCCGGGGCCTCAAGGGACTGGATGAACAAGGCGACGATGCGCCGCCAGGCGTCGGGGGCGGCGTCGCCGCAGGCGTTCACGACGCCGAGGTTGGCCATGTGGATCAGCATCAGGTCCGAGGGGTCGAAGTCCTCCCGCAGGCGACCCGCGGCCTTGGCCCGGCCGATGAGCCGCACCATGCCCTCGTACGCTTCGGTACGGCGTTCCTCCATGGCCTTGGCGGTGGGGAAGGTCATGGTCAGCACGTCGGCGAAACCCTGGTCCGCGGCCTGCATCCCGCACGCGGTCTCGATGTAGCCGGTGAAGCCGTGCCAGGGATCGGGGTCTTCGAGGGCGACGGCGACCGCGTCGGCGTAGGCGTCCATACGGTCGGCGAAGACGGCGGCGACCAGCTCCTCCTTGGTGGGGAAGCGGCGGAACATGGTGGCGATACCGACGCCTGCCTCGCGGGCCACGGACGCCATGGACGCGCCGAGGCCGTCACGGGCGAACACCCTGCGCGCGGCAGCGATGATCCGCCCTCGGTTGCGCTCGGCGTCACTGCGCAGAGGCTGAGCGGCGGCGCCGTCGGAGTGCTGGGAGCCAGGAGTCATACCGGCCAGTTTAGCAATCGGATTGCCCTATCCATTTTTGGTGCTACGGTGGCCGAAGCGAGCCGGATAGACCTATCCGGTTCTTGATTCGGATAGACCTATCCGAATCCTCGCTTCCTTCATCGAGATGTACGAAAGGATCGCTGTGACCAGCATCGCCATTGTCGGAGCCGGCCCCCAGATGGGTCTGGCCATCGCCCGCACCTTCGGCTCTCAGGGCTTCGACGTCGCCCTGATCTCCCGCAACCGCGAGAACCTCGACGGTCTCGTCGGCAAGCTCAGCGCCGAGGGCATCACCGCTGCCGGGTTCCCCGGGGACGTCCTCGACCGGGACTCGCTCACCCGGGCGCTCCGGGACGCCGCCGCCAGGTTCGGCCGCATCGACGTCCTGGAGTACTCACCCCTCGCCGTCGAATCCACCGTGCTGGCCACGCCGGCCGAGGGCGACCCCGCCCACATCCAGGACCAGATCGAGTTCCAGCTGTACGGGGCGATCGCCGCCACCAAGGCCGTGCTGCCCGCGATGCGCGAGGCCGGTGCGGGCACCCTGCTCTACACCACCGGCGCAGGCTCCCTCGACCCGCTGCCGATGGTCGGCAACGTCAACGCCGCCGCCGCGGCGCTGCGCAACTGGGTGGTCAACCTGCACAAAGAACTGGCCGACACCGGCATCCAGGCCGCCCACATCGCCATCGACGTGGCGCTCGGTGGCACTTCCATCGACCCCACGCTGAAGGCGGCCACGGCCGAGAACGTCGCCCCCGTCTACTGGGACCTGCACACCACCAAGCGCGACCAGGCCGAGATCGTCTTCAAGGGCTGAGATCGCGTGGCTCATCCGTCGAAGCGTTCAGGAACGCTCTGATCCGTATGCGTGATGGAGAAGACCTGACCGTCGAGGACCTCAACGCGACCACCGAGCTGCTGCGGATGATGCAGGAGACGAACGGCACCTCGCCGGCGGCAGCGGCCATGCCTCTGTTCAAGGAGGTCTTCCAGGGACACGCCGGCCGTCGCCGTCGGTGAGCTCGTGGCCGCGCGCAGACCGGCCGGATCCGCGACCGTTGCGACCGCCTCGGCAGGGGCCCCAAAGATTGGCGTGTTCACGGCGATACGAGCGGGGTGTCAGCGTCCATACTGCGGTCTGGACCAGCCGGGCGTACCGGTCGGTCGGCACACGACAGCGGCGCGGCGGGCCCAGCCGTCGCGTCCACGGATTTCGAGGAGACTCTCGTATGAGTGGATTACGGATGACCGGACGTCTCAGATCACTGGCCCGCGTCTTGGCCGCAGGCGTCTTCGTGATCGCCGGTCTTTCCAGTACGGCGGCGTACGCGACGGAAACGGCCCCGCTCAGCGCCGAGCCGCAGATCGGCATCCAGTTCAACGCCGACGGCGACGCGGGCCAGTGCGGCGGGCGGACCGGGGAGCAGTGGGCCGCCTCGCCGGAATGGACGCAGGCCATCCGCTTCGACACCGACAGCCGTCCCGGCGGCTGCCAACTGGCGTTCGGCGTCTACGACCCGGACCGCACTCTCGCGGGCTCCTCCATCAGCTACTCACTCCGGCCCAGCGCCGGCGGTGTAGCCAGTCAGTGCGGCGGAAACCAGGACATTTACCCAATGCCGATCCTGCCGATCCCGGTGTTCGGGCAGGCCGTCAGGGTCGACACCGACGGCCAGCCGGGCTGGTGCAACCTCACCTTCACCGTGACGGGCAACATCGTCCTCGACGTCCAGTTCTACCCGGACGGCGACGCGGGCCAGTGCCCGGACGCTCTGCCCGCGGGCCAGTTCCGCTCGGCCTTCGTCGGCACCCCGGTCACGGTGAAGATCGACGCCGACGGCCGCTCCGGCGGCTGCCAGTTCCTGCTGCGCCTGCGGCACTTCTAGCGCCCTCGTACACCCGGTTCCGTACCGCGTCCGCGGTGCGGCGCCCCTCCGGGACCCGGCGCCGGCGAACCAGGACAGCATGCGGTTGATCGCCTTGTCGGCGTCCCGGCGGTAGAACTCTCCGGCAGAGAAAGCCGGTACGTGGTGCCCTTCGGGCCGAGGTCGCGCGTGACGGGGGCGACGGAGGCGTGGTGGGGCACCACGTGCCGGTGCGGTGCAACAGCGTCACCAAGAACCGGTCCCGGGCCCGCGACAGGATCTCAAGCGCGTGTTGGCGGTGAGGGCGTCCCAGTCGGCGTACAGGGTGCGCATGGCAGGCCCGGTGAACTGGACCCGGGGGTAGTCGCGCCCGCTCTCCGGGATCGGGGAGAAGTCGATGACCAGCGCGGCGGCCACTGGCGGCGGTCGCCAACCTGCTGTTCAGCGAGGTCTTCCAAGGCGGCCAGGACGGCTGCACCCCTTCCGCGGGCGTCGACAGCGCCACGTTCATCCCTGGCTCCGTGCATATGGGAAACCCCGGCGTGCTGCCGATGCGGTCGGACGAACCCGGCACCCCACTGATCGTCTCCGGCCGCATACTGGACGGCCACGGTCAGCCGTTCGAGGGCGCCAAGCTGGACATCTACCAGGCAGCAGACGACGGCAACCACTCCGGGCTGTACGACGACGGAGTGTCACAGGACAACCTGCCCGGCCACCTGATCACCGACACCGACGGTCGCTACACGTTCACCACCATCGTCCCCGTCGCCTACGCCGACCCCAGCATCAGGGCAGTCGACGGAGTCGCCGAGAGGGTCTCGGCCCTCGGCCGCAGTCTCCTCGGCCAGGGCTGTGACCAGAAGACCACCGGTACGGCCGTGCGTTCCGTCCCGTCAGCCGCCGCCGAGGCGCTGTTCGGGGGCGGCGTCGTCCCGGGAGGCGGTCCAGGAGGCGAGCAGGCGCAGGGCCGCTTCGGAGGGAGAGCCTGGTTCGGCGGTGTGGATGAGGAGGGTGAGGCCGGGTTCGTCGTCCACCGATGTGCCGTGCCGCGCCGGGCGAGGGTGAGCCCACCCACGACCGGGTGGTGGAAGCGTTTGACGCCGGTGTCGTGGCGACGCACGTCGTGGGCGCCCCAGCGCGTGCGGAAGGCGTCGCTGCGGGTGGACAGCTCGCCGACCAGGTCGATCAGTCCCTTGTCGTGCGGGTTGCGGCCGGCTTCGGTGCGCAGGATGGCGACGGCGACGTCCGAGGCGAGATCCCCGTCGGGATGGAACCGCCGGGAGGCGGGGTCCAGGAAGTTGAAGCGTGCGAGGTTCGCCCGGTTGTGACGATCGGCGTAGACGTCGTGGTAGAAGGCGCGGGCGAGCGGGTTGACGGCGAGCAGGTCCATGCGGCCGTTACGAACGAAGGCGGGGCCGGCGGTGACGGCGTCCAAGGTCCACTGCAGGCTGCGGTGCGGCGTCCACAGCCGGGCAGCGCGACGCCGCGGCCTGATCAAGGCATCGGAGCCGTCCGCGGCCTGAGCCAGATGGAGGAAGTGCGCACGCTCCGCGTCGTCGAGTTGCAGGGCCCGCGCAACGGCGTCGAGGACCGTCGGCGAGACACCGGCGAGATTACCTCGTTCCAGTTTGGCGTAGTACTCCACGCTCATGTCGGCCAGAGCCGCGACCTCACTTCTGCGCAGTCCGGGAACGCGGCGCCGGCTACCGGCGGGCAGCCCGGCCTGCTCGGGCCTGATCTTGGCGCGCCGCGAGGTGAGGAACTCGCGGACCTCTTCACGATTGTCCACACCTCGACGGTACGTCCCGCGTGCCGCGGAAGGGATGTACGGGCGGTACACCCCTCGGTGGTGACTGGCCGGCCGGGCGGAACAACGGTTACCTGAAGGGCGTGGTACTCCTCCCGGCCGCCACAACGGCAAGGGCAACGCGTTCCCTGCCGATGCGGGCGGCGCCGGGCACGGTCCTGTCCGCCATCAAGACCCGCCTCCCCCATGACCACACACTTCGCGAAGGACTCCCCCATGACCACGTTCGCCCTCATCGGGGCCGGCCCCGGCCTGGGGCTGGCCACCGCCCGCCGCTTCGGAGCCGCCGGCCACAGCATCGCGCTCCTCTCCCGCAGCGCCGAACATCTGGACCTCCTGACGGCCGACCTGGACCGCGACGCCATCCCGGCCCGCGGCTTCGCCGCCGACGTCCTGGACGCCGCCTCTCTCGTCACGGCCCTGGCGGCGGCCTCCGAAGCCCTCGGGCCCATCGAGATCCTGCAGTACAGCCCGGTGCCCCGCGCCGATTTCATGAAGCCGGTCCTGGACACCAGCGCATCCGACCTCGACGACCCGCTGGCCTTCTCCGTCAAGGCACCCCTCACCTGCGTGAACGCCGTCCTTCCCGGGATGCGGGCGCTCGGTGGAGGCACACTGCTCTTCGTCAACGGCGGCAGTGCCGTCCGCCCGCACCCTGACCGGGCCGGCACCTCGATCGCGTTCGCCGCCGAGAGCGCTTACGCACGCATGCTCCACGACAGGCTCGCCCCGGACAACGTCTACGCCGCCCAGCTGATCATCCCGGGAGCGATCCGCCCCGACGCCGAGCACAGCAGCCCCGGCGCCCTCGCCCGGCGCCTCTACACCATCCACACCGAGCGCACCGGATTCCGGCACTACGCCGAACCCCTTCCCGACTGACCACCCACCGGATGTCCCTCAAGAACTTCGCAGCCCAGCGTGGCTCGGCCCGTGTCGCCCCGGCAGCCGCTCTGCTGCCGGCCGTGACCGCTTGCTCGGACGGCTCACCGGACACCACACCGTCCTCCGCGGCTTCCTCCTCCGCCTCCGCGGCCCAGGAGGAGGCCGCGGCGGCCACCACACCATCCGCTTCCGAGAGGAACACCACCGACATGGGCATCCGGGTCACACTCGACGGCCGCCCGTCGACGCCCCCCTGAACGACAGCCCCGCCGCCCGTGACTTCGCCGAACTCCTCCCGCTCACACTGGACCTGGAGGATTTCCACGGGACGGAGCGGATCGCCGGCCTGCCGCGCACGCTGGACACCTCGGACGCTCCCGAGCCGGCCACGCCCCAGGCCGGCGACCTGACCTACTACGCGCCCTGGGGCAATCCGGCCCTCTTCTACCGCGACGGCGAGGCCCCCACGCGGACCTGCTCATCCTCGGCCGCATCGACGCCGGCACCGAACGCCTCTCCGGGGCCGGCCGCATCACCATCGAAGCCGACTCCTGAGCCGCCCCCCCCGTTTCCACCGGTACACCGGTCCACCGCTCTTCCCGCTCAAAGAGAGAAGTACACCCATGTCCTCGCCGTCCGGGCCCACCCACGGCAAGCTCCCCTTCGTCGTCCGGGTCCTCGCCGCCGGTACGTTCCTGATGGGGACCACCGAGTTCGTGATCGCCGGCCTGCTCCCGGAGATGGCCGGCGACTTCGGTGTGAGCGTCTCCCACGCCGGACTGCTGATCACCGCTTTCGCGATCGGCATGATCGTCGGTGGGCCGGTCATGGCCATGGCCACCCTGCGCCTGCCCCGGCGCCACACCGTGGTCCTGGCTCTGACCGTCTTCGGCGCCGGCGCGCTCGGCGGCACGGCCATCGGCGGACGCCTGGGCGACCGCCACCCCATGGCCACGACCCTCACCGCCGCGGCGGCCACCGCCGTCACCCCGTGTCTGCTGATCCCGCTGTCGGACAGGCCGGTCACCGCCGTCGCTCTGGTCTTTCTCGTCGCGCTGACCGGGTTCACCGTCAACCCGCTCGTCACCTCGCTCGCCGTCCGCTTCGCCGGTGACGCGCCCACCCTCACCTCCGCGCTGACGACCTCCGCCTACAACACCGGCATCGCCGCCGGATCGGCCATCGCCGGCCGGGCTCTGGACTCCTCCCTGGGCCTGACCGGACCCGCCCTGGTCGGCGCCAACTTCGCCGCCCTGACGCTGCTCCCGCTCACCGCTCTCGCCGTCGGCCGCGCACCCCGCCCAGGGCGGACCGTCGCCCTGCAGGCACGTTGATGGTTCACCGGCTCCGGAGAAGCCTGCCGGCCCGCCATCCATCCGGCCCTACCACTCGGTCAGTGAACCGTCGGCGTTGCGCCACACGGGATTGCGCCAACGCTGGCCCACCTCGGCGGCCTTGCGTACGGCGGTCTCGTCGATCTCGATACCCAGCCCCGGCGCGGTCGGCCGGCTGATGTGGCTGTCGGCGAAGTCGAAGACGCTCCTGTCGACCAGGTAGTCGAGCAGATCGGAGCCTCCCCCTGTGTTGTAGTGGATGCCCAGACTGGTCTCCTGGATCAGCGCGTTGGGGCTCGCGAAGTCGATCTGGAGGCTGGCGGCGAACGCGATCGGGCCGAGCGGGCAGTGCGGGGCGAGCGCCACACCGTACGCCTCCGCCATCGCGGCGATCCGGCGGACCTCCGAGATACCACCGGCGTGGGACAGGTCCGGCTGCGCGACCGCGATCCCCGATCCGAGCAGATCACGGAAGTCCCAGCGCGAGTACAGCCGCTCCCCCGTGGCGATCGGCACGGTCGTGGATGAGCAGATCCGCCCGAAGTCCGGGGTCAGCTCGGGCACGATCGGCTCTTCGACGAACAGCGGGTGCAGGGGCTCCAACAAGCGCAACGCCTCGCGGGCGACCGCGGGCGAGACCCGCCCGTGGAAGTCGACGGCGATGTCGGCCGAGTCACCGATGGCCTCGCGTACGGCGGCGACGCGCCCCACCAGCAGGTCGAGTTCCGCCTTGGACTCCAGCGCCCGTGCCTTGCCGGTCCCGTTCATCTTGACCGCGTCGAAGCCCTGCTCCATACGCTGCAGAGCGTGCTCGGCGACCCCGTCGGGTTCGTCACCGGCGATCCACGAGTAGGTGCGCACCCGGTCACGTACCGCGCCGCCGAGCAGTTCGTACACCGGCACACCGAGCGCCTTGCCCTTGATGTCCCACAGCGCCTGGTCGATCCCGGCCACCGCGCTGGAGAGGATGGGGCCGCCCCGGTAGAAGCCGCCCTTCGTCATCACCTGCCAGTGGTCCTCGATACGGAAGGGGTCCTGGCCGATGAGGTAGTCGGAGAGTTCCTCGACGGCCGCGGCGACCGTCGCCGTACGCCCTTCGACGACGGGCTCGCCCCATCCGGTGATGCCCTCGTCGGTGCGTATGGCCAGGAACAGCCAGCGGGGCGCTACGGAGAAGGTCTCCAGTGCCACGATCTTCATTGATCCGCCTTTTCTGTGATCGAGGTGATGAGTGCGGGCAGTTGTGCGAACTGGTCGGGGTCGGCCAGCGCCGACCCGAGTGACACTGCCGCGGCCCCGGCGGCGAGGAATTCCCCGGTGTTGGAGAGGTTCATGCCACCGGTCGCGACGAAGCGTGCCTCGGGGAACGGGCCGTGCATCGACGCGATCCAGCCCGCACCGAGGTCGGACGCGGGGAACGCCTTGAGCCAGGTGAGCCCGAGCGCCTCGGCCTGCTGGATCTCGGACGCGGTCGCGACGCCCGGCAGGTGTGGCAGGCCCGCGGCGAGTGACGCCTCGGCGACTTCGCGGGAGAAGCCGGGAGCCACGGTGAA
Organism: Streptomyces sp. NPDC059255; assembly: GCF_042752355.1. Lineage (NCBI taxonomy): Bacteria > Bacillati > Actinomycetota > Actinomycetes > Kitasatosporales > Streptomycetaceae > Streptomyces > Streptomyces sp. NPDC059255. The sequence continues at coordinate 91,204 of NZ_JBHYZP010000030.1, forward strand.
GCCCGCGCCCGCCGCCACCGCTCGCTCGACCCGCTCGACGGTGGTCACCGTGCCGGCGCCCACCACGGCTCCGCGCTCCGCTCCGGCCTCCACCGCGGCACGCAGCGCGGCCACCGCGGTCTCGCTCTGTACGGGCACCTCGACGAGCCGGATGCCTACGTCCCAGGCCCGTCGGCTCACCTCCACCGTGCGTGCGATGTCGAAGCCGCGCAGGATGGCCATCAGTGGCAGTGTGTCGAATGCGTCCTGGAACAACTGTCCGGATGCGGTGTTCATGGGGTTCGTTGGGTTCGTTGGGTTCATTGGGTCCACCCGAGTGTGCGTGAGACGGTCTGTGCGGTGTGTCTGATGGCCGGCAGATGTGTGTGCAGGACGGTGAGGTCGGTCTGGGCTTTCAGCGCCGTCACCGAGATGGCCGTGCGTACGGTTCCGGTGCCGTCCCGGACGGGGACGGCCACACAGTTGACGAACGACTCGTACTCCCCGTCGTCCTCGGCCCAGCCGCGTGCCCTGACCTCGCGCAGCCGGGCGGCGAACGCGTCGGCGGTGGTCACCGTGGTGTCGGTGAACCGCTCGTAGACGTAACCGTCCAGCAGCGCAACGCGCTCAGGCTCGGGCAGGAACGCCAGGATCGCCTTGCCGACACCGGAGCTGTGCAGCACGACCGGCTTTCCGATCTCCGAGTACAGCCGTACGGTGCCCTGCGGTTCGACCTTGTCGACATAGATCAACCGCCCGTTCTCGACGGTGGCGATGTGCACCGTGAGCCGGAGCCTGCGGCCGAGCTCGGCGAGGAACGGGTGCGCGCTCGCGCGCAGGTCGAACTGTTCCAGGGCGGCTGCCGCCAGGCCGGCCAGGCGGTATCCGACGGCGAAGCTGCCGTCTTCCCGTTTGCGGGCGAGACCGCCCTTACAGAGGTCCTGGAGCAGGCGCAGTGCGGTGGTCCGGTGCACGCCGAACCGTTCGGCGACCGCGGCCGGGTGCTGTGGGCCTCTGCTGAGCATCTCCAGGATCTGGATGGCCCGCTCGACCGTCTGGCTCACCGGGTCGTTCCGTCCGGGCCGGGTGCCGGACGACGCAGGGACGTGGCGTCGGCGTGGTCCTCGACCGAGCTCAGCGCGAACGCGGCGACGCGGTGCCCCAGGCGCAGCCTCTCGGCCGGTGTGTCGTGCCGCAGCCACGCCGACAGGTAGCCCGCCGCGAACGCGTCGCCCGCGCCGACCGGCTCGACCACGTCGACCGGCTCGGCGGGGACGAAGGTGCCCGGGTCCGTGCCCGACTCGAACACCACGGCGCCGACGTCCGCGTTCTTCACCACCACGCTCACCGAAGGACCGATCAGGTCCCGTACGTCCTCGGCCGTCGTGGTGCCCCATACTTCCGCCGCCTCGTCGAGCCCGACGAACACGACGTCGGCCTGCCGGGCCAGGGCGAGCAGCGGCGCACAGGCGTCCTCGGTACTCCATAGCGCAGGACGGTAGTTCACGTCGAACGAGCGGAGAACCCCGGCCGCGCGCGCACGGTCGAACAGGGCCGTGGCGGTACGGGCGCAGCCGGCCGACAGCGCGGCGGTGATTCCCGACAGGTGGACCAGACGCGCCGGGGCGATCGGGAGTGTGTCCAGGTACGCGGGGGTGAGCAGCGAGGCCGCGGACCCTTGCCGGTAATAGTGCACCCGGGTGCCGTTCTCGCGGGAGGGGTCCTTGAAGTAGACAGCCGTCGGAGCGGACGGATCGCGCTCGACGTGGCGCACGTCCACCCCGGGCCGGGCGACCGCCATGAGCACCCGGTCGCCGAGGGGGTCGCTGCCCACGCGGCTCGCCCATGCCACCCGGTGGCCCAGATCGGCAAGGTACTGTGCGACGTTCGACTCGGCCCCCGCGACCGAGAGGGTCGCCTCCCGGGCCGTGGCGAGCGGCTCCCCGTGCCGGGGCGCCACCAGAACCATGGCCTCGCCCAGGCACAGGACTTCGTGATCCGACACTTCTTCTACACCTCTGCGTATTCGACGTCGATCGGAGTGCTGCCGTCACTGGCCCCGGACTTGATCGCCTTGCGGCGCAGCGCGCGGGGCGCGGTCTCCGGCAGCAGCAGCACCGAAACGGCGGTGATGATCCCCGAGAGCGCCATGTAGCCGACGAGCAGCCATGGGCTGTCTCCTCCGGCATGGACCAGGAGGGTGGCGATGAACGGCGCGGTGCCGGAGAACAGCACGGCCGTGGTTTCGCGGGCGAGCACGAGGCCGCTGAACCGCACTTCGGTCGGCAGCAGTTCGGAGTAGAAGGAGCCCGCGGGGCCGAAGATCATCGAATTGAGCATCACCGCGAACGCGAGGCTGACGGCCAGGGAGATCACCGGCAGCGACTTCGTCCCGACGAGCAGCCAGAACGGCGCCGCGAACAGGGCTGTCGCGATGGCGCCACCTATCATCAGCGGCCGTCGCCCGACGCGGTCGGAGAGCCAGCCGCCGATCGGCACGCCGAAGACCGACACGGCCGCGGCGATGGTGATCGCGATGACCGCCACATTCGCGGGCAGCCCCAACTGCTGTGTGGTGTACGCCGGGAGGTAGCCCTGGATGGAGTACGACGCGACAGCCGTCGCACAGCCCGCGCCGATCATCAGCAGAATGGTCCTGCCATGGCCGCGGACGGCGGCGGCCAGCGGCGCCTTCTCCTTCTTGCCCTCCGCGACAGCGTCCTTGAACGTCTCGCTCTCGTCGGCCATGTGCCGCAGGACGAAGCCGGCGATCACCACGATGATCGAGGCGAGGTACGGAATGCGCCAGCCCCAGCTGAGGAACTTCTCCTCGTCCATCGACGAGACGATCGCCATCGCACCGGACGCGCACACCACTCCGAGGAATTCCCCACCGCCGGGCAGCGCGGCGTAGAACCCGCGCTGGGTGGGCTTGGCGCTCTCGGTGGTCCATACGTACGCGCCGCCGAGCTCCGCGCCGACGCCCAGCCCCTGGAGGATGCGGCAGATCACCAGCAGGACGGGTGCCCACACGCCGATCTGCTCATACGTCGGCAGCAGCCCGATGGCGAGCGTGCCCACCCCCATCAGCACCAGGGTGATCTGGAGGACGGGCTTACGGCCCCACCGGTCGCCCAGGTGGGCAAGGATCAGCCCACCGATCGGGCGGGCGGCGAAACCCACCGCGAACGTGGCGAACGACGCCAGCGTCGCCACGTACTCCGACTCACCGGAGAAGAAGATCTTGTTGAAGACCAGCGCCGCGGACGTGCTGAAGAGGAAGAAGTCATACCACTCCAGTACGGATCCCACGACGGCCGCCAGGGCGTTGCGCTTACGGGAGGCCGCCTGGGGATCGGCGTCGGGTGCCGGGTTTGGTCGGAGGTCTGCCATGTGTGCTCCTTTGCACAGGGCGGGGCGTTGTCGCTCGTACGGCGCTACGGCGCCGCGAGTGCCTCTGCCGCCCAGGTGTTTCGGTCACACTAACCTCGCCCAAAGCACACTACGCACAGCCTGTGCGCATAGTGCACACCTATTTTCCGACACACTGTCAGTCGATAATTCCGCTGCCGGACCGCCTCAAGCCGAGTCGGCCCGGCCACGGAAGATTGATCCGGACTCGACTGAACCGGCCGTCCGGACAGGGCAGTTGCCGTCACGGCGTCGGCAGGAACGTTCGCACGGCCGCCAGGTCCTGGGACGCCTGCACATGGAGCGACCTGACGGCGGTCACCGCGGCATCGGGGTCGCCCGCCTCGACCGCTCGCAGCAGTTCCCGGTGCACCGGGATGGAGTCGGAGAAGCGCTGGGCGCCGTGCACGATCCGGTCGCGTATGCGCAGACCGGCCTCGATGACGACCTCCATCCGGCTCAGGAGTTCGTTGTGCGCGGCGTCCAGCAGAGCGCGATGGAAGGCCAGGTCCGCCTCCACCATCGCGTCCATGTCCGACCCTGCCGCGGCCATCGCGTCGAGGGCCAGCCGCATCGCGTCGAGGTCGGATTCGGTGCGCCGGACCGCGGCGAGCCGGGCTCCGGCAGGCTCCACTATGGCGCGAACCTCGGCGAGGTCCTCCAGGAAGCCGTCGGTCGGAGCACTGCTGCCCTGCCAGCGCAGCAGGTCACTGTCGAGCAGATTCCAGTCGACGCGGGGACGGATCGTCGTGCCGCGCTTCTGCCGTGATTCGATCAGCCCCTTGGAGGCCAGCACCCGCAGCGCCTCGCGCACCACCGTCTTGCTGACACCCAGTTCCGCTTCGAGCCCGACCGGGTCGATCACGGAGCCGGGTGGGTAGTCGCCGCGGATGATGCGCCGCCCCAGTTCCTCCACCGCCTGACCGTGCAGCCCCTTGCCTGGCAGGGTCACCACGTCCTCCTTGTCCGGTACCGCGGCCACTCTAGCTCTTTCAATTAATAATGCATATATCTTGACGGGCCTGTGGTCGGGCTCCAAAACTGACCGGCATGCGACCTTCAGATGCGGTAGCGACCGATGCCCGGCGGCGCCTGCGCCCGGCCGGAATCGCCTTCGGCGGCGACTACAACCCTGAGCAGTGGCCCGAGGAGGTGTGGGCCGAGGATGTCGCGCTGATGAAGGAGGCGGGCGTCTCCATGGTGACGGCGGGGATCTTCTCGTGGGCCAGGGTGGAGCCGAGGCCGAGCGAGTTCGACTTCGCCTGGTTCGACCGGGTCATGGACAACCTCGCCGGGGCCGGTGTGGCCGTATGCCTGGCCACCATGACGGCGTCCCCGCCGCCGTGGCTGTCCCGGCTGCACCCCGAGATCCTTCCCGAGACCGCCGACGGCCGCCGGATGTGGCCGGGCGGGAGGCAGCACTACTGCCCCTCCAGCCGTGTCTACCGGGAGCACGCCACGCGCCTGGTCGAGCGACTGGCCGACCGGTACGCCGACCACCCCGCGCTGGAGATGTGGCACATCGGGAACGAGTACGGCTGCCACACCCCGATGTGCTGGTGCGACGAGTCGGCCGCCGACTTCCGGCGCTGGCTGTCCGAGCGGTACGGCGACATCGGGACGCTCAACGAGGCCTGGTCGACGGCCTTCTGGGCACAGCGTTACGACAGCTTCGGTGAGGTGCTGCCGCCACGGCTCGCGCCCACCTTCCCCAACCCCGCCCAGCAGTTGGACTTCGCCCGGTTCTCCGACGACGCACTCCTTCAGTGCTGTCTGGCGGAGAAGGAGGTGCTGAGGCGCGTCACCCCGGACGTTCCCGTGACGACGAACTTCATCGGTGTGTACAAGCACGTCGACACCTTCGGCTGGGCCGCCCACGAGGATGTCGCCTCCGTCGACTTCTACCAGGACCCCTACGACCAGGACACACACATCTCGGCGGGGTTCGTCTTCGATGTCACCCGGTCCGCTCGCGAGGGCCGGCCGTGGATGCTGATGGAGCAGGCCCCCAGCGCGGTGAACTGGCGTGACCGCAACGGGCCCAAGCCGCCGGGGCGGATGCGGTTGTGGAGCTGGCAGGCGGTCGCCCAGGGCGCGGACGCGGTCCTGTACTTCCAGTGGCGCCAGTCCCGAGGGGGTGCCGAGAAGTACCACTCGGCGATGGTCCCGCACGGCGGCACCGACACCCGTATCTTCCGCGAAGTGCGCTCCCTGGGCCGCGAGTTCGCCTCCGTGCCGCAGATCGCCGGTACACGGTCCACGGCCGAGGCGGCCCTGGTGCTGGACTGGAACAGCTGGTGGGCCCTGGAGCTGGACTCGCACCCGTCCACCGCACTGGACCAGATGAAGATCGCCCTCGCCCACTACCGGCCGCTGTTCGAAGCCGGGATCACCTGCGACGTCGTACCGCCCGACCGAGACCTTTCCGGCTACCGTCTCGTCGTCGCGCCCAACCTGTACCTGCTCAAGGAGGCGGACGCCGAACGCCTCACCGCGTTCGTGCGCCTCGGCGGCCATCTGCTCGTGTCGTTCTTCTCCGGCATCGTCGACGACTGCGACCGAGTGCACCTCGGCGGATACCCCGCGCCGCTGCGCGAAGTACTGGGCCTGCGCATCGAGGAGTTCTGGCCGCTGGCGGAAAGGGAGACGCTCGACGTCCGGCACGCGGACGGCACGGTCAGCCGCGCCGACCTGTGGTCGGAGGCCGTCGTACCCGAAGGGGCCGAGACCGTGGCCGAGTTCGGCTCCGGGCCGTTGACCGGGCAGCCGGCCGTCACCCGCCACTCCTTCGGCTCGGGAACCGCATGGTACATCGCCACGCGGCTCACACCGGAGGCCATGCGGGCCCTGACCGACGAGGTGTGCCGTACCGCGGGCGTCGGCCCCGTACTCACCGGGCTTCCCGAGCACGTCCAGGCAACCGTCCGCGCGGGCGACGGCGGACAGTTCGTCTTCCTGCTGAACCACGGGCAGGAACCGGCCGAGATCACACTGCCGGAACCGATGACCGACGTGCTGGCCCAGGGCGCGGCCCCCTCACACCGCATCACACTGCCGGGGGCGGGAGTGGCCGTACTGAGCACGCGGTGAATCCCGGCTGCGCCGTACCGGGAAAGCCGTGGAACAAAGGGGCACACATGGATGTCTCAGCACCGTCGCGAAGGGGTGTCCCGCGGTGGGGCGCGGGGACGGCCGCCTCTCCGACCGCGCTCCCGGCTCCCACCGCCTGCGGCCGGGACCGTCGGAGCCGCCCGCACCACCAGGCAGGCACCCACGCGCCCCGGCCAGAAGGTCAGGCTGGTCTTCTGGATGTGGTTGTCCGCGTGCTTCCAGCGGCGTGAAGAGATGCCGATAGAGAACTAGTACGTTCTAGCACCATCAGGGCCTGAGCCGGAGAGAATCTCCGGCGGAGCGGCAGACGGATGCGGAGGGGCGCTGCGGGGAACCGGCTCAGGAACGGGCCGGACCGGTGGTGGTGCGCTTCACCAGGCGGGGAGTGAGCACGACCTCTTCCGGCTGCCGGCCCGCGATGAGAGCGAGCGCGCCGATGACGGCGGCCTCCGCGAGCTCGCCGGCGTTCTGCGAGATCGTGGTCATCTGCACATGCGGGAGCTTGGCGAGGCGCGAGTCGTCGTAGCCGACCACGGAGATCTCTCCGGGTACGTCACACCCCTGACGTGCGAGGACATCCAGGACACCACTGGCGCAGCGATCGTTGAACGCGATCACGGCGGTGGGCCGAACCGGGCGGTCGAGGAGGTAGCGCATGCCCTCCGCGCCGGCGGTCTCGGTGAGCCCGCCGGCCAGGACATCGGCCGAGTCCTGCAGTCCGTGCTCCGCCATGACCTGGAGGAACCCGAGGCGACGGTCGGAACTCCCCGGGGCGCCCGCGCCGTCGATGTGGGCGATCCTTCGGTGCCCGAGCGCGACGAGGTGGTCGACCGCGAGCCGGATGCCCGCGGTGTCGTCACCGCGTACGACGCCGATGCCGGGGAGGTGGGTGTGCCGGGCGACCAGCAGCGTCGGCAGTCGGCGGACGAGCCTGGCCAGTTCCTCGTCCGCCAGCTCGCTGCCGAGGAGGATCGCCGCCTCGCACCGTTCCCGGAGCAGTGCGTCGACCGCGGTGGTCTCGCTGCGGCTGGGCGCCACCGCGCTGATCACCGCCTCGTAGCCGTGCTGACCCGCTACGGCGTAGATCTGCTCCACGAGGTCGCCGTGGAAGGGCTGCTGAAGCTCGAAGGTCACCCCGAGCACGCGTGAGCTGGACTGGCGGAGCTTCCGGGCGCGCTGGTCCGGTACGTAACCCAGTTCGTCCGCGATCCGCAGGACACGCCGGCGGGTGGCTTCGCTGGCGCCCGGCACGCCCCGCATGACGATCGAGACGAGTGCGGTGGAGGTTCCGGCGGCGCGGGCCACGTCGGCCATCGTCGGCCGGTCGCCGCCTGAGCCGCCGCCGCCTTTTCGCTCGGCGGTTACGCGATCGCCATCGGCGCCTTTACCGTCCGCACGCTTGCCACCTGTGCTTTGTCGCTTGGTGTGACCATCAGCGCGCCCGCCGCCGGAACCGCGCCCACGCGCGGTGCCTCCGGCGCCGTCCGGCGCTTCCCCGGGCTTCCGCACCGATGCCTCGACCGCCTCTCCCGCCTGGTCACACCGCCTCAGGTCGCCGCCCGGAGCGCTTCGGCCGAGCATATCGACCCCTTGACCAATCTCTGCGAGCGCTTTACGTTCTCCCGGACTAGAACGTGCTAGTTCGGGAGAACGTGGGAGTCCACCATGACCGCACCCGTTGCACCGTCCGCGTCCGCCGTCTCCGACCCCCTACGACTGGCCACGATCGGCGCCGGCCGGATCGGGTCCCATCACGCGGAAATCATCGCCCGCCACATACCGGGAGCCGCTCTTTCAGCCGTCGTCGACCCCATCGCCGGTGCCGCGGAACGCCTCGCGGCCGAGCTCGGTGTCCCGCACGCCACCACCGACCCCGACGAGGTCCTCGGCCGGGCCGACATCGACGGCGTACTGATCACCGCCCCGGCCCGCTGCCACACGGACCTGGTCGTGGCGGCGGCCGCGGCCGGCAAGCACATCTTCGTGGAGAAGCCGATGGCGGTGACGCCGGCGGACGCGGACCGTGCGATCGGCGCCGCGGACGAAGCCGGTGTCGTGCTCCAGGTGGGTTTCAACCGCCGCTTCGCACCCGGTTTCGCCGCCGCCCGCGCCGCGATCGTCGAGGGACGGGCCGGCACCCCGCATCTGCTGCGCTCCCTCACCCGTGACCCCGGCCCGTTCACCGCCGACCCGGCCCGCATCCCACGGTGGACGATCTTCCTGGAAACCCTCATCCACGACTTCGACACCGTGTGCTGGCTCAACCCCGGTGCCACCCCGGTCAGCGTTCACGCCACCGCCGACGCTCTGATCCGGCCGGACGCCAAGGCCACCGGACACCTCGACACCGCCGTTGTCACGATCCGTTTCGACAACGGCGCCATCGCCACCACCGAGGCGTCCTTCTCCGCGTCGTACGGGTACGACGTACGGGCCGAGGTCTTCGGCTCGGCGGGGATGGTGACCGCCGGCGACGCCCGCAGCACCGACATGACCTTCTACGGCGCCGACGGCATCCACGTCGACACCGCCCGGCGCGACACCGAACTGCTGCGCGCCGCCTACACCGCCGAGCTCACGGCCTTCACCGCCGCGATCCGCCACCGGACCCCGGCCCCGGTGACCGGTCACGACGCCCGCCGTGCCCTCGCCGTCGCGCTGGCCGCCATCCGCAGTGTGGAGACCGCGCGCCCCGTCGACCTTGCCGAGGTGACCACGTGACCACTGCCCCAGCCTCGACGGACAGTCCCTTCACCTTGGCCGCCAGTGCCGAAATGCTCTATCTGGACCGGCCGTTCACCGAACGCGTCGGCCGCATCGCCGAACGCGGCTTCCAGGTCGAGATCTGGGACTGGTCCGGCAAGGACATCGCCGGTCTGGCAGCGACCGGCGCCACATTCTCCTCCATGACCGGCTACCTGGAGGGCAACCTCACCGACCCCGACGGCATCGACGCCCTGCTCGCCACCGCCCGCAAGTCCCTCGTCGTGGCCGCGCAGATGGACTGCCCGCGCCTGAACCTGCACGGCACCGGCCTGGACGGCAAGGGACTCCCCGTACGCCCCGTCGAGACGGTCACTCCCGCGATGTGGCTGACCGCCGTCGACACTCTTCGGCGCATCGCGGCCCTCGGCGAGGAAGCAGACCGCGTCTTCACCCTGGAGAACCTCAACGTCGCCGTCGACCACCCGGGCACCCCCTTCGCCCGCGCGGCCGACACCCTCGCCCTCGTACGCGCCGTCGACAGCCCGCACCTGCGGATGAACCTGGACCTCTACCACGCCCAGATCGGCGAGGGAAACCTCGTCGAACTGACCCGGCAGGCACTGCCGTACGTCGGCGAGATCCAGGTCGCGGACGTCCCCGGCCGTTGCGAGCCCGGCACCGGAGAGATCCACTACCCGGCCGTCGCTCGCGCCCTCCACGGGGCCGGCTACACCGGCGTCATCGCCCTCGAAGGCTGGGCCCGGCAGGACTCCGACGCGGCCCTGGACGCCTTTCGCGCGGCCTTTACGACGCACCAGGACGAAGGTGCCCCGGCGTGATGCCCCTCGACGTACTCACCATCGGCCGTGTCTGGGGTGGACGTGTCTCCACTCCGGACCGGGACCGACCCACCCGTTTCACAGGATGTCGGATTGCGGACCGCTCCAGTTCCCGTGCGGCACCGGGAGAATCGTCACGTGCGGGAAGGCCGCGCAGACAGGTATTCGAGGACCCCCGCCGTGTCAGCATGGTGCGCGCGAGCCTCACGAACGACCCCCGTCAGACCTTCCTGACTCCCCCACTCGCCCCGTGTGACCGCGGGCCTCCATCTCTGGAGTGGTGATGGCAGATCAACAGCAGCTTCGTTCCCGTACCTCCTCCGTGCCGGGGCGGTGGGTGCCGCCGCCGGCGCTCACCGGGTTTCTGGTGCTGCTCGTCGCGGTGTTCGGTGTCTCGTACGGGATCGGATCGGCCGTCGGACCGGTCGCCCCCGGTATGCATTCCGGCGCAGTCCCCGACGCTGGGACCGGTACCGGTACCGGTCAGCGGGACGGTGGCGGAATGGATGACATGCACCCGGATGGTGGGCGATGACGGTGGACCCGGCGGGGCCCCTGGTGACCACCGATCTGATCGTGGGCGGTATGACCTGCGCCGCGTGTGTCAGCAGGGTGGAGAAGCGGCTGGCCAAGCTTGAGGGAGTGACCGCCACGGTCAATCTCGCCACCGGGCGGGCCAGGGTGTCCCACCCCTCCGACCTGGCCGGGGAGGATCTCGTCGCGGCGGTCGAGCGCGCCGGGTACACGGCCGAACTGCCGTCGCCGCCCGAGTCCGCCGAGGAGCCGCGGCCCGCGGAACCGGATACGGTCGACGGTCGCGCGAAGCGGGAGGAACGCGACCGTCTGCTGATCACCGCGCTTCTCTCGGTGCCGGTGCTCGTACTGTCGATGGTGCCCGCTTTTCAGTTCCGTAACTGGCAGTGGCTGTGCTTCATGCTCGCCGCGCCGGTGGCGGTCTGGGGTGCCTGGCCCTTTCACCGGCGCGCGCTGCTCGGCCTGCGGCACTCGACGGCGACCATGGACACCCTGGTCTCCCTCGGTGTCGCCGCCTCTTTCTCCTGGTCCACGTACGCCCTCTTCCTCGGCGGGGCGGGTGAACCCGGGATGCGGATGCCGTTCACCCTGCTTCCGTCCGCCGGCGGGGAGGTCGCGCATGTCTATCTGGAGGCGGCGGTCGCCGTACCACTGTTCGTGCTGACGGGCCGCTTCCTGGAAGCCCGCGCCAAGCGCGGCACCGGCGAGGCTCTGCGTTCGCTGGCCGGGCTGGCGGCCAAGGAAGTGACCATCCGTGAGAACAAGAAGGAACGGCTCATCCCCATCGCGCAGTTGCGGGTGGGGCAGGAATTCATCGTCCGCCCGGGGGAACGGGTCGCCACCGACGGGGTGGTGATGAGCGGCAGTTCCGCGCTGGACCTGTCTCTCGTCACCGGGGAGAGCGAGCCCGTCGAGACCGGTCCCGGCAAGCCGGTGATCGGCGCCGCCGTCAACGTGGGCGGTCTCCTGCGCGTACGGGCGACCGCCATCGGTGCGGACACCCAGCTCGCGCGGATCACCCGCCTCGTCACCGAGGCACAGGCCGGGAAGGCCAGGGCCCAGCGGCTGGCCGACACCGTGGCGGGCTTCTTCGTACCGGTCGTCCTGAGCCTCGCCGTCACCGTCCTCGGCTTCTGGCTCGGCGCCGGCGCGGACCCCCAGGCGGCCGTCACGGCGTGCGTCGCGATCCTGGTCGTCGCCTGCCCCTGCGCCCTGGGCCTGGCCACCCCCACCGCCCTGCTGGCGGCCACCGGCCGCGGCGCCCAACTCGGCGTCCTGGTCAACGGCCCCCAGGCACTGGAGACACTCCGCCATGTCGACACCATCGTCCTGGACAAGACCGGAACGCTGACCACCGGTCACATGACCGTCACCAAGGTCACGCCGATACCGGACGGCATCGGCCACGACGCCGTGCTACGGCTGGCCGGCGCGGTGGAAATGGGCTCGGAACACCCGCTGGGCCGCGCGATCACCGCGTACGCGCAGCGGGCGCGCCCCGAACAGCCGCTGCCCGAGGTGACCACATTCCGGTCCACCGCGGGCTTCGGGGTCGCCGGCCACGTCGACGGTCACCGGGTCGAGGTATGCACTCCCGGAAGTGACCTGCCCGAAACGCTGGCACAGGCGCTCACCGAGTCCGAGGCCGCGGCGCAGACCGCTGTCCTGGTACGGGTGGACGGAGCCGACGTGGCCCTCATCGCCATCGGGGACGTCCTGCGGCCCGGCAGCTACCGGGCCGTGGAGCGGCTGCGGCGCCTGGGAGTGGAGCCGGTACTGGCGACCGGTGACCGCGAAGCCACCGCCCGGGCCGTCGCCGCCGAACTCGGCATCACCGATGTACATGCCCACTGCACGCCCGAGGACAAGACGCGGCTGGTGCGACGGTTGAAGGACGAGGACCGCCGGGTCGCGGTCATCGGTGACGGCGTGAACGACGCCGCCGCCCTGGCCGGTGCCGATCTGGGGATCGCCATGGGCAGTGGTACGGACGCGGCCATCGGGGCCGCCGATGTGACGCTGGTACGTGGTGACATCGAGGCGGTCGCCGACGCGGTCCGGCTCGCCCGGCGCACACTGGGAACGATCCGTATCAACCTCCTGTGGGCCTTCGGCTACAACGTCGTCACGGTGCCGCTGGCCGCCGTGGGCTGGCTCAATCCGATGGTGGCCGCCGCCGCGATGTCGGTGAGTTCCCTGCTGGTGGTCGGCAACAGCCTGCGGCTACGGGCCTGGCAGCCCTCCCCACCGCGACGCACTTCGCGCAAGGGGAAGCCCGGCACCCGAGGAGTGATGGAGCGATGACGAACCCCACCGCACAGCCCGCCGCCACGGGGTGGCGGCCGACGCGGGGCCGCCTGCGCGAGGCCCTCCTCGCCTCGGCCGCCCCGGTGATCGCCAGTGTGGTGGCCCTGGGGGCTCTGACGACCTGGACCAACTCCGGGGCCGCGGGGGGAGGGCCGCGGATCGGGATCAGCGACTCGCGCATCTTCCTGCAGTACGGCGGCGGCGAGTACACCTCGGCCTACTTCCGCATATCCAACAGTGGTGAAGCCGATGACGAACTGGTCTCCGTCACCTCCCCGGAGCTGGCAGAGGCCATGCTCAGCAGGGACCGGAGCAACGGCGACGGGGCAGCCTCCATGACCATGGTCGACTCGGCCACCGTCCCGCGGGGTCGCACGCTGGCCATGTCCCCGTACGGCCTGAACGTGATGGTGAAGACGAAGACGAAAACGCACTGGCGGCTCGGCGACACCGTCCCGTTCGTGCTGCACTTCCGTCATAGTGGTCCCCGGAAAACCCAGGCCGTCGTGATCCAGCCCAGCAGCGACTGACGCCGCCGTGAGGACACGGCACGCACAGGACGGGAGCCGGAGAAAGCCCCGGTTTCCCGAACCCGCGGCACCGCCCGGATGCCACACGAGTGTCACCGCTTCCCCGTACCGCAGGCCGTATCGGCCCACGCCATGGCTAATAGGTCCTGCCACGACGCGGGATCGGCCGACGCGGCTGCGCTGTGCCGTTGCCGCGTGAGTACGGGGCGTTCGCGGGGCGCGCGGGCTCCGCATGAACCCCGAAGAGGCGCCCGGACAGCAGGTCATGCCGTCCGGGCGCAGGGTGTCCGTACCGCCACGATGAGTACGTCCGTCGATCTCCTGCGCCCTGTGGCACGGGACACATGGCGCGCCGGGGAACTACTTCCTCAACCGGTCCGACGACTGTAGGGAACGTCGGCCGAAGTGTGCCGGAACGCCGTTGCACGAGGAGTGACGAGATGTCGACGGAAGGCCGCGCGGCGGAGGCGCGTCCGGAGTGCCTCATCTGTTGGGAGACACAGAACGAACCTCACGAGGAGTCGGCTTGAGTGCCCATCCGGTTCCTGGCGGATGCCGTGTTCCAGATCACCCGACCCGCGTTGAGTGCGGGGCCAGGTCTCGGCGCGTAACTCGTCGTGAGACTCAAGTTCCTGATGCAAGGTTGAGCCCGTGATGACCGCAGGGTGGTGTTTACGCATCGTACGAGCCGCGATGTTCGCGGCCGTCTGTGTGCTGCTTGCCGCCCTGGGCCATGCGATGATGTCCGGCTCCTCGGTGCCCTGGTGGGCGATGACCGCCGCGGCTCTGGTGACCGGCGGTGCGGGCTGGTGCCTTGCCGGACGTGAGCGGGGGCTGCCACTGATCGTGTCCGTGGTGGTCGTCACCCAAGGGGCGCTCCACTCCGCGTTCTCTCTGGCGCAGTCGACCGTTCGGCAGCCGGCCCCGGGCTCGATGGAGCACGGCGCGGGGTCCATGCACATGGACTCCGCGGACATGTGGCGGATGAGTGCCGGCCACGTGACTCCTGCGGGGCACGACATGGACGGCGGTATGTCGTCGTCCGGAATGCTTGTCGCCCACCTAGTGGCGGCGCTGCTGTGCGGGGTGTGGCTCGCGTACGGCGAGCGCGCCGCTTTCCGTGTCCTACGGGCCCTGGCATGGCGCCTGACCGCGCCGGTCCGGCTGCTGCTCGCCCTGGCCACACCTTTGCATCGCCCGCGTGTCCGCGTACGCCGCGGGTTCTCGGACCGGGCACCACGACTGCTCGTTCTCGTTCACGCGATCACTTCCCGGGGACCACCGGAGGAGGCGGCTGTCGTCTGACGACAGCATTCCTCCCGAAGCGCCTCTGTGTGTGCTTCGGGTGTCGGCCGTGCCTTCCACACGGCCGTACCTCTCACCGGACCACAGCACTCTCGTGTCAGGTCCGGATCACGGATAACCGGAGAAGGACACTTTGCGATGACTTCTGCCCTGCCCGTTTCACGCAAGGACATGATGTCGGCCGACGAGTCGGCAACGGCCTGGGCGCTGGCCGCCGGCGGTGGAGACCCGGAGGCTTTCGAGCACTTCGTCCGCGCACTGCACCGAGACGTGCTTCGCTACGTCGCCCACCTTTCCGCAGACCCCCAGGCCGCCGACGACCTGACCCAGGAGACCTTCCTGCGGGCGCTCGGCAGCCTGCACCGTTTCGAGGGGCGCTCCTCGGCCCGGACGTGGCTGCTGTCCATCGCACGCCGCGCGGTGATCGACAGCTTCCGATACGCCGCCGCCCGACCGCGCCCCAGCGACAACCCGAACTGGCAGATGGCGGTGGAGATCGCTCAACCGCGTGACGTACCCGGCTTCGATGACGGCATCGCGCTCCTCGATCTGCTGGAGGCACTGCCGGACGACCGTCGTGAGGCGTTCGTTCTCACCCAGATGCTGGAACTGACCTACGCGGAGGCAGCCGAGGTCAGCGGCTGCCCCATCGGCACGGTCCGCTCCCGCGTGGCCCGTGCCCGGATCACTCTCCTCGGCCTGCTCGCCGAGGCAGAGACACCGGCCGCGTGAGCACAAAGGCAGCCGGTGCCGGTCAGAGGCGCGCGACGTCGGCCACCTTCGACTTCCTTTCCTTCAGGGGAAGTTCAGTTCTCCCCGGATGGGCGGGAACTCAACGCCGCCGACCATCGACTACTTGTTCGACACCGCAGCGAGATGCCCTTCCCCGGATTTGGCCTCGGTCCAGAACAGGAGACCTGAGTGACACCTGAGATAGAAAGAATTTTCGCGGCGATCAGAAGCGAGTCGGGACCGGAATCGATCACACGCGTCGAGCAGATGCTCAAGCCGGGAAGGAAGGACCGCCATCCACTCCAGAAGGCCGCGAAATGGATTATGCCCGGACTCTCCCGGAGGCCCTGGCACGAGCCGTACGAGTACGCCGAGATGAATCCCGTGGTGAAGGCCCTGGAAAGCAATCATGCGGCGATCAAGGAAGAGCTCACGACGGCATGGTCGACGCGCCGGGAAAAGTTCTCGGACTATGAACATTATTTGACACGCCAAGAGGACTGGCAGGCCCTTTACCTGTTCCGCAGGGGAAGACTCGTCGAGAGTTCGGCGCATACGACACCGACCGCATACAGGGTACTGAAAGAGTTTGCCGTCGATACGGAGAAGATCTGCCCACTCCTGGAAAGTCATTTTTCGACACTGTTGCCAGGTGCCGCTGTCGCTCCGCACTGTGATCTCTGGAACTTCAGCATCAACCTGCACCTTGCCGTGGACATACCCGACGGGTGCAGTATCACGGTCGCCGAAGAGACGCGCTCATGGGAAGAGGGAAAGTGTCTGCTCTTCGATTACTCCTTCGAGCATGAGGCGCGCAATGACGGAAGCCGTCCACGTGCCTGCCTGCTCGTAGATCTCTGGCATCCGGAGACCACCCTCCCCGAACGGAAGGCACTGGTCGCTCTCATCACCGAAATACGCACACTGATGGGCGATAAATGAGAACGGCACCTTCTCCCCTCTGGATATCGAGAGTTGTCCAAGATATGGATCCCGAGAGGGGGTCCCGATGGTAATCACGGAGAAGTTGTCACCCGCTCCGTCCCGACAGCGGCTCGGACTGCCCCTGTTCGTTCTGGCGGCGGCCCAACTGGTCATCTCGCTCGACTACAGCATCGTGTATGTGGCACTCCCCATCATCGGGACGGAAGTGGGCTTCTCCGACCAGAACCTGCAGTGGGTGGTGAGCGCCTACGTCGTGGTCAACGGAGGCTTTCTGCTGCTGGGCGGGCGGGCGACGGATCTGCTCGGGCGGCGCCGGATGTTCGTGCTGGGGGCGTCGCTGTACGCGGGATCGTCGCTGATCGGCGGCTTGTCGGAGTCGGCGGGAGTCCTGGTCGCGGTCCGGGCCGTCCAGGGCATCGGTGGTTCGCTGCTGTTCCCCGCGACGCTGTCTCTGATCAACACGGTCCACACCGAGGGGCCCAGCCGAAACCGGGCGCTTGCCGTGTGGGGAGCCGCGGGGGCCGGCGGCCTGTGCTTCGGGTCGTTGCTCGGTGGAGTGCTGGTGGAAGCCTTCGGCTGGCCGTCGGTGTTCTTCGTCAACGTCCCGCTGGCAGGGAGCATCGCGCTGGCAGGGAGCCTGCTCTTCCCCGCCGACGGTGCCCGGTCCGGTTCGCGCCAGGTCGACCTGACGGGTGCGCTGACCGCCACGGGTGGCATCACCCTCATGGTGTTCGTCCTGGTGCACGCGCCCGAGGCGGGATGGGGCAGTTGGTCCGTACGCGGAGGCGCGGTGCTGTCGCTGACGCTGCTGTCCCTCTTCGCCGTCGTCGAGATCCGGTCCCGTGATCCGCTGGTGCCGGCCCGGCTGTTCGCGCACCGCGGGCTGGTCATGGCGATGGGGGTGACCGCTCTCTTCAGCGCGACGTTCAGTTCGGTGCCGTACTTCCTGACCCTCTACTTCCAGTCGGTGCACGGCTACAGCGCCTTCGGCACCGGCCTTGCCTTTCTCGTGCCCGCCGTGGTGGTCGCCGCCGGGACGCAGGCGGGCGAACGGGCGGTGTCGGCCTTCGGGGTGCGCCGGATGCTGACGGGCGGGATGGTGCTGGGAGCCGCCGGGGCCGGCGCGCTCGGACTCGCGCTCACGGACGACGGTTCGTATCTGATGCTGCTTCCGGGGATCGTGCTCCTGGGCCTCGGCCAGGGTGCCGCGTGGACGGGCATGTGGATCGCCGCGTCCTCCGGGATCGCCCCGGGCGACCAGGGCATCGCATCCGGAATGGCGTCGACGACGCTCCAGGTGGGAGGCGCGGTGGGGCTGGCCGTGCTGATCGCCGCCGCGCAGGTGGGCGGTCATGACGGGTCCACCGCCGGCCTTCTCGACGGAATCCGTACCGCCCTGTTCATGATCGCGGGTGGCATCTGCGGCGGTGTGCTGATGACGCTGGGCCCTCGAAGGTCGACCGCCCCCTAGACCGCCGGTGCTCATCTCGTCGAGTCCCGTGGCCCCTGGCGGCCTGTAAAGCCGTCCGCTCACCCAGACGCCCGTCGCCCGTCGCCCGTCATACGAGGAGAATCGGTGTGTCCAATGCCGCGAGACCCACCTCCGCCCCTGCCGCCGTATTGTGCGGGTTCGCCGGCTGGGTGACGCCCCGCGTGGTGACCGACGACGATCTCTCCCGGCGGCTCGACACGGACGACGCGTGGATACGCACCCGGACGTTCGTGTACGGGCCGGCGACCGCCGCCGGCCTGATCGCGCACGGAGTGGCTGAACGCGTCCTGCTCATCGGCGCCGACGCCTACTCGACGATCGTCGATCCCCGGGACCGGGCCAACGCGATCATGTTCGGGGACGGTGCCGGAGCCGTCGTCCCGCGCGCCGGACACCCCGACGAACCCGGAGTCGTCGGCCACTTCGTGCCCCGCCGGGCCAATCTGCGGATCCTCCGGTCGGTGGCCGAAGACCTGGGACTCCCGCGGGAGCGCTGTGTGTCCCGTGTCGAGTCGGTCGGCAACACCGGTGCCGCGTCCAATTCCGCTCGCCCCGGCCGACGCCGCCTCCCGGCCGGCGGTGGCCGCCGGCGACGGTGTCCTGCTCACCACCTTCGGGGGCGGCCTCACCTGGGGGTCCCGCCTCCTGACCTGGCCCACGATCCCCACCCCGAGCCCTGTGTACGACCAAGGAGACGAAACCGCGCCATGAGCACCACGTACGAGCAGTTGGCCGCGATCCTCGCGAAGCTGCACGACGCACCGCCCGAACGGATCACCCCCCAGGCGACCTTCGCCGAGCTGGATGTCGACTCGCTGACGATGGTCGAGATCAGTATCCGCATCGAACGCGACCTCGGCGTCGCCATCGCCGACAACGAGCTCCCTCCGGACCTCACACTCGGCGCCACCGCGACGCTGATCGACACCCACCGGGCCGCGTAGCCCACTCACCGGCCGCCCCGGCCCCTCTCACCGCCGCCCCATCCCTCACAGAAGGCAGGAACACGTGAAGATCACGGAGCAGCCCGGCCAAGCGATCGGCGCGACCGTCGAGGAGTTCGACCATGCAGACGCGTCGGCAGCGGACATCGAGGCGCTCAAGCAGGCCGTCTACACCCAGAAGATCGCCGTCCTCAAAGGACAGGAACTCTCACCTCGGCAGTTCCTCGAACTCGGCAAACGGCTGGGACGTCCGGAGGTCTATTACGAGCCGATGTACAAGCACCCCGAGGTGGAAGAGATATTCGTCTCCTCCAACGTTCCCGAAGGCGGCCGGCAGATAGGCGTACCGAAGACAGGAAAGTTCTGGCATGCCGACTACCAGTTCATGCCCGACCCGTTCGGTCTCACCCTGATCTACCCGCAGGTCGTACCGGAGAAAAATCGCGGCACATACTTCATCGACATGGGCAGAGCCTACGAAAAGCTCCCCGAGGAACTGAGGAACGAGATCGGCGGCACGTACTGCAGGCACTCCGTGCGCAAGTATTTCAAGATCCGTCCGCACGACGTCTACCGCCCCATCTCGGAAATTCTGGACGAGATCGAACAGAAGACGCCGCCCGTTGTCCAGCCGACCACCTTCACCCACCCCATGACCGGGGAGAAAGTCCTGTACATCAGCGAGGGCTTCACGGTCGGCATCGAGGACGAGACCGGTAACCCGCTCGACGACGACCTGCTGCGTCGCCTCTTCGAAGCCACCGGCCAGCTCGACGAAACATTCACCCACGACAACATCCACCTGCAGACCTTCGAGAAGGGCGACCTGCTGGTCTGGGACAACCGCAGCCTCGTCCACCGGGCCCGGCACACCACCACCCCCGAGCCGACGGTCTCCTACCGGGTCACCGTTCACGACGAGATGAAGCTCTACGACGCGGGCGCCGCCGCATGACCGCTCACGCCGCCCGGGCCGAACCGCTGCCGCAGCGGACCTACGCCACCGACGAGGACCTGCTCGCGCGGGTACTCGCGCCCTACAAGGCACACTGCAAGTACGTGCGCACCGCAGCTGTCACCTCACGGTCCGGCACCGCGTCCGCCCAGTGCGAATTCGCCATTCCCGAGTCGTGCTACATCGACGACACCGGCCACCTCAATTCCGTCGAGGTCAACATCTGTTACAACCAGATGATGTATTACCTGGCGGCCAAGTCCGTGAAAGAGGGACTGCTGACCGGGTTCGAGACCTGGACGCTGGAAGACTTCTGGAAGCGACAGCTTCCCGACATTCTCATAGCCCGCTTCTCCAGTAACTTCCGGCGCCCCGTCAACCCCCGCTCATTCTCGGGAGAGATGGAATTCCTGTCCGTCTCCCGGCACACCGCGGACGGTAGCAGTCCGTTTCTCTTCGCCGAGACCTCTTTCCGTTACCGGGACGCCGGCGGTGGGCGCTGCGACGGCCGGGCGACACTCGCCTTCGTCAACATCCCTTGATAAAGCTCCGTTTCGCAACAAGAGAGGCGAGGCTCCGCGTTGGAACGATTTTCAGCGACAGAGGCATCAGCAGCGACAGGGGCATCAAGCAGGACGTCTGCGGTGACACCGGCGCAGAAGCAGAAGAAGCTGCACCACCCGCAGTTGCGGACCCTCGTTCAGTCCGTGCGATTCCACGCGGAGCAGCGGCCGCGGACACCCGCGGTGCTCTGTGAGGGACGCACCCTGACCTATGAGCAACTGCACCGGGAGAGCAACCGGATCGCCCATGCCCTCCAGGCCGCCGGGCTCACCGCGGGTGCGAGGGTCGCGTACCTGGGGAAGGAGTCCGAGCACTACTACGAGATCCTCTTCGGCTGTGCGAAGAGCGGGACCGTTCTGGTGCCGGTCAACTGGCGGCTCACCGCCCCCGAGGTGAGTCACATCCTCCAGGATTCCGGCACGGAACTGCTCTTCCTGGAGGAGGAATTCGCACCGGTCGTCGAGCGTCTGCCGACCGCACCGCCGAAAACGGTGGTGCGGCTGGGAGTGCCGGAAGGATTCGCTTCCTGGAAGGCGTCCCGGCCCGACACCGACCTGCCGTCACAGGCCACCCCCGACACCCCCGTCGCCCAGCTCTACACGAGCGGAACCACCGGACTGCCCAAGGGAGTCGTCCTCGCCCACCGCAGCTTCTTCGCGATCCGCGATGCCCTGGCGGGCGAGAGGCTGGACTGGATCGACTGGCGGGCCGGCGACATCGCCCTGATCGGCATACCCGGCTTCCACATAGGTGGCCTGTGGTGGGCCACCCAGAACTTCAACGCCGGAGTGACCGTGGTGGCCATGCGCGCCTTCGCCGCCCGCGATGCCGTCGACCTCATTCGCGGTCTCGGTGTCACCACTGCCTGCGTGGTCCCCGCCATGCTCCGCATGATGCTGGCCGAACCCGGCCTGAGTTCACGGGACTTCGTCACCCTGCGCAAGACGGTGTACGGCGGGTCGCCGATCTCGGAGGCGCTGCTTGAGCAGAGCCTGACCGTCTTCGACTGCGAGTTCGCGCAGATCTACGGGCTGACCGAGACCGGTAACACCGCCGTCTGCCTCCCGTCGGACGATCACCTCCCGGGCGGCCCGCGCATGCAGGCCGCCGGCCGCCCGTATCCCGGGGTACGGTGCAAGGTCGTCGACGACCAGGGCCGTGAACTGCCGCCGGGCGCTGTCGGAGAGGTCTGCCTGGCCACTCCGGCCCGGATGGTGGAGTACTGGGGGCTGCCCGACAGGACGGCCGAGACCCTGGTCGGCGGCTGGATCCACACCGGGGACGCGGGATACCTCGACGAGGACGGTTACCTCTTCATCCGCGACCGCATCAAGGACACCATCCTGGTCGCGGGAGAGAACGTCTATCCCGCCGAGATCGAGAACGTTCTGGAGTCACACTCCGGCGTGGCAGAGGCGGTGATCGTCGGAGCACCCGACGAGCGCTGGGGCGAGCGCGTCCACGCCTTCGTCGTCCCCGTCCCCGGTCACTCCCCCACCCCCCGGGAACTGCACACCTTCCTTGTCGGCCGCCTCGCGAGCTTCAAACTGCCGTCCCGGTACGAGTTCATCGACCGGGTGCCACGCAACCCCAGCGGAAAGATCCTCCGCCGGGATCTGCGCGACCGCTTCTGGAGCGATGCCGAACGCAAGGTCAACTGAACCCCGCCGCTGCTGCCGAGCCACCAAGAGAGAACGACATATGCCTGATCCCCTCACGCCTGCCGTCTTCCGCGCGGACCTGGCGGAGTTCCTGCACCAGCAGCCCGACGAAGTCGACCTCGAAGAGAACCCCCTGTACGCGGGCCTCGACTCGTTGCGCATCGTCACCCTCGCCGAACGCTGGCGGGCCACCGGTGCGGAGGTGAGCTTCATCGAGCTCGCCGAGTGCACCTCCTTCGCCCAGTGGTGGCAGTTGCTCTCCGAACGTCAGGCAGGAGCAACCCGTGGCGACGCCTGACGGAACCGCGCGGCGCCACCCGCTGCTGGCCGCCCAGGAAGGCATCTGGACCGGCTCGCAACTCGACCTGGACAGCCCCGCCTACAACACGGCCGAGTACGTACGGATAGAGGGCCCGGTGGACACCGGTGTCCTGGACCGCGCCCTGCACCACGTGGTCGCCGAGACGGAGGCCCTCAACGTGGCCTTCGTCGCCGACGAGCGGGGGCGCCCCTGGCAGATCGACATCCCGGCCGTGGAGTGGCGACTGCACACCCGCGACCTCCGCGCCGAGCCGGACCCGCACGCCGCGGCCCTGGAGTGGATGGCACGGGACCTGGCCCGTCCCGTCGACCTCGAACGGGGTCCCGTCTTCGGCCACGCCCTGCTGCGCACCGCCCCCGGCACCCACCTCTGGTATCACCGCGTCCACCACATCGCGCTCGACGGATTCGGGCTCTCCCTGGTGGCCCGCCGGGTCGCCCAGGTCTACACGGCTCTGATGGACGGTGAACCCGTCGGCGACTGCGGCTTCGGCCTCCTGGAGTCGGTCCGGGCCGAGGAGAGCGCCTACCAGGGGTCGCCCCGCTGGGCCAAGGACCGTGACCACTGGACGGCGCGCTTCGCGGACCGTCCGCGCATCGCCTCTCCGGCCGGGCGGGCGGCGCTGCCCGCCGCCACCTTCCTCCGTAATGTCACCGACCTCGGGGCCGAGGAAGCCGAAGGGCTGCGCGCCGTCGCCCGTGAACTGTCGGTCACCTGGTCCGAAGTCGTCCTGGCCGTCACCGCCGCCTACCTGAGCCGGGCGACCGGAACAGCCGAGACGGTCCTCAGCCTGCCGGTGATGGGCCGCCTCGGCTCGGCCTCCCTGCGGGTCCCGGCCATGGTGCGCAACATCCTGCCCCTGCGTATCGCAGTGAACGAAGAGGACAGTCTGCGCGATCTGGCGGCGAGAGTCTCCGGCGAACTGCGGGCCGGACTGCCGCACCAGCGTTACCGGTACGAGCAGTTGCGCCGCGACCTCAAACTGGTCGGCGGGCAGCGCAGGCTGTCCGGGCCCGGCGTCAACATCATGCCCTTCGAGTACGACCTGCGCTTCGCCGGACACCGCAGCAGCGTCCACAACGTCTCCGCCGGACCCGTCGACGACCTGGCGGTCAATGTCTACGACCGTGCCGAGGGCGGCGGTCTGCGGTTCGCCTTCGACGCCAACCCCGATCTCTACGACAGGACGGATCTCACCTCCCATCAGCAGGGGTTGCTCGCCCTGCTCCACCAGGCCGTCGCGGCACCCGACCGGGCGCTGCGCCGGTCCGGTGGACGGGCGCCTGTCACCGTACTGGACGGCGGACCGTTCCCCGCGCCCGCTCGCCCGGTGCTCAGCCTGATCGCCGGCCACGCCGCCCGGCGGGGTCGAGCCGCCGCCGTGGAACACGACGGACGCACCATCACCTATGCGGAGCTGTTCGGCTCGGCCCGGAACATCGCCCGCAGGCTCGCGGCCCGGTCCATCGGTCCTGGCTCCCTGGTCGCCGTGGCACTGCCCCGCGGCATCGAGGCCGTCACCGCCATCGTCGGAGTCCTGCTCTCCGGCGCAGCCTACTGCCCCCTCGATCCGAGCGCACCGGCGTCCCGCACGGCCGTGCTGCTCGATGACGCGGAGCCCGATCTCGTCCTCACCACCGGAGCCGGTGCGGGCGGCTTCGGTGACCGTGCGGTACTCCGGCTCGACCTGCCCGGGAGCGAGGCGCGCGGCGCGCAACCGCCGCCGCCGTCACGTGCGGACCTGGCCTATGTCATCTACACCTCCGGCTCCACGGGGCGGCCCAAGGGCGTGGAGATCAGCCACGGCGCGCTCGCCGGGTTCGTCAGCGGCGCCACCCACCGCTACGGACTGGGCCGGAACGACCGTGTCCTGCAGTTCGCACCACTGCACTTCGACGCCAGTGTCGAGGAGATCTTCCTGACCCTCTGCGCCGGGGCCACGCTCGTCGTCCGCACCGACGACATGACCGAGTCGGTGCCCCGGTTCGTGGCCGCCTGCGACCGGCTGCGTATCAGCGTCCTCGACCTGCCCACCGCCTACTGGCACGAACTCGCCTACGCCATATCGACCGGTGCCGCCGCTCTCCCCGCGGGGGTGCGGACCGTCATCATCGGCGGCGAGGCGGCGCTGCCCGAGCGGGTCGACCGCTGGCGGAAGGCCGTCGGCCCATCGGTCGCCCTCTTCAACACCTACGGTCCGACCGAGGCCACCGTGGTGGCCACGGTGGCCTCACTCCACGAAGCCGCGCCGGGCCCCGGGGACGTACCGATCGGGCTGCCGCTCCCCGGCACCCGTGCCGCCGTCGTCGACGGAGAGCTGTACCTGCTGGGCGAGACCCTGGCCCTCGGGTACCGAGGCGCCCGGGCGCCGGACCAATCCCGCTTCGCTCCCCTGAGCCGCCTGCCCGGAGGCCCGCGCGCCTACCGCACCGGCGATCTGGTGCGGCTCGGCGACGACGGACAGCTACGTTTCGTCGGCCGGGCGGACACCGAATTCAAGATCAGCGGCCACCGTGTCCACCCCGCCGAGGTCGAGACGGCGCTCCTCACCCACCCCCGGATCCGGGAGGCCGCCGTCGTGGGACAGTTGCTGCCGGACGGTACCCGGCGCCTGGTGGCCCATCTCGTCGCGGAGGCCCCGCCACCGTCCTCGGCCGGGATCAGGGCCCACGCACGGGCGAGGCTGCCCGCCGCGATGATCCCGTCCGCCGTCGAGTTCCACGGACGGCTGCCCCGTACAGGTTCCGGAAAGATCGACAGAGTCGCGCTCAGCACCCCGACCGTACCGACAGCGCCGACCGTCACTGCCCCCGGGACCGGCAGCCCGCTGGAACGGACCATCACGGACATCTGGCGGCAGCTCCTCGGCGCCGACCAGGTCTCCCCCTCCGACGATGTCTTCGACCTGGGCGCCCAGTCGCTCCAGGCCATTCAGGCCGCCAACCGGCTCGGCGTCGAACTGCAGCGCGAGATCCGCGTCGCCTGGCTGTTCCAGTACCCGACCGCGACCGGACTGACGGAGTTCCTGGAACGCCGGACACAGGAGTCGGCGCTCGCCCCCGGACTCCCGGCGGCCCTCCTCACCGACACCGTTCTTGACGACGACATCCGACCCGGCCCGGCTTCCGGAGCGGACACCGAACCGCGGAAGATCCTTCTCACGGGTGCCACCGGTTTCGTCGGTACCCATCTGCTGGCCGAACTCCTCGCCACCACCAGCGCGGACATCGTCTGCCTCGTCCGCGCGGCCGACCCGGACGAGGCCGCCAACCGTGTCCGCCGGGCTCTGGACGCCCAGCGCATACCGGTCCGGGCGCCGGCCTGGAAACGGGTCACGGCGGTCCCCTCCGACGTCGCCCGCCGCCAACTCGGACTGGACCCGGCCCTGTTCGCCGAACTCGCCGAGACCTGCGACGTGATCTTCCACAACGCCGCCACCGTCAGCATCCTGCGCGAATACGCCGGCCTCCGCGCCGCCAACGCCGAGTCCACCCGGCAACTGCTGCGCATGGCAGCCGTACGGTCGACACCGCTGCATCTGGTCTCCACACTGTCGGTCGCTCCACCGCTCAGCCGCAGCGCCGAGGTGCCGGAAGCCTTCCTGCCGTCCCACCCCGGACTGCGCTCCGGCTACCAGCAGTCGAAGTGGGCCTCCGAACGTCTGCTGGAGCAGGCCGCCGAGCGCGGACTGCCGGTCACCGTGCACCGGCTGGGCCGCGTCGTCGGCCCGCCCGGCACGGGTTACGTGAACGAAAGCGACTTCCTGTGGAGCGTGCTGCGGGCAGGCATCCCGGCCGGCATCCTGCCCGACCTCTTCGAGGCCGAGACCTGGACCCCGGTCGACTACGTGGCCCGGGCCGTCGTACGCCTCAGCCTGGACCGACACCGCCCCCGCAGAATCGTCTTCAACCATGCGCCTCAGCCGCCGGTGCGACTGGCCGATCTCTATGACTGGGTGCGGGAGTACGGCTACCCCGTGCGGCACATGCCGTTGAGCCGCTGGCGCGGCGAACTGCCGCGCTCCACCGATGCTGCCGCGACCACCCTCGCTTTCTTCGACTCCTGGAGCGGCGATGCCGCCGACGACGCAGAACTGAGCCTGGGACACGTACGCGTCGACAATGTCCTGACCGGGCTGCGGGGCAGCGGCGTCGTCTGTCCCCCGCTCGACCGCGACCTCATGTTCCGTTATCTCGACCACTGCGTCTCCACCGGATCCCTGCCCGCTCCGGCCGGCCGGCGATCCCGCCGCACCGCCACCACGAAGTAGTCGGCCCTCCTCTGGAACCCGGGTGCACCACGCCCCGACTACTGGATCGAAACCCCTTCACCTTGCACCAAGGAGTCCGCATGCCGAAGAAACGGCCCATCGCCATGGTCCTGGCCGGAGCGCTGTGTCTGGTCACGACGGCATGCGCCGGGTCCTCGACGGAGACGGCGAACAACAAGGCGTCAGCACCCGACGCGGAGTCCGGCTACCCGGTGACCATCGAGAACTGCGGGCGGACCGAGACCTTCACCAAGGCCCCCGGCAGAGTCGTGGTCATGAACGGTGCCTCCGTGGCGGAAGTCTCCACACTGCTCGCACTCGGCCTCGGCGACCGGATCGTCGCCAACCAGCAGACCTACGGCATGTCCGAGGTCCCCGGCCGGGCCAAGGCCATCAAGGCCCTGCCCACCGGTGACATCGAACTCAACGACGCCTACGACATCCCCCGCGAGGCGATGCTCGGCCTGCGCCCGGACCTCGTGCTCTCCACCACCTCGTACGGCTTCGACGAGAAGAACGGTTTCACCACCCGGGACCAGCTGGGGGACGTGAAGGCGAACAGCTATGTCTCACCGCAGGGCTGCGACCAGGACACCTCCAAGATGACCGTCGCCGACAGCTACACCCTCCTGCGCGACCTTGGCAAGATCTTCAATGTCAGCGACCGCGCCGAGAAGCTGATCGCCGACTCCGAGAAGAGCATCGCCGAAGTGTCCGCCAAGACGAGGGGCGAGAAGAAGCCCAGAGTCATGGTGCTCTTCGCCAACATGGCCATGGGCGGCAACGACTTCAGCTCGGTCGTCGCCAAGGGCATCTACAACGACATCCTCGCCAAGGCCGGCGGCGCCAACGCATTCGCATCGGCCTCCAGGACCTCCTTCGCCGACCTGAGCAAGGAGAAGGTGGCCGCCACCGACGTCGACGCCCTCGTCGTCATCAGCTACAACGCCCCCGACCCGACGGCCTACGCCGAACAACTGCTCAAGGAGTTCCCCCAGTGGCCGGCGGCCGAGAACAACACGTACACGGTGCTGTCCGACTCGATCTACCTGGGCCCCAGCAACGATCTGGCCGTCGACAAGGTGGCCAGGATGCTGCACCCCGACGCCTTCTGAAGCGGCTGGGACTCCCCTTCACACTCCTCGGACTGCTCGCGGTGCTGATCGCCACCATGATGGTCGCGGTCAGCATCGGCGCGGTCACCATCCCGCTGGGTGACGTGTGGCGCATCATCCTGCACCACGTGAGCGGCGGCGGGGCGACCGCTGACCCGGCGCTGGACCAGATCGTCTGGAACTTCCGGACCCCTCGGGTGGTGCTGGCCGCTCTGGTCGGCGCGGGCCTGGCGGTTTCCGGCGCGGTGCTGCAGGCCGTGGTGTCCAACCCACTGGCCGACCCCACCGTCCTGGGCTTCTCCTACGGGGCCTCGCTGGGTGCCGTCGTGGTCATCGTCCTGGCCGGAGGCAGCTCACTCGGCGGGCTCGGCGTGTCGGCGGCAGCCTTCGTGGGCGCCCTCGCCGCCGGAACGCTGGTCTTCGCCCTCGGCCAACGGGGCGGCCGCATGGCACCCACCCGGCTCGTACTGGCCGGGGTCGCGGTCGGATACGTCTTCCTGTCCGCGACGAGCTTCCTCCAACTCCAGGCGACGCCCACCGAACTGCGCACGGTGATGTTCTGGATGCTCGGCAGTGTCTCCGGCGCCCAGTGGAGTCAACTTCCGACCGTCAGCGCGGTGGTCCTCCTCACGACCGTCCTGCTGAGCCTGTTCGGCCGACGGCTCAACGTCCTGCTGGCCGGTGACGAATCGGCCACCGCGCTCGGCGTGGACGTCAACCGGCTGCGCGCCGTGCTGCTGGTGCTCTCCTCGCTTCTCACCGGAACCACGATCGCCGTCGCCGGCGGCATCGGCTTCGTGGGTCTGATGATCCCCCACCTCGTCCGCCTGACCGTCGGCGCCGACCACCGCAGACTCCTGCCGCTGACCGCCCTGTTGGGAGCGGTCTACCTCGTCGTCGTCGACCTGCTGTCCCGCACCCTCAACCGCCCCAACGAGCTGCCGCTGGGCATCCTCACCGCCCTCCTCGGCGCACCGTTCTTCATCTGGCTGCTGCGCCGCAACAAGGGTCTGGACACCGCATGAAACTGACCGTGGACCGGCTCCACATCACCCTGGACCGCCAACCGATCCTGCACGACGTGAACCTGGAGGCCCGCAAGGGCGACATCGTCGGACTCGTCGGCCCCAACGGCAGCGGCAAATCAACCCTGCTGCGCGCCGTCTACCGCTCACTGCGCCCGGCCGCCGGAGTGGTCCGCGTCGGCGAAGACGATGTGTGGACCCTGTCCGCCCGCGCCGCCGCCCGCCGCACCGCCGCCGTCCTCCAGGATGCCACCGGCAACACCACCGGCCTGTCGGTCGCCGAAATCGTCGCCCTGGGACGCACACCGCACCACGGCCTCCTCGGCCGTGACGGCACCGACGACCGCCAGGCCGTCGACGAGGCGATCGACCGCTGCGGTGTGCGGCCCTTGGCCGAGCGGGACTACGCGTCCCTGTCGGGCGGCGAACGCCAACGTGTCCTGCTCGCCCGCGCACTCGCCCAGCGCCCCCAACTCCTGGTCCTGGACGAACTCACCAACCACCTCGACATCCGTGCCCGCTTCGAACTCCTTGGCCTGATCCGCGCCACCGGCACCACCACCCTCGCCGTCCTGCACGACCTCGACCTCGCCGCCAGGCTCTGCGACCACCTCGTGGTCCTCCACGAAGGCACCGTCGTCATGGCAGGCCCCGTTCTCGACGTCCTCACCCCCGACGTCCTGTCCGAAGTCTTCGGCGTACAGGCCGACGCAGAGCGCCATGCGGACGGTGTCATACGCATCACGTACGCCGCCCGCCCGCTCGACCTCGACAGAGCAGCCGAGACGGCCAAGCGCTGAAGCTGACCACCGGCGACGTTCTCCTGGTCGACGCACGTGGCCCGGTACTCCTCGACGACCGCGGGCGCGCCCGGCGATTGTGGTGGTCGATCTTGTCAATGGGTTCACGGACAGCAGATTTGCCCTGGGCAGTGACCTGTCCAGCGAGGTCGCGG
Organism: Streptomyces sp. NPDC059255; assembly: GCF_042752355.1. Taxonomy (NCBI): domain Bacteria; kingdom Bacillati; phylum Actinomycetota; class Actinomycetes; order Kitasatosporales; family Streptomycetaceae; genus Streptomyces; species Streptomyces sp. NPDC059255. Next base: position 120,906 of record NZ_JBHYZP010000030.1, read on the forward strand.
CCACTGCTCGGTCGATCCACGCGGCACGCAACGCGAAGACGGACGCACCGGTGCTCTTCACCACGATCGCATTCAACGAAGACCTCGCCGACGCGGGTATCTGGCCTCAGAAATGCTCGGGGCTGCAAGAACTGTTAACGAGTTGGTGCGTGATAGCGGGTGGGCATGCTCTGCTGGTGGAAGGCACGGTGGATCGTTCGGTCCTGGCACACCCGTTGTTCACAGGTGTCTC